>CAZPQC010000005.1:0-53814 GCA_964588525.1 uncultured Spirochaetaceae bacterium
GCCAGGAAATAGTTCATCATAGTGATTACTAGCAGGGTGGCGATCAGATACCCCAGCATCGGTCCGTACTTACCACCCCTGAACGGCTTAAAGGATGGTGATTTTTTATCTTTATCGTCGTCCATGGTAGCCCCCTCTTAAGATTTGAGGAGCTCAAGGCTCCTGTCAGTAAGGTAACCGTTGGATATTTCCGGCTCCTGTCCGAAAGGTTACAGATCTGTAATTCTGTACAACAAGGCGACGATCCTGTCCCGAACCGATTCGGCGATAGACTCGAATTGAACATGCAGCACAGAGGAGTCTTTGCTGGTCCGGAATCAGCGTCTGTCTAACTCCTGCGGCCCAATAGAACGAGTCGCACCAGGGTGAGCACGGAGGCAAGGGCTGCAGCGACGTACGTCAGAGCGGCGGCGGTGAGAACTTTCTTCGCTGCCTGCAGCTCTTCTTCGTTCAGGTAGCGATCCTGCCGCAGGATCTGCAGCGCGGTAGCTGAAGCGTTGATCTCCACCGGCAGGGTGATTATGGAAAAAGCTACCCCAAAGGCAAACAGAACGATACCGACGGTGATGAGTGGCTGCAAGGCACCGAAGATCAAACCGCCAATCACGATCATCGGACCAAGTTTTGATCCGAAGGAAGCGACCGGATAGACCGTATTTCGCATCGCCAGTGGAAAGTAGGACCGGGAGTGTTGAATAGCATGTCCGGCTTCATGTGCCGCAACTCCGATAGCCGCGGCATTGTTACCATTGTAGATCGCTTCAGAAAGTCGTAGCGTCTTCGAGCGCGGGTCGTAGTGATCGGAAAGCGCGCCAGCTATCGATTCAATCGGTATGTCCTGAAGCCTGTGGTTATCGAGGATGCGCCGGGCAACCTCAACACCGGTTATCCCCGCATGGGTTGGCACTTGGCTGTATTTCCGATAGGTATTCCTGACCATCGATTGGGCGATCAAGCCCAAGACGATAGCCGGAACCAGCAGCCACCAATACTGAAACAAGATGCCGTAGTTCATCTCTTTGATCTCCCTTCCTTTTTATAGGCTCGTCGCTCTCCCTCTCCCTACCCATCATGGCCGGGGAACGACTGCTTCGATACTCCGGGTGTAATTTCTATCATTCATGTTCTGCCTGCACTACGATCAATGTATCCCTGCTCGCTGTCGCCAGCCTTTCGAAGAGATTACAGTTTCGTAAGGGAATACAGTTTTAAGGGAGATGCTACTTCACAAGGATGGGGGACCGCCTAGAGGGGAAGATGAACGATGAAGCTGGAGCCTCTCCCCGGACTGCTATCGACTCCGACCTCTCCGCCGTGGGCCTGAACAATCGCCCTCACCAGCCCCAAACCCAAACCCAAGCCCGGCTGGGAGCGGCTCTGATCTCCGCGAAACAAACGATCCCAGATATGGGGTAGGTCTTTGGGGGGTATGCCGGGGCCCGTGTCGCGGATGGTCACCACCGCCTGTTCCCCCTGCCTGCCGGTGGCTACCGTGATCGTTCCTTGCTCCGGGGTGTACTTGATCGCATTGTCGAGCAGATTGGCGATGACCTGACGGATCCGATTTAGATCTGCAGAGACGATGACCGATTCTCCCGATTCCCGGGCGATCGTGATATTTTTTTCTTCGGCGCTGTACCCGTACAGCTCCACCATATCGTCAACTACCGAAGACAGATCGATAGTCTTGCGATCCAGCTTCATGACCCCCGTCTCTGCTTCGGAAATATCCATCAGGCTCGACAGCATGTTGAGGATACGCGCCGACTCCTCCATGCAGGAAGCCAGCGCTTCCTGATAGGCACCGATTTGCTCTGCGCCCTGGAGCGCCAATTCCGCGGTGCCCCGCAGGTGCGTCATGGGAGTGCGCAGATCATGGGCCACATTGTCGAGGGACTGGCGCATTCCGGCGATCAAAGAATCGATCTTGGCCAGCATGCGATTGAAAAGCCCCACCAGCTCATCAAGTTCATCCCCCGAACCCCGCGAAGGCACGCGGGCGTTCATCCTGCCGGTATCGATGATACCCTTCGTCACCTCGACCAGGTGGCGGACAGGTTTGAGCGAACGGGAGGACGACAGGAACCCCCCCAGAAGACTCAATCCACCCAGAGGAAGAAAAACCAGAACGAAGATACGCCGAAAGCGCTGAAGCACCTCCTGCCGTCTCTTCGTGCTGATTCCGATCTGCAGGATATTCCCATCGGGAAGCTTCAAAGAGGAGATCTCCAGCATGCTGCGATCGTTTCCGGAGTGGAGCCGGATGAGGTCTCCCTCTCGGATCACAGGAACCGCTTCCAGGAGGCCGAGGTTGTATTCCGTCCAATAGGCGGGGACGTACAGATACAGAGTGTTGTTGCTCCGGCCGGCTATGCGCAGCATGTACAACCTCTCCTCCATGACCAGGCGTTCCAGGGTCAGCTCTTTGCGGATCAGCTCGAGCTTCCCTGTCTGATAGATCGCCCAGAACTCGAGAAGACGGGACCGTATCTCCGCCGAATCATCACGGCGAAGAGAATTCGCAAGTAAGGCGTAGGTGGCGGCGGCGAGCAGGAGGGACCCGGCAACAAAGACAGCAGCAAAGATGATGGTTAAGCGGAAACTAAGGGACTTTGAGGACATAGCCCACGCCTCGAACCGTGTGCAACAGCCTGGTTTGAAAATCCTTGTCGATCTTGTTCCGCAGGCGGTGAACCAGTACATCCACCACGTTCGTCTGAGGATCGAAATGGTAGTCCCAAACGTGCTCCAGGATCATGGTCTTGGAAACTACATTCCCCGAGTTTCGCATCAGATATTCCAGGAGAGCGAACTCCCGGGGTTGCAGCTCGATTTCCCGACTGCCGCGACTGACTTTTCGGCTCAACAGATCCATTTTCAGATCGCCGACCTCGAGCACATTCTGCCTCTGCCCACGAGTCGTACGCCGCAGCAGGGCCTGCAATCTGGCCTGCAGCTCTGAAAAGGAAAAAGGCTTGGTCAGATAGTCGTCGCTGCCGGTCTGGAAGCCCTTCAGTTTGTCATCCAGGGATCCCCGGGCGCTCAGCACTAGAATCGGAGTCGTGTTTCCGCCGGATCGCAACCTTTCGATCACGGAAAAGCCGTCCAATCCGGGGAGCATGATGTCGATGACCATCGCATCGTATGGGTTGAGCTCCGCCATCTGCAGCCCCTCCTCCCCGTCTGAAACATGATCTACGGCAAAGCCGGCCTGCTGGAGGCCTTTTGTGACAAAGGAGGCGATCTGCTGGTCATCTTCGATGATCAATATCCGCATGCTCATAACTCCATCATAGCCGTTGGCAACAACCCGCGCTTTTCCGCACCTCCCCCGCTCATTATAATGGATCGTGGTTCTACCGGAAAGGGATTCTCAACTAATAATACGGCGGCAATCGTTTCCGGGGGATTTCAGAACCATTACAAAATTGAAAGGTTTGGTGATGTTGTTCCTTTCAAAAATGTAATGTTGCAGTAAGGCTGCTGAAAGCAATTCTATCTACGTTATATATACAATCGATCAGCAGAGGGAGGGAATGGTGAGTGCATACTTGTATCTCTCGATGATACCGGAGGCCTTGATCGCCTCCATGCTTCCGCCTTTGGAGTTCGGCACCTACCTGGCCGTGGGTACGAAAAAACGGACCCGCGGCCAGGCAATGTTCTTTTCTCTCGGCGACCTGGGAAAAACACCTTTCAATCTTCGAGACATCGAGAACAAATGCGTCCCTCACCCCAACGGCGAGCCCAAGCGCTCCATGTATCTGTCGGTTTACCGCGTTTTGGAAAGGATTCCTCTGAGCTCAATACAAAATCTCTTCATGGCGACACCGGACGGACGTGTTCTGGAACTGGCGCCGTCCGGAAAGGAACCGGAGCATGTCCAGCCTTACAATCTCTATCAAGAGATCTGCCCGGTTCACCCCCGGATCGTCAGCACCCTGGATCCGATCCGATTCACCCGCTATATCACCGATCCCGGCAATCCCATCCATGTCCCGAAGATCTGCTTCGTAGACCTGCGTCTCGGAGAGCTGGCGTCGGATCCGGAGAACGGCGGCGCCAACGATCTGCCCTACCGGGCGATAAACCATCTCCGCGATTGCCTGGTGGAGCTGCGGGACAATCCCGGCAAGGGAACCAAGACCGTGGACAGGATCCATCCGCAGGCATTCCCGTATCAAACAGTGGCAAGCGGTGTTTACCTGGGCAGCGGCGAAGACTTGCTGTTCTACCCCTTTCCTTCCGTGGAGCAGCTGCAGTCGACCTACTACGAATGGTGGCGTTCTGCTTCGATCATGAGTGATTTGGCTACGGTTCCATGAACCCGTGGCACGACTTTAATCCGCAGAGGATTCAGCCTGCGGGCTTCACCGCCATAGTGGAAATACCCAAAGGTAGCAAGAAGAAGTACGAGCTGGACAAGGAGACGGGCTTGATTCGATTGGACCGGATTCTTTTCACCTCGACTCATTATCCGATGAACTACGGATTCGTTCCCAGAACCCTCGCCGACGACGGAGATCCTCTGGATGTTCTCGTTTTATGCTCTGAAATCCTGGACCCCCTGACGGAGGTGGACTGCTACCCGATCGGCGTGGTCAGGATGATCGACAACGAGCAGGTCGATGAGAAGATCATTGCCATCCCGTTCAAGGATCCGACCTACAATGGGTATCAGGATATCTCGGGCCTTCCCAAGCATACGATCGATGAAGTGTCTCACTTCTTCGACGTATACAAGGCGTTGGAACATTCCAAGACCTCCGTCACGGAGACCTGTTCCCGCGAGGAAGCCTTGAGGATCCTCGCGAAATCCATCCAGCGGTATTCAGGCGTTTACGGAAAGTAAAATGAACATCCCCAACGTGGAGAAATTTCGGGTGCGAAACGAAATCATCCTGCTGCTGGGCGCTGAGACCGAGCCTTTGATACAAAGGACCCTGGAGGCGATCGGCTATCCGGTTTTGACGGCAGAGAACAGGGAGCAGGCCGACGACCTGTTCAGATCATTTGCCGGTGCGATTCGTCTCCTGATCATCGATATCTCCGCAACGGGGCAAAGCTTGCCGGAGATTATAGCATCCCTGCGCAAGAGCAATCCAACCCTGAAGGTAATCGTTGCTTCCAAGGATGTATCCCCCAGCGAGCGTCATGATATCTACATTTCCGGGGTGATCGAGCTCATCCGTAAACCGGTGGACAAAGAACAGCTACTGCAGGTCGTTCGCAGGATCGTCGAGAAGTAGTACATCAACAGGAAATCGGCAGCATGGTCCATGGACTCCACAATCCTTCCCTCATCATCGACATAACGATTTTCGGAACGACCTTTGGATGCATCAATCTAGCCTTCTTCCAGTGGCTGCGGTCCAAGAAAAGATCAAATAAGAAAAAAAGAAAAAAGAGGGAAGATGCGCCTTAGTTTCTCGACTGGTGATGCGATGACCTTCCGTGCCCCTGTGTGGTAGAGTAGAGCATGGAAGTTCGGCAACCGGTCCCGGCGCAGCGGCGGGTGTGGTGCAACCGTACCCTGAACCTCCGTTCCATCCGTGCCGTCGGATACGACATGGACTACACCCTGGTTCACTACCGTACCGAAACCTGGGAGCGGGCAGCATTCGAGTCCGCCCTGGAGCCCCTGACCCTCAGAGGATGGCCCGTCCGGGGACTGTCCTTCGATCCGGCGAGCGTGATCCAGGGCCTGGCCTTCGACCTGGAGCTGGGCAACCTGGTCAAAGCGACGCGCTTCGGCTACGTCATCCAGGCTCAACACGGCACCAGCCCTCTGTCCTTCGAGGCCCAGCGGGAGACGTACTCGAGCACCTTCGTGGACCTAGCCGAGCCCCGCTGGGAGTTCATGAACACCCTGTTCAGTCTTTCGGAGGCCAGTCTTTTCGCCCAGCTGGTGGACAGACTGGACGCCGGTGAGCTTCCGGAGAATATCGGCTATCGTGATCTGCATCGGATTCTCCGCGCCGCCCTGGATGAAGCCCACAACCTGGGAGAGCTCAAATCACAGATCACCGCAGACCCGGACAGGTTCGTGGAGCTCGACCCGGAGGTGCCGCCCACACTGCTGGATCAGAAGCAAGCGGGCAAGCGATTGATGCTGGTGACCAACTCCGACTGGAGCTACACTTGCTCCATGATGTCCTACGCACTGGATCGTTTCCTGCCGAAGGGGATGACCTGGAGGGTTCTGTTCGACCTGGTGATCGTAGAGGCCCGCAAACCGATGTTCTTCTCCGGGCAACACGCGGTGTACAAGCTGGTGGATGAGGGGGGGGGCTTACTGCAGCCTCACCGCGGTGCTCTCGAGCTTGGGGGTGCGTACGTGGGCGGCGACGCGCTGCTTGTAGAGTCCAGCCTCGGGCTTTCCGGAGCTCAGATCCTCTACGTGGGGGATCATCTGTTCGGCGACGTCCACGTGAGCAAGGATATGCTCAGATGGCGCACCGGACTGATCCTCCGGGAGATCGAGACAGAGATCCGGGCTCTGGAGGAGTCGCGCGATACGGAGGCGGAGTTGAAAGCGCTCATGAGCCAAAAGATCGACCTCGACAACCGTATCGCCCACCTCCGCCTGGCTCGCCAGAGGCACGAGAACGGTCCGCAGCCTGCGGCCGGCAGCGTCGCCGCCCTGGAGGCGGCCATCAAGGCTGCTTCAGATGAGAGCCTAGCCCTTGACGGAAAGATCGCACCTTTGGCCAAGGCCTTCGCTACACTGGGCAATGCCAGCTGGGGCCCGCTGATGCGCGCCGGCAGCGACAAGAGCCTCTTCGCCCGCCAGGTGGAACGCTACGCGGACATCTACACATCGCGGGTCTCCAACTTCCTGGCGGCCACGCCCTTCGCCTACCTCCGAGCCGCTCGAGGCTCCCTGCCCCACGATCCTTCCTGAGGTAACGAGAGACCGCTCAGTACTTCTTCTGAAGCGGGTCATCGGATATGCGCAGCAATCCGATATCGAACGGGGTTCCGTCCACCTCCACCACCTCGCTGGAGATCTTCTGAATCGAAGAGACCTGACCCACAGCCCAGTCAGTACTCCTGTACCGGTACGTGTCGATTTGCTTCGTGTCGGGAAATCCCAGGGGATAGAATACAAAGGTGGTCAGTTTCAATTCCATGGTTTCCGCCTTGTGGGTTTTGAAAACGAATCGCGACCAGTAACGCTTGCCGTCCCGTACGGCAAGCACCTCTGCCTGGTTGTTGGTTTTCACCGAGGCGGGGGATACGATTGTTCCCACGTAGTAGTAGCACTCGAATGGCGATTCTCCCCCATAACCGAACAGGACCTCCTGCGGCTGAAAGTCGGGCTCCGCACTCTGTTCTTGTGCGGATACGAAACCGACAAACAGGACGAAGATGGACCAGCACAGAATACCTCTTCTCATCTCTCTACCTCCGCGTCGCGGTAAGCTCACCTCCCCGGAACCTCTCTGCTGTTGTCATGCAGCGCCCTTCATACCGGCAACCGCCTGTTGTTCGGTTTCGCATTGGAGGCCGAGAGATGGTTGACAATGAAAGCGGCATCTCTTCCCACTCCGCCGATAAGGCCTGAGGTCAACCCGAACTGGAACGGCATTCCCAAGAAGTAGAGGCCGGGAGCTGCCGTTGAGATCCCGTTTTGGGTTCTCGGCCACCCTTGTTCGTCCGTGACGTCCAGTTCAATCCAGGAAAAATCCGGCTTGAAACCCGTGGCCCAAACGATCAGGGAAACGTCGATGAGACGACCGTCCTCGAGTCGAGGCTTGCCGTCGCTGACTCCCGCCACCCGGGGCACGTGCTCCACTCCTGCGGCGATGGCATCGGCCAGGGACACCCGAATCAACGGTCCGCCCTTCTTCGAAAGACTCTTCCTGGCCTTGCGCCCAACCGGCGTCCGGTTGGTCAGGATGGTGCTGATGAACCACCAGTAGATCTCGCCTGCGTAGCGGAAAATCGGGTCCGGGATATGACTGGTGGGGTGACCGGCAAGATACGTGTGGCGATTTCGGGCAAGCTCGATGGCGATCTCTACACCCGAGGTGCCGGCTCCGACCACCAGCGCGGCTCCGGGCGGGAGCGAAGCCGGATTGCGATATCCGGAAGAGTGAACCTGAACAATGGTCGAATCCAGCTCGCCGGCAAAGGCCGGGATACCGGGTGTCGGATTCGTACCGGTCGCAACGATAACTCGATCCGAAGTGAGCTTCCCTGCCGAGGTTGTAACCTCATAACCCGTAGTGGTTCTGGACAGACCCGTTGCCCGAACTCCCAGACGAAGAGGCAAAGCAAATCGACGCGCGTATTCACTCAGATAATCCGCCGCCTGGTCTTTGGTCGGAAAGGTTCCCCGTGGCGCTGGAAACGGCATACCCGGCAAGCCGTCATGCTGGGACGGTGTGAACAGGCAAAGCGAATCCCACCTTGCTCGCCAGGCATCCCCGACCCGTGCTCCCGCGTCGAGGATGACGAAATCCTGCCCACGACCGGCAAGATAATAGCCGCCGGCCAGACCCGCCTGGCCCCCTCCGATAACGATCGTTGACCAATGCCTTTTTCCATCAATCCCATTCATTTTTCGTTTCTCCGGTTAAAAAATCCGGCCCGCAGGCCGGTCTGTGTCGATGATACCCCAGGATTTAAGGTCGCTATTCCCTCCGCAGCAAGTACCTTGATCCTTTGGTTTTCTTTCTCCGTAGCTGAAAAATATTCAATACCCGAAAAATATTCAATCACGATTACCGCAGCCTTTCCCGGATATTACATTTCCGTAAGAATCGGGAATTCCCCGTGACCGGGATTTTTCATCTGGACGGTCAATTATTCGTCGGTTTCCGGAATCCTCAGCCGGCGCAGAGCAGCTCCCGCGCTCGATCCCTGGACCACGATGGCAAACTATTCTACCTTTTCTGGAATCTCCCCCGCCTTCTCCAGGCCGAGATATTTTCGGATGTTCGGCTCGGCCCGGACCCAAACAGGTCCGATGCAGGCGCCGCCCATCAAGCCCGCCGCCTCGGCGGACCTGTATTTCAAATCCGTAATGTTGGCGAAAGCATTTTGAAACAATCGGCTGTTATCCTTATTGGTGAAGGGCGACGGATCGTAGGTTGTAACCACCGAGCCGGCGTCGAACCCCAGGAGGTTGAACAAACTTAATGAGCAGTTTACACGAACTGATTCAAACCACAGTCGAGCAGGATCTCAGTCTCGAGGACAGGAGACCCACCGTCGCCGTCGTCTCCAAATCCCTGCTTTCAGGCCAGTCCATTGCCAGAAAGCTCAGCCTTGTCGGTGTCAATGTATTCGAGTACCGGCATTTCGACGCCCTGTTTGAGAATATCGATTTGTCGCCCCCGGATATCGTATTGATCGACCCTGCCGGGCAGGAGCTGGAATGGAGGGCCCTGGTGTCGCTGCTGAGGATCTTCTCCGAACGATCACGAGTAGTTCTTTTGGCAGCAAGCATGAACGTCGACCAGGCGGTAGAGGCGGCTAACAGCGGTGTGGCGGCAATCTTCATCAAACCCTATAAAGAGGAGGAGCACACCGAGAGGGTCCTGGGCCTGGTGAACGAAATCCAGGGGGTAGCACCGGGACGTCTCCAGCCCCGTTTCACCCCGAGACCGGAATCAGAAATCCACGTGTACTATCTTACATCGGATGACTGGCTGGCATTCCCGATGGAAGTACGCAATATCGGTGAGAAAGGCGCTCGGCTTTGCCTGCCATACCGGGAATTTGCAGCGGAGCTGCAGCCCGGAAGCTCCGGATTTCCCGCCACCCTGGCAATCGGCAGCGCCCGGATTTCCCTCTATCTCCGCGTGGTGCACCGGGAGGGAGGAACCATCGGGGTTCTGTTCGAGCGTATCGGGGCCGGCCGCAAGGTATTGGAGTCTTTTATTCGAGATCTTCACACCCAGGCGTTCGGCGGCAGCAGGAACCGTCGCAGATGGTGAGGCTTCTTTTCGCAGTGCTGCTGGTCGGCATCATGGCATTTCCTGCGGTGGCACAAAGTGCATCCGGATCGAACGACCCAAGTCGGGTCACGATCGACCTGGTCGCCAGGAACATAGCCTTCGACAAGGCCACCATCACGGTGCCCGCCGGTGCGGAGGTTACGATCAATTTCGACAACCGGGACAAGGGCATACCCCACAACATCTCGGTATACGAGAGCTCAGCGGCCAAGAACGCTGTTTTCAAGGGAAAGGTCATCACCGGTCCGAAGCAAATCACCTACACCTTTACCGCGCCGGAGAAGGCCGGCACCTACTTCTTCCGCTGCGACGTCCATCCGAGAGCCATGACCGGGACTTTCGTGGTCCAGTAGGAGCAGCCACAGAATTGATCCTTCGCAGCGACCTTTGAGCTTACTGCCGCCGGGCTCCTCTTCGGAGCCCGGCGGCAGGATCCAGCTCGATCTACGGTCTACCGATTGCTTAAAAGCTCGGGGTACTCCTTTTCGAGGTGCTTGATTTTAGGCACGTCCCAGTACACGATGTAGGGGTAGCCGGGATTCTTGTCCATGAAATCCTGGTGGTATTCTTCCGCGGGGAAGAAAGCCTTCAGGGGAACAACCTGGGTTACTATGGGCTTAGCGAAGACCTTGGCCCGGTCGAGGCTACGGATGTACTCCTCGGCCACGCGCTTCTGCTCCTCGCTGGCATAGAAAATCACGGAACGATATTGCGAGCCGTGATCCGGCCCCTGGTAGTTGAGTTGCGTGGGGTCATGGGCCACGGAAAAGAAAACCTTCAACAGCGTGCCGTAGCTGATCTGGGAAGGGTCGTAGGTCACCTGGATGGACTCGGCATGGCCGGTCCTGCCCGTTCCTACGATCTGGTATTGGGCGGTTGCCTGATCTCCGCCGGAGTAGCCGGACACGACGTCCTTGACACCTCTCAGCCGCTCGAACACTCCCTCCATACCCCAGAAACACCCGCCGGCCAACACCGCCGTCGCGCTGCCGCCGCTAGGCACCGTCTCCTCCGCCGGGGGATCCGGAAAATCCGCCCTGGCGGCAACCGGGTTAAGCACCAGCACGGCCACGGCAAATAGACCGGCCGGCACGAACACCGAAAAGTTCGATCGTCTCATATATACCTCCCGGAGCCCTCTGCCGGGCTCCATTTACTTGTAGTTTTGCGCACGCAAAGATGCGCTCGATCATCCGAAGGTAAAGGCGAACAGCCGCAGCTTCCCCTTCACCTCCAGCCTCAGCAGGTGCGGACCCGCCTGGGAGAGCCCGACCAGCTGGTACAGCCTGCTCTCCGTGGGGGCCAGGCTGCCTCCCTTCACATCCGCGGTATCCGCAGCCGGTTCACCATCTACCCACACGCGGATCGAGCCCCCCGCCCCTTCGGGCTCCACCACCAGGAAAACGTTTCGGGCGTTGAAGCGCAGCTGAAGGACCCCGGCGGTGAGGGGAACGATATATTCATCAGCGATGGTCCACCTCCCTTCCAGGGTCCACTGGCCGTCGTCCCGCGTAGCAGCCGGACGGTACTGGACCGCCTGGTCATGAACCGGGGACCCGGCTGAAACGAAGCGTTCGGCCCGGCCGTAGCCCAGGTATGTCTCCGGTGTTCTGGCTTCCAGAAGCGGTGCCCGCCCGGAGACCCTGCCGCTGTTCGGGGAGGCGCCCGCCTCCCGGAGCAGATCCTTGATTACCTGCTCGGAGACGGCATACTCCCCTTCCCCGAAGTGGAAGTAGCGGATGCGTCCCTCGACATCGATGAAGTAGTGCGCCGGCCAGTAGCGGTTGTTGTATGCCCTCCACTGCAGGTAGCCATTGTCCTGCACCACCGGCCAGTCCACGCCCAGCTCCTTGATGGCCCGGGCCACGTTGGTCGGATCCTTCTCGAACTCGAACTCGGGGGTGTGCACCCCGATGATCACCAGGCCCTGATCGCGGTAGGCCTGGTACCAGGCCTTCAAATAGGGGATGGTGCGCACGCAATTGACGCAGCTGTAGGTCCAGAAGTCCACCAGGACCACCTTGCCGCGCAGCTGCTCCATGGTCAGAGCAGGGGATCCTCCGGCCTCACCGCTTCCCGGCTCCCGGTCCTGTTCCCGGCCGGGCTGAAAGTCCTGCGTGTTGAACCACTCCCCCTGGGTCACTATTGGAGGAGCCGGACCGTAGTCCCCCAGCCTGCCCTTCTTCGGCGGCACGGAGAAGTTATTCATCTCCGACGACGACACCTGCCCCCCGCTCTGCGAGTCCCGAGCCTGCAGCGCACCGCGGACCGCGGCGACGTTCTCAACCGATGTCAGTCCGCTTCCGTAGGCCGGGAAGGCCCGCAGGACCGTGTTCTGGAAGCGCCGATCCCAGCCGAGCCCGATCGCCAGGCCCACAACGATCATCAGCACGCCGAAGCCCTTTTGGATGCGATCTGCGTTCCTGGTAAGAGCCGGCACGCGGTTGAGCAAAGCGCGTCCTCCGAACATCACCGCCAGCATGGGAACCGAGGTCCCGAGGGTATAGGCCAGGGTGATAAACACCGCTCCGCCGTCTACCCTCTGCGTAAGGGCCAGGCCGACCACGGATGCCATGATCGGTCCTACGCAGGGTGTCCAGACCAGTCCGAGGCTCAAGCCCACCAGCAATCCGCCCGTGAAGCCGCCGCTGCGCTCCGAACCTGCCGCGCCCCTGGCCCTGCCCAGAGTGGCGATCCTGGAGGCTGCCAGCTCGAATACTCCGCGCAGCCTCGGCAGGAGCATGACCAGACCGAAGGAGATGATCAGCACCACGGCCACGATCCGCAGAGCCTCCGCGGGCACTCCCAGCGCCTGTACGATCGCCGTGAGGGTGAGGGTGAACACGGTAAAACTGGCCACGAAGCCGGCAACCACGCCGAAGGGGCGTGCTTTTCCACCCGTAACGCCTCCGGAAAGCACGATCGGAAGCAACGGTAGGATGCAGGGGGAGAGGATCGTTATGACCCCTGACAGAAATGCGAAGGCAAGTAAAACCATCATCGTAGTATTCTCCTAGAGGCCGGCCCGATCTTCCTCTGAAACTTCCAGTCGCCGTACCTCATATAAGAAAAAAGTAGCCAAGAGTTGTCACCAAAGTGTCACGCAGATATCAAAAAAAAATTTATCGGCCGGAACGCCGGGGCACGCTGCAGGCTCTCTCGGCGACAATATGACTATGCTGCAAAAAACTGACTAAAAAGATAATAAATAACCGGCCAAAGTGGCTATAATCTGTTTGGAGTATTGCAGTACTGGAAGGTGGGGCAAAGGGTCTTCCGTTGCGAGATGCCGCATTCTCCCTATTTTCGGGTTCAACCTCCGCCCCGTCTCAGCAGGGGCAGGAGAACAATAGAAAAGGGAGAAGAAACAGGAGGTGTCGCGAAGCAGCAACGGTTCATCTTTCCTGAACTTTCCCCTCCTTCACGAACAAGGCCAGAAGCACGACCGTGAGCAGGGCGGTAGCGCCGCCGAACAGGAAAGGCGCGGCGGGCAGAAGGGAGAACAGCAGGCCGGCCAGAATGCTGGCCGGAAGCAGGCCCAACCCCACGATGGTGTGATAGAAGCCGAGGGCCGTGGCCTTGGATCCTCCGGGCGCGATGTCGGAAACGAAGGCCTTTTCGATTCCCTCGGTCATGGCGTAGTACACGCCGTACAGGGGCCAGAATCCCCACAGCAGAATCCCGGTCGACGGCCGGATGAAGCCGAAAGCGAGGTACACCACCGCATACAGCCCGTAGCCGGCCATCAGCATCCGGCGCCGGCCGATGCGGTCGGACAGGGAGCCGAACGCCGTCGACAGCACGGCGGTGGACAGATTGAACACGAGGTACATGAGGATCACCGTGGGCAGGGCGAAGCCCAAATCCATGCTGCGCAGCAGCAGGAACTGGTTCGAGGAGTTGCCCAGCGTGAAGACGGCCTGCGACAGGAGGAACAGCTTTAGGTTGCGGCTGTATTGGCGGATGTCCAGATCGGGCTTTGGGCCGCTCTCGGCACCGGAGCGCGTTTGCTCGCGAAGAAAGAAGAGGAAAGCCACGCCGGCGGCCGCCGGAATCAGGGAGACGAGAAAGATGGTGTAGAAATCGGTGAGGCTCTCCAGATTGCCCGTGGCCGGATCGAGGAAGTGCCGGGCCAGGAAGTAGGCAGCCAACGCCCCCAGCGTAGCTCCCGCGAAGTCCATGCCCCGCTGAAATCCGAAGGCCTTGCCCTGGAAGGCCCGGGGAGTGGACTCGGAGATCAGGGCGTCCCTGGGCGCCGTGCGGATGCCCTTGCCCACCCTGTCGAGAAACCTCGACAGCAGCACGAAATGCCAGCCCAGGGATCCGAGCAGAAGCACCCCCTTGGCCAGGACCGAGGCTCCGTAGCCGCCGATGGCGGGCAGTTTGCGCTTATGAATCCTGTCCGAGTAGTATCCGGAAAATACCCTCAGCAGGCTGGCGCTGGACTCGGCCACCCCTTCGATCACACCCAGAGCCGGTCCCAGCAGGGCCTGACGGCTGGAAAGAAGAAAACGCACGAAGGCCTGGAGCAGGGGATAGATCATCTCCGAGGAGACATCCGTGAAAAAAGAGGTGAAGCCCGTGAGGATGACGTTGCGGCTGAGCCCGCGTCTTATCTGCAGCATCTGTGTCTCCGATCTACGCGACCCGAACTGTCGATCCGCAAAGCGCTCAGGGCCTTCGTCCCAGGGTCGGGGGCAGCTCCAGTGGTTCTCCTTCCCGAATGCCCGTAGGCTCCACGCGCACACCGGCTCCGATCCGCGTGAGTAGGGGGCGCAGATTCATGGGTCCCACCGCGATGCCGTCCACGGCCAGCCCCGGCCAGTCCACGTACACCGTCGAAGCGGGCGACGGGCTCATCTCCGCGGCCAGGGCTACGGTGTCGGCGACCAGCTTCACCACCCGCGCCAGTCTATTATAGCTGATCCGCTCGGCCTCGTCCCCGGTGCCATGGTAGTCCTCGTGGATGCCGGTGAAGAAGAACAAAAAGGGAATTCCCAATCTGTGAAAGGGATCGTAGTCGCTGACCGCCGCCCCGGGACCGCTGGAGAAGCGCAGGGGCAGCTGCTCCTCGCGGTTGGCTTCCTCCAAAAGGCGCTGCAGGTCGGGAGAGGAAGCGGAGCCCATCACCAGCAGCGGCTGCCCGGGATTTCTGCCGATCATATCGAGATTGATCATCAGCACGATGTTGTCCGTTTGAATCTGACTGGAGGCCATCTCCCGGGAGCCGAGCAGCCCCTCCTCTTCGGCTGAAAAGGTAGTCAAGACTATGCTCCGGGCCGGAGGCGGATCCAGCTCGGCCAGGATCCGGGCAAGGGCCAGGACCCCGGCTGTCCCTGAAGCATTGTCGTCCGCTCCGTTGAATATCGTATCCCCCTCCCCGCTGAAGCAACCCAGGTGGTCGTGATGGGCGCCGATGAGGATCCACTGGTCCCTCAGCAGCGGATCCGAGCCCCGAAGAAAAGCGGCCACGTTCCGGGCCCGCACCTCCTCGGCGGCCTGCTCCGTGGCCACGTTCAGGGCTACGGTCGCACCATCCAGCTGCAGGCGGGCAGGATCGACACCCTGGTCCAGGCTGTCCTGCAGCTGCCCGAGGTCCCATCCCGAGGCATCCAGAATCTTTTCGGCAAAGGGCTGTGAAATGTGGAGCGCGGGAATCGGCTGCCGGTCCGTCCGGTGGCGGCTCAAGGAGCTGCGCTCCAGGGCCAGGGGTCCCTGAAGTCGCAAGTCTTCCGCCCCGGTGGAGCTCTTGGGATCGGTCACCAGCAGCATCCCCGCAGCCCCGTGAGCCCGGGCGTTCTCCGCCTTGGTCGCAAACAGGGAGTGCCGGGTCAGATCCGCCCCCTGGAAGTACTCCGAGCCCGCGGGGCTCGGCGGCTCGTGGCGGAGCAGCAGCACGATCTTGCCTTCGGTGTCCAACTCGTCGTAGTCGTCGTAGCCGTACTCCGGCGCCGTGATGCCGTAACCTGCGAAGACCAGCTCTCCCTTCAGCGCCCCGGTGGCGGAGAAGTCGAAGGGACGGAAATCCACGCCGGGGCGGGCCGGCAGGGTCAAGCCGTCGATCCCGACTTCCAGGGTCGTAGCCTCCGCATCGTAGCCTCCGCGGTAGAGGGTGAACTCCAGAAAGAAATCGTCACGCCCGGGAAGAGGCTTCAGTCCCAGGGAACCGAAGGTCTCGGCGATGTAGCGCTCCGCTGCGGCGATGCCCGGGCTGCCCACCTCCCGGCCGCCCAGGGCATCGGAAGCCAGGTAGTGCACGTGCTCGGACAGGATCTGCTGCAGCTCCTCCTGACTCGTGCCCGGCTGCGGGCTGCCGACTTCCCCCTGGCCGGAATCGCCGGGTGCAGGCCGGCAGGCGGCCAGGGCAACCAGGATCAGAAGAAGGGGGAAAAGTCGTTTTATCATGGCTCGATCTTGGTCTCTCAATAGCCGAGGTAGACCCGCCCGCACATGGGGTGGGCATCAACATACCCTTTCAACGTACTCATGAAAACGGGCTACCGACAAGTAGGCACAGTGGGGGTCGGGAAGAGCTGATCGCGGATCGGCTCTTCCCGAGGCTTCCCATCCCGGGCCCGGGCATGAGAAACTCCATCCATGCATATCCTCATCTCCGCGGTCTTTTTCATCATCATGGTTTTTCTCATGTCTCTGGTGTGGACGAGCAGCAAGGGCGCTCCCTGGGTTCCCACGTCCCGGCAGGTGATCCGCAGGATGCTCGAGATGGCCGAGCTGCGGCCCGGGGAGGTCGTCTACGATCTGGGCTGCGGCGACGGTCGGGTGTTGATCACAGCCGCCCGCAGCTTCGGAGCCCGGGCCGTTGGCGTGGAGGTGGACCTGTCCCGCTACCTGTGGAGCGTGCTCGCCGTCACCTTTCGGGGACTGTGGAGCCGGGTGAAGGTCATCCGGGGGGATCTGTTCTCCGTGGACCTTGGCGAAGCCGATGTGATCTTCACCTTTCTGCTGCAAGATACAAACGAACGGCTCAAGGACAAGCTGCGCCGGGAGCTCCGTCCGGGAACGCGGATCGTCTCCAACATCTTCACTTTCTCCGGTCTTCCCTTGGTGGCCGCCGACGAGGAGCTGCACCTGTATCTGTACAAGATAGCGCCTCCGATCGGCGGGTAAGAGGCTAACGAGCAATTTTTAATAACGTTCCGATCTGATCCCGCATGGCCTGCTCACCTCGAGCGATCAGCTCATCGAGCCGACTCAGGTCATGATAGGCAAATCCCGCCAACCGGGGCACAACCATGACATCGGCGACGCGTCGGGCCTTCTGGGCGCTGTTGTGGATCAGGATATTCAGGCTGCGGAAGAAGATCTCGATCAGGTTCTCCGGGCGTTTGGATACGACCCGATCGGCGTTCAGATCCACTCCGATCACGCGGTCCGCTCCCATGTCCCTGACCACGTCGGTGGGTACGTCATTCACCAGTCCACCGTCCACCAGCAACCGTCCCTCCACCTCGGTCGGTTGGAAGATACCCGGGATACTGCAACTGGCCCGCACCGCCCTGGCTACCGAACCGCTTCGCAGCACCACCTCCTCCCCGCTGGTGATGTCCACGGCCACGGCCCGAAAGGGGATGGACAGATCTTCGAAGCGCTTTTTTTGTACGAACTTGTTTACTGTCTTCTCCAGCTTGTCGGGATTCACAATCCCGAGGCTAGGCCAGGTAGGGCTCACCAGATCACTCCAGTCGATATCCTGTGCAATTTCTTTTATCTTCTTCCAGCTCAAACCAGCGCAGAACAGGCTACCGATGAGGCTCCCCGCGCTCGTCCCCGCGACGCAGTGAATCCGGATACCTTCCTCTTGGAGAACCTTCAACACTCCGATATGTGCTAAACCCCGGGCTGCACCCCCGCCGAGAGCCAGACCGATCTTTCTCCTCACAAAGATACTGCCCATTGTTGCCCTCACTTGCTCCATGAATAGGCAAGTGTACTTTTATACTTCCAAACAGCCAACCACACGAAAGGCAAGCTGATCCGACTCCCCCTGTTCGAGCTCGATCAATCTGCCGAGAAGATTCCAGGAGGCAGGCTCTTTGGTTCCGCCCGACCGGGAGACCTGCTCGATCCGGCATTCCTCTCTGCGCTTCCGCAGGAGTTTCTCCAGACAGGCGGCTTCCTCCGCCGTGAAGAGCTCGTCCAGGGCGTATATCTGCGGTTCCATGCTGCGATTCACGAACCAGAGAACCGCTTTCTGTTTCAGGGTGCTCGCTATGCGAAATAATGGTTCCATCTTATCTCTACAGACGCAGAAGGCACGCCGGATATTGTAGTCGAAACGACACCTTGACAAAGCAGCCTAAGTATACTAAATTCAAATTAGATTTCAAATAGCGTTTGAAAAACTAGTCAAGGAATTCCCCATGGCAAAAACAGACTACAATCCCTTTCACATGGCCCAAAAGCAGTTCGATCAGGTGGCGGATATACTCGAGCTCGAACAGCCGATGCGCGACCTGTTGCGTTTTCCCCTCCGGGAGTACCACATTGCGATCCCGGTGCGCATGGACGACGGCAGCGTTCAGGTGTTCCGAGGTTTCCGGGTCCAGCACAACGATGCCCGGGGACCGGCCAAGGGCGGAATTCGCTTCCACCCCCTGGAAACGGCCGACGGTGTGCGCGCCTTGTCGATGTGGATGACCTGGAAGTGCGCGGTGGTGGATATTCCCCTGGGTGGGGGCAAGGGCGGCGTGGTCTGTGACCCGCACAACCTCAGCCTCCGGGAGCAGGAACAGATCTGCCGCGGCTGGGTACGACAACTGGCCCGGGACATCGGACCGGTACGGGATGTACCGGCTCCGGACGTGATGACCAACGCCCAGCACATGCTCTGGATGCTCGACGAATACGAGGCCATTACCGGCGGCAGGTATCCGGGGGTGATCACGGGCAAGCCCGTGGGAATGGGCGGCTCCCTGGGCAGAACCGAAGCCACGGGGTACGGGGTCATCTTCACGGTCCGGGAAGCCCTCAAAGAGCTGGGCATCCGGATCGAATCGACCACGGCCAGCGTCCAGGGATTCGGAAACGTGGGCCAGTACGCCATTCGCCTGTACCAGCAGCTCGGGGGAACCATCACCTGCGTGGCCTGCTGGGATCAGAACGACCAGAAATCCTACAGCTACCGCCGCAAGGACGGGATCGACCTGAATCAGCTGCTCGAGATCACCGACCGCTACGGCGGCATCGATCGGGCTAAAGCGGAGGAGGCGGGCTACGAGGTGCTGCCGGGGGAGGCCTGGCTCGAACAGGAGGTGGATATTCTTCTTCCCTGCGCCCTGGAGAACCAGATCCACGCCGACAATACGGAAAAGATTCCCCCCTCCGTGAAAATGATCGCCGAAGGGGCCAACGGCCCCACCAGTCCCGAAGCGGATCAGATTATACGAAAACGCAAGATCTTCATGATTCCCGACTTCCTGGCCAACGCCGGAGGGGTGACCTGCAGCTACTTCGAGCAGGTCCAGTGCAATATGAACTACTTCTGGGAGAAGGACGAAGTGCTGGGGAGGCTCGACACCCGAATGACCGGAGCCTTCATCGACGTGTCCGACCTAGCCCGCACCAAGGGTCTGTATATGCGCGACGCCGCCTACGTAATCGCGGTCAATCGGGTCGCCCAGGCCTGTCGGGAGCGGGGCTGGGTGTAGAGAAACAGACCGATATCGGTGTCCCCCTTCCAACGTGCACCGCCGGGGACGTATACTATAAGTAGACATGGCGAGAGCGGAACATCAGCCCAATGCTGAACCTCCGGATTCTCTAAAAACTCCGGCCGCCGGCGGCGTTCGCTATGAGCGCAGCTCACGCAGGGCGGGTACGGCAGCGGATGCCTTTACCTACATCGGCAAGGGAGAACCGGGGGGCAAGGCGGCGGGTCTGGCGTCGATCAAGGCGAGCCTCGAGCGCACCTTTCCCGACGGACGTTTTGAGGACATCCGGGTCTCGATTCCCCGTATGACGGTACTCCTGACCGGCGTGTTCGAGGATTTCATGGAGCTCAACAACCTCTACGAGGTTGCTCACTCGAAGATCGAGGACGAGCGCATCGCCCATACCTTCCAGAAGGCCGAACTTCCGCCCACCGTGGTCGGAGACCTGCTGTCACTGATCAGCTCCGTCCATGAGCCCCTGGCCGTCCGCTCCTCCAGTCTTCTCGAGGATTCCATCTACCAGCCCTTTGCCGGGGTGTACGAGACCAAGATGATTCCCAACAACCAGCCGGACCCCGAGAGCCGCTTCCGAAGGCTGGTCGAGGCGATCAAGGTTATCTACGCGTCCACGTACTTTCGAGCCGCCCGGCAGTACTTCCGCGGCATCGGAAGAGACATCCGGGGAGAGCGGATGGCGGTGATCATCCAGGAGGTGGTCGGGTACCGCTTTGCCGAACGCTACTATCCCACGATCTCGGGGGTAGCCAGGTCGCACAACTTCTATCCGACGGGCAGCGCCGATCCTCGGGACGGGGTGGTCAACCTGGCCCTCGGATTGGGAAAAACCATCGTGGACGGGGGGCGCGTATGGAGCTACAGTCCCGCTCTACCCCGGGCTCTGCCCCCATACGGATCGACTTCGGATCTTCTCAAGGCCACCCAGACCCGTTTTTGGTCGGTGTTCATGGGAACACCGAAGGAGTACGATCCGATCCGGGAAACTGAGTACCTCTACGAGGGTTCCCTGTCCGAGGCGGAGGAGGACGGCACCCTGCAGTACGTGTGTTCAACCTACGATGCAGCTTCGGATCGACTCCGGATGGGAAGCTCAGCCCAGGGGCCACGTTTGGTGGATTTTTCCCCTCTGCTGCAGGGCCGCATCACCCCTCTGAATGAATTGCTGAAGCAACTCCTGAAACTGGCGGAGAAGGAGGTGGGAGAGGCGGTGGAGATCGAGTTCGCCCTGGCCTTCGACCCGCACCGCGAGCGGGAAAGCCGTTTCGGTTTTCTTCAGCTGCGGCCGATGGTCATAGCCTCCCGGGGTGCGGTGGTGGACCTGGAAGATTTCGATGAACGGAAGGTGCTGATCTACTCCGAGCGGGCCATGGGAAACGGTGTCCTGGAGACCGTCCGGGATATCCTCTATGTCCGGCCGGAGGCCTTCCGAGCCGACCGCACCCGGCAGATCGCCATGGAAGTGGAAAGGATCAACTCGAGCCTCCTTGAGGCGGGAACTCCCTACCTGCTGATCGGATTCGGCCGCTGGGGCAGCGCCGATCCCTGGCTGGGTATACCGGTAGGTTGGAGTCAGATCTCCGGTGCCCGGGTCATCGTGGAGACGACCCTTGCGGAGATGAACCCGGATCTCAGCCAGGGCTCCCATTTTTTCCACAACATGACCAGCCTCGGGGTGCTGTACCTAAGCGTGCCTGCGCCCCACAAGTGTCCGATCGACTGGGCATGGCTGCAGGCACAGACAGCGGTTCGGGAAACCGAACACTTGCGTCACGTACGCTCGGAACATCCGCTATCCGTACGGGTGGACGGGAGAAGCGGGAAAGGATTGATCCTGAAATGAATGATGAACCGTGGAAACAGATCATCGACGACCTGACCGAGCGGGCCAGAGAGCTGAACTGCCTGTACCAGATCGAAGAACTTCTGCGTGACACCGACTCGCCGCTCGAAGAGGTGCTTCAAAAGGTCATCGAGATCATCCCTTCGGGATGGCAGTACTCCCCCCTGTGCCGGGCTCGCCTGAACCTGGAAGGAACTTCTTTTGAAAGCGAAGGCTTCAAAGACTCCCGCTGCTGTCAGAGCGCGGCGATCCTCAGCGAGGGAAAGGAAATCGGCCGGATAGTGATGTGCTATTCCGAGGAGGTCGGTTACTCCGGGGATCATGATCCCTTCCTCCCGGAGGAGCAGAAACTGCTGAATACCATCGGTGACCGCCTGGGACACTACCTGTTCCAGCGCAGGCTGAAGGCGACGGTCGAGCAGTGGAGCGATGCCCGGCGTCAGCTCGATGTTCACACGAAAAAACAGTGGCAGATCGTGATCGAGCTGCTGGAGAAGAGCGATACCAAGCTCCTGTCCAAGATCACGCGCAAGATGTTGAACTACCTCTGCTGGATCGGGATCGAGGAAGCCAGAGAACTTCTGCAGAGCGTGAACCTAGATAGGGAGGACAGCGGGGAAAAGAATCAAGAGGAAAGTGCCGATGCTCTGTTGCGGGACAATCCCGCCGACACGATCCTGGATGACAACAAGCCCAGCCGGAAGCGATCCATCTTTACCAACGGCGATCTGAGCCGTCAGATCTTCTCCATCGCCCAACGCAACCTGAGCGACAATGAGCTCCTGGAACTGATACAGAAATGGGTCAAGGAAAACAGGATGGGCTTCCTGGTGAAGACACTCGAGAATCTGGATACCTCCCTCGGAGATCTGTTGGACGCCATTGCGCGCTACCATTACATGGAACCCGAGGAGGTCGAGATCACCCCCTACACTCGCCAGAACATCAATGTCCTGCTGATCCACCGCCTGTTCACGGAGCAGCTTGACTTCATCGATATCGCCAAGGACTATGCGGACCTTCACGACTTCTACAATATCCTGAGGCGCACCATTTTCCCCCAGAACAGCCATGGGCGTCTGGGCGGGAAGAGCGCGGGTCTTTTCATTGCGGCCCAGATCCTCAAGCGCTACTCCAAGGACAACCCCGACCTCAGTAGAATCCAGGTGCCCAAGACCTGGTACGTCACCTCGGACACGCTCCAAACATTCTTGAGCTACAACGACCTGGAAGAGATCCTGGAGCAGAAGTACAAGGCGATAGAGCAGATCCGCGAGGAATATCCGAATATCGTCCAGATCTTCAAAAACTCCATTTTCCCGGGCGAAATCATCAACTGGCTCTCAGCCTGTCTGGACGATCTGGGTGAGCGCCCTATCATCGTTCGCAGCTCGAGCTTGCTCGAGGATCGCATGGGTTCGGCTTTTTCCGGCAAGTACAAGAGTTTGTTCCTGGCCAATCTGGGCCTAAAGAAGGAACGCCTGGACAGCCTCATGGACGCTATTGCCGAAGTGTACGCCTCGGTGTTTTCCCCCGATCCCATCGAGTATCGGCGTGAGCGGGGATTGATCAATTTTCACGAAGAGATGGGCATCATGATCCAGGAGGTGATCGGCACCCGGGTGGGTCGATACTTCTTTCCCGCGTTTTCCGGCGTCGCCTTCAGCAATAACGAGTTCCGCTGGTCGCCGAGGATCCGGAGGGAGGACGGGCTGCTGAGGCTCGTACCCGGTTTGGGAACCCGGGCCGTAGATCGTCTGGCCGACGACTATCCCAAACTCATCGCGCCGGGACAACCCGGACTGAACGTCAATCCCACGGTCGAAGAGATCCTGTACTACTCCCCGCGGCAGATCGACGTGATCGATCTGGAGCAAGGCAGCTTCACCACGGTGGAGTTCCGCAAGCTGATTCGGGAAACCGGGGACAAATATCCCAACATCGAGAACATCGTCAGCGTTCATCAGGACGGGATCCTGCGCAGAAAAACGAAGTTCGCTCTAAACTTCGATCGGGACGATCTGGTGCCCACCTTCGAGGGGGTGATCTCCAACTCGAGCTTTCTCCGAGAGATAAAAGCCCTACTGGTCCTGCTGCAGGAAAAGATAGGCAAGCCCGTGGATGTGGAGTTCGCCGTCGATGATCAGACAATCTATCTGCTGCAGTGCCGTACCCAGAGCGCGGCGACCGAAACCTGGCCTGCGCCGATTCCCAAGGACCTGAGCGACGACAAGATCCTGTTCAACGCCCACAAGTACATCTCCAACGGCCTGGTGCCGGACATCACCCACGTGGTCTACGTGGACCCGGAGAGCTACAGCGAGCTGCAAACCCTGGAGCAGCTGAAGAACGTGGGCCGGGCCATCGGACGGCTCAACTCGCTGCTGCCCAAAAGACAATTCATCCTGATGGGACCGGGACGCTGGGGCAGCCGTGGGGATGTCAAACTAGGCGTTCCGGTGACCTACTCGGATATCAACAACACCGCGGTGTTGATCGAGATCGCCCGCAAGAAGGGACACTACGTACCGGATCTGTCCTTCGGCACGCACTTCTTCCAGGATCTTGTGGAAGCCTCGATCCGTTACCTGCCCCTCTACCCAGATGAGTCCGGAGTGCTGTTCAATGAATCCTTCCTCACCGAGAGCAGAAATATACTCGAAGAGCTGGTCCCCGAGTTTGCCGTATTACAGCAGGTCATCCGGGTCATCGACGTTCCACAGGTTACCGACGGCCAGGTGCTGTGCGTCGCCATGAATGCTGAGGCGGATGAAGCGGCGGCTTACTTCCGTACCGACGAGGGCCGGGGGATGGCGGAAGAGACCGGCAGGGACCAGCCGCCGCTACAGAGAGGAGAACACTGGAGGTGGCGGATGCGCGTTGCCGAACGGATCGCCCGGGAGCTGGACCAGGAGCGCTTCGGTGTGGAAGCGATGTACGTCATCGGCAGCACCAAGAACGCCACGGCCACGGCTGCCAGCGACATCGATCTGCTCGTGCATTTTCGGGGAACTGAAGCGCAGAAGAGGGAGCTGCTGTCCTGGTTCGACGGCTGGAGCCTGAGCCTGGCGGAGATGAACTACATGCGCACCGGCATTCGCACCGAGCATATCCTGGATATCCACGTGGTCACCGACTCCGATATCGAGCGCAAATCCAGCTACGCCATCAAGATCGGCGCGGTGACCGATGCCGCCCGGCCCCTCAACCTGGGACGATGAGCCTCTGTCTGTTCGTTTCAGACCTCCACGGCTCGACAGACAAAATCGACAAGCTCTTTTCCCTGATTCGATCAACCGTGCCGGATCTCGTTTTTCTCGGTGGAGATCTTCTGCCCTTCGGCGGGTTGTCGCCGCGGCACTCGCATGGGCGACCGACATCCTTCATCGAAGGTTATCTCGCTAAAAGATTCCGCTCGCTTCGACGCGAGATGGAGGAAAAATATCCGCTGTTCGTGGTTATCCTGGGCAACGATGATCCCCGGCGGGAGGAAACGGCGTTGGAGACCGGAGAGCGAGCCGGCCTGTGGCGCTACCTGCACAACAGGAAGGTAGAATTTCACGGCTATACCTTCTACGGCTACGCCTGCATCCCTCCCAGCCCCTTTTTACTCAAGGATTGGGAGCGCTACGACGTGTCCCGCTACGTCGATGTCGGGGCCTCCGCCCCGACCGGCGGTTGGAGAAGCGTTCCGGTGACAGAGGACTTGTCAACCCTCACGATCCGGCAGGAGCTGCGGGAGCTGGCCGGGGAGGACGATTTGCACCGGGCCGTGTTTCTGTTCCACGTCCCGCCGTACGACAGCAATTTAGACCTGGCCGATCTTGATGGACAGATGGTCGATTCCGCGCCACTGGATGTTCACGTCGGGAGCATCGCCGTACGCCGGTTTATCGAACAGAGGCATCCGTACCTTACCCTTCACGGACACGTGCATGAATCGGCCCGTCTGAGCGGCCACTGGCGGCAGCGCATCGGCGGGACCTGGTGCCTGAGCGCCGCCCACGACGGCCCGGAGCTCGCGGTCGTGCGTTTTCCTCTGGAGAATCCCGCCGCCGCCGAGCGCCTCCTGCTCTGATCGGCGATCAGGAGGGCTTCCTGTTCGTCGACTCCTCCCCGGTCGGCCGGAAGGTCGAGCGCGGGGCGCCGCGGCGGAGCACGATGCTGCCCACCGGCACTTGTTGTAAATCCCGGGCAATCACCGGACACTTGGCCTGCAACAGGCAAAACACCTTGGAGCCCCTTTCACTCAGGGTCTCGTAGTTCGCCTGCCCCTTGGCGATGACCAGTTCCGACTCCTCGAACACCTGCTGAAAATGCTTCGAACAGCGTTCCAGGATCGTTCCCGGCGCATCAGAGCCTGTGCTGAGCAGCTGGGCTATCTGATCGATACCCGCCATGCGGGCATCTTCGATTGTCGCATCGTTGAGGATCGGGCTGCCTTTCACCGCATACACGACCGGCACCTCCAGCGCCTCGATCAGCGGCCGATCGAACACGGTCTCCCCGGCGTTATCGGCCAGGAACAGAACGCGGGTTATGCCGGAAAGGGTCCTGCGCAGGACTTCCATATCATCGATGGCGAAGGGTTGAGAGAGCACCCGCTGCACGGTCGGCCACAGCTGGTAGGTTGTGTTCGCACCTGCGTCGATGATGTTGCCCGCGATGCTGAGCCGTACCGCCGTTTCCAAAGGGTTATCCGATCCCTCGAAAAGACTCTTGATTCGAGGGTAAACCGCCAAAGCCTCCCTCGTGGCTTTTTCTTTGAAGCTCCGGTATGGATCACCGTCGCCCAGCTCCCGGCGGATCAGTCGATGAACCCGATCCCCGATCTCGGGAGGCGTACGGGAGAGCTCCACAGAGCCCAGCAACTCCAGCACTCGTTCCAGCACGATTTTCTGCTTGTACTGATCCGCGCCCAGCTGTCGGGCCGCTTCCAATGCCTGGCGCAGGAAGCAGGGATAACAGTCTAAATACGTTCGCATCGCCTCATTATCGCCTACGATCACTCCCATGTAAACCGACAAGACCCGATCCGGCGCAACCTTGTGCCCGATCAGAAATAAATTTCGGCGCGCCGTAAAATGTTTGACATGCCGAAGTTTTGTGTTATAGTATAAACAGGAAGCAATGAACAAAATGAAAACCCTTACCTCGAGTCTGGAGGACTACCTGGAGGCGATCTACCAGCTCTTACGGGAAAACAAGGCGGCCCGGGCAAAGGAGATCTCGAAGCGTTTGGGGGTAAACCGCTCTTCGGTAACCGGCGCGCTCCACGCTCTGGCGGAACGGAAGCTGATCAACTATGCTCCCTACGACATCGCCACTCTCACTCCCGAAGGAGAAAAGGTTGCCGCCAACATCAGCCACCGCCACCTCGTCTTGAGGGATTTCTTCGTAGAGGTCCTGGGTGTGAGAGCCGCCGAGGCCGAGGACAGCGCCTGCAAAATCGAACATGTCGTCTCCGAGACGATACTCGATCGGCTGGCTCAGTTCGTCGATTTCATCCAGGTCTGTCCCCGCCTGGACATCAACTGGATCGAGGAAACGGGGTACTTCTGCGAACGACCAGATTCCGTTGAGAATTGCGAACGCTGCATCAGAGGTTGCCTGGATGCTCTGGAGAGGAAGAACCACAAACATGGAAAAGCTGCTGACTGAGCTGAACCCGGGGGAGCAGGGAACCGTCGTCGCGGTACAGGGCGGTAGGGGAATACAGGCCAGACTGCGCACTCTCGGGCTGGCCGAAGGACAGACGATTCGCAAGGTCTCCGCCCTGGCCTGGGGCGGGCCGGTGGTGGTGGAGGTAAACCGGACCCAGGTTGCGATCGGCCGGGGAATGGCCAGAAAAATTCTGGTGAGGTGCGGGTAGATGCGGACTAGCGTTGCGGGGGAAAGCACCCGAAGCGCCGAGCAGAGGCCGCGGAAACATCTGGAGAACGACATCCTTCTGGTCGGACAGCCAAACGTGGGAAAGAGCGTGCTGTTCTCGCACCTGACGGGCGTGCGCACCATAGCCTCCAACTATCCCGGTACCACCGTGTCCTTTGCCATGGGCAGGATGCGCGGCAAAGGCAGCACTCTGATCGTGATGGACGCACCGGGAACCTATTCTCTGGAACCCCTAGACGAAGCGGCCAGGGTAACGGTTGATCTCATCGACGATGCCAAACGGATCATCAATGTCGTAGATTCGACCCACCTGGAACGGCACCTTCCCATGACCCTGGAGCTCATCGCCCAAAATAAGCCCATGGTGGTTGCCCTGAACATGAGCGATGAGGCCCGGCACAAGGGAATCGGCATCGACGTGGAGAAACTCTCCGTCGAGCTCGGGGTACCGGTCGTCGCCATCGCAGCGCGCAGCGGGGAAGGCGTGAAACATCTGATCGACGCCTGCCTGGATTTGCGGCCCGGTCACCGGCCCAGCGGCAACGAATCGGGCCATCCCGGGCATCACCCCCATATCCAGCATCCGTTCCCCGCCGGCCGCAGCGGCGCTGCTCCCGAGCACGCCCACCTCGACCGAGACCGGATATGGCGGCGGGTCGGTGAGCTGGTGGAGAGGGTGCAGACCCTCGAGCATCATCATCACACCTTTGCCGACAGGCTCGAAGAGCTCAGCATCCATCCTCTATGGGGAAGCCTGTTCGCGCTGGTCGTCATCGCCCTGTCGTTTTCCCTGGTTCGCCTGATCGGCGAGTTTCTGATCACCGGGGCTGTCGGGATAGTCGGTAAACCATGGCTTGAGCTCCCCTTCGGGACCGAGCTGCTCTTCGAAAAGATTCTCCAACCGCCTTTGATCCGACTCTCCGGGCTCCTGGGCCCGGGAAGCTTCCCTCACCGGCTGCTCATCGGAACCCTGGTGGAGGGGCGGATCGATTTCATGCAGTCCTTCGGCATCCTGACCTCGGGTCTCTTCATCCCGATCGGTGTAGTCCTGCCCTACCTCCTCAGCTTCTACTTCGTCCTGTCCCTCCTGGAGGACAGCGGCTATCTTCCCCGGTTGGCCGTGTTCCTGGACAACTTCATGCATCGCATCGGCCTGCACGGCTATGCGATCATACCCACCCTTCTCGGGTTGGGGTGCAACGTACCGGGAATCATGGCCACCCGTATCCTGGAAAGCCGGCGACAGCGTTTCGTCACGGCCTCGCTGATATCGATCGCCGTGCCTTGCGCCGCCCTGCAGGCGATGATCATCGGACTCGTGGGTCGCCGGGGAATAGGACCCGTTTTGGTCGTATACGGAACCCTTTTCGTAGTCTGGCTGCTGATCAGCCTGGTTCTGCGCTTCACCACGCGGGAGTTCCAGCCGGAACTGCTGGTGGAGATTCCTCCGTACCGGCTGCCCACGGCCCGGGCGCTGGCGACCAAGATGTGGTTGCGAATTTCAGGATTCGTGCGGGAAGCTCTTCCCATCATCCTGACGGCGATCGTGGCCGTCAATGTGCTCTACCAGCTGAATCTGTTCACCTACGTGGCCAGGTTCGCCGAACCGGTCGTTACCAGGGTGTGGGGGATGCCCTCCGAGGCTGTGGTCCCCCTGCTGGTGGGAATCCTGAGAAAGGACGTGGCCCTGGGATTGTTCGCTCCCCTCGAGCTCACCGGCAAACAGCTGATTATCGGCAGCGTTGTGCTGGCCATGTTCTTTCCCTGCATCGCCACCTTTGTGGTGCTGTTCCGCGAGCTGGGTTTCAAAGGCGGACTCAAGTCTATAGGAATCATGCTGCTGGCGGTATTTCTCACCGGCGGCGCTCTGAATCTCATACTCTGAAGCGCAGGTGCCGGAGGCGAATGAACAGCAACATTCAGCGCTGGTTTCAGGGCGAAGGGGAACGCCTGCTGAAGCGGGTGGGCCTGCGGCCGGGCGATCTTGTGCTGGACTTCGGCTGCGGCAGTGGCTGCTACACGATTCCGGCAGCCGGAGTCGTGGGAAAGCGGGGCGTCATCTACGCCCTGGACAAAAACAGATACCTCCTGGCCGATCTGGTCAAGGAGGCCTCTTCCAGGGGACTTACGAACGTTCTGCCGGCAAACTCTCTCGAAGACTTGAAACGGATCCTGGCCGGAAGCCTCCTGCAGGGGGTGCTGCTCTACGATGTGATTCACAGCTACTATTTCACCAGCCGGGAAAGGAAGAGCCTGCTGAGATCAGTGGCGGCGTTGGTCATGAGGGAAGGGCTGATATCGATCTTTCCGAGGCACATGAGCTCGCCGGAAATCGGTGAAATCGGAAACTGTCTCGAGGCTCAGGGTTTCCCGCTCGAAACGGAGCTGGAGGCGGATCTGCTCCACGATGAACACTTCAGCTCGGGGAGGATTTATACGTTTCGCAAAGCGGCGGGCAGGATGTTCACACTCTGCTCACCGTCGGGATGAGGAGGCGGCGGGAAGCTATCGCTTCTTCTTGCAGCTCCTCGATCAGCTCAGGCAACGAAGGTACAGGAACCGGATCGGTCTGAAAGGGAGCGCCCCTTACCCGGGCGGCCCTCACCTGCAGCTGTCCAGCCCTGCCAGCTCGCTTCATCAGAAACAGATGATCCGCCGCCTGTTCCAAAACGATGCTCTTTTTCTGCAGGATGCTCGAGCTGATCGCCAGCAGATATGTCAAACCTCCGGTATCGCGGATCGTGTCGAGGAGCATCAGGAAAAACTGCTCCCCGTAGCTCGGAGACATCAGAAGGACGTTCAAGGCCGAAGCGAAAACCAGGATCGGGCCGTCCCCGCCCATCGAAGCGGAGGCGACGGCCAGGGCTTCCCGCCAGACATTCGGGTTCAGCAGATTGCATCGAATCGCATTGCTGCCGGCCACCTCCACGGCACTTTCCCTCGGCTCCAGCTCCGTGTCCAGGAGAACGAAAAAATGGGATCCCGAATACTCTTGCAGTGAAAGGTCGTGCACTCTCTTCAGTCCGCTTTCGAACAGCGAAGGATAGGCGGCGTGGATCGGAATGAAGATAACCCTTCCTCCCTGCTTCAGCCAGGCACCGGCAACTGCCAGACCGACGAAGGGTTTTCCCGTTCCACTCGGACCGGAAATAAGAATCGAAGAAGGAACCGGCACACCGGAAGGCACAATTGAGTCGAACCAGCCGAGACGGGTGATAAAGTTAGTCAAACCGGGGCTTTCTTTTTGGGGAAGGCTCTGATGAAGAACTTCCGCCCTTCATACTCGCTTTCCACAAGCTCTCCGCGCCGGATGAGCTGCTGCACGACCGACCACCCGGCCCGTGCCCGGTGTAGAAGCTCCTCCACCGCCTCCTCTCGCATCGGGTGTACGGCCGTGATGCTCAACAGATCCTCCGCAGGATCCCCGGAAAAGGCAAACGCGTTGCCCTCATACCCGATCAGAAGCTCCACGCGAGCGACTTCCCGGCCCAAAATCTGGTGAGCCCGGGCGACGTTCTCTTCAGCGGGCGGCTGGATCCGCTTCTCCGCCGGTGGGCGCGTGGGGATGGAGATGTAGGCCGCTTTCGGTTTCAAGCGGCTCAGAAAGGCGGTGATTGTGTTCAGGTTGCCGTTTTCGTCATTCAGACCTCCCACCAGCATCGTCTCGGTCACCAGGGTACCCGCGTAACCCCTGGCGAACTCGAGCATGCCCTGGTGGATGCGGTCCAGCCGCAGGGCCGAATGGGGTCGGTTGATCCTTCGCCAGGTCATTTCAGTCACCGAATCGATCTTGAAGGAAACCCAGTCGGCCTTCATCAGGGCTTCCCGTACCTCCCGGCGGTCGATGAGGGTGGCGTTGGTGATCACGGCGATCTTGATTCCCAGAGGTTTCAGCAGCTCGATGGTGCGGCCGATATTCGCGTCCAGGGTGGGTTCCCCATCGGGAACGAAGGTCAGGTAATCGACGGTTTCGTTCGATTCCCGTGCCCGGGCGACCTTATCGGCGACCGCCTTGGCCACGGTTTCCGGTTCGTAGAATGGCGAAGGTTCGAGCTGGAAGTGCGAGGTTCGGCCCACCTGGCAGTACACGCAGGAGTAGGTACATATCTTGGGGGGGATGTTGTTTATACCCAGGCTGTGCCCCAGGCGCCTGGAAGGGACCGGGCCGAAGGCGATCCTCACCGATTGGCCCGGGTCATCGAGCGGATCATCCGAAGCGATGCTCATGAACATTCTCCTGTTCTTTCTTTTCATTCCGTATTGATCTGTACGTTTTCAGGAACGCGTCGTTTTCCCGCGGCGTCCCCAGGTTTACCCGGATGAATCCGGGCCCGAGCTGGCTGGATAGGTCCATTACCAGTACGCACCGTTCCCGCAGCTCCTCAGCCGGGGCAGGTATCTTCGACCTCAGGAGCAGAAAATTGGTGCTGCTCGGAAAAACCACGGCTCCCTGCATCTCCAACTCCCTGGAGAGTCTCTCCCGTTCGTGCACGATGCTCTGAACGTTCTTCCACATGTAGTCCTGATGCAGCAGAGCCTCGATTGCGGCCTCCAGGCTCGGTCGCGGCAGGAAGGAAAAAGCGGCGGAGAAAGCACCGAGGAAAGCCTGGCCTGCTAGCAGGTAGCCGATCCGCGCTCCGGCCAGGGCAAAGGCGTTGTCCATGGTGCGGGCCAGGGCCAGATTGGCGTGGGTGGCGATCTTATCTGCGAAGGTCAGGCCGGAAAACTCGAAATAGGCCTCATCCACAACCAGCAGCGTATCGGGTTGGTCTAGAATCTCCTCCACGATCTCCCTGTCCACGAGCAGCTTCCCCGTTGGGTTGTTGGGATTGTCGATGATCACCAGGCTCGGCTCATTCAATTCCCGGAGCAGCGGCTCGCGAGCCAGGGTGAAGGCCGGACGGTCAAGCCGGATGCTGACCAGCTTCCCGGCAAAGCGTCCGGCCACCTCCGCGGTGGGTAGAAAGGTCGGGCTGACCATCACCACTTTTCTGCGACGGCCAAAGCACAACACGATCTCTCGGAGCAGTAGATCCGAGCCGGGACCGATCACGATCTGTTCGCCGCCCACCCCGGCGTAATCCGCCAGAAGTACCGCCAGCCGCTGAAGGGCATGGCGGTCGGCATAGCGATTCAGGCTCAGTAAGCCCCGCCGGGCGGCCCTGACGACATTCTCAGGAGGGGAACAAGGCATCTCGTTCAAATCGAGCTTGAGGCACTCACTCACAAACACACCTCCCCTGATATCCTTCCATCTGCATAAATGTTCTCGGCACGTCAAATCGAGCCCGACATCACGGGCCCCTTTGCTCTGTATACGGGTTTGCAAATGTCATGCCACAGGAGAAACGTCGGCAACCGGAGCGCCGGCAGCTGCCGTAGAGCCTTTCCCGCCATAGAGTTACGGGAGATGAGGTGGGACGGCTGCAATTCATGACGATCGTTCATCAAGCAAGTACCATTGCATTTTGCAAAATCGTTCTATCATTCCGAATTCCGACCCGTGAAGTCCTTGCCTTTTCTTTTCGTCCCGCCAAGCCGCAGCGTTTCTCCGATCGAAGCCAGGAGGGGCAACCGCACCGCGGCGTCCAGCAGCACGGCGAAGATAAACACATTCTGGGGACCGATATGCTCCCAGATCAGGCCCGCGACCAGCGGTGAGGGGATGCTGACCAGACCCCGGATCAGGCCGATCAGGCCGATCCACCGTCCCATCTGCTCCTTCGGAACCATCTCCGAAGCCATGGCCGCAGCCAGGGCCGTGGCAATGCTGTTGAATCCGAAACACAGCCCCGCAAGGAACAGCATCATCGGCCCGGTGGCCCGGATCAAAAGGAAACTGGAGAGGTAGCTCACGGGGGCGATCAGGAACAACAGCTTCTTGCGGCCGCGGCGGTCCGCCATTCTTCCCAGGGGTATGGCAAAAAGCAGGGAGGCGATGCTGACTGTCACGGCCATACCTGCAAGTTGGACCTCTTCGGCACCCTTGAACTGATGGGCGAAGAGGGGCATGTAGGGCTGTACCATCGACCAGGGAATGTCCATCAGGGCCAGCATGGCCAGCATCCGAATCAGGACCGGTCTTCCCCGAAAAATCTCCGCAAATTCGGAGAGGGCGAGCCTCGCTTTCCCGCCCCCCTGCCGCTCAGGCTCCCGGAGGAACAGAACCAGAACGATCATGATGAGGCCGAAGATCCCCAGCTGGATGTAGTACAGCGGGCGCATGCCCTGGATATTGATCCCACCGCCACGCGCGACCAGCCAGGCGGCCAGCACAGGAGTTGCCAGGGTGATCATGGCGGATAAGGTCCGGCACAAGCCCCTGGCGGTGGCCCTCTCCTCGCTGATAAGCTCTCGCGCTCCGATCACGGTACAGGAGGTGCAGGTGATGCGCACCCCCGTATAGAGGAACACGATCCCCGCGTACAGCAGGCGCCAGTCCGGAGCCAGTGCGTAGCACAGTGCCGACAGCAACAGCAGAGCGGTGCCCGTCAGGAAGACTCTTTTCAGGCTGTAGCGGTCGATCAACCAGCCCGACGGTACGGAAATCAAGGCTCCGACGGCATTGCCCGCGCTCAACAGAGACCCGAGCTGGACCGGATTTGCGCCCAGCGCTACGGCGTAGATGGAGTTGTACTGGGCCGAGAGGTTCAGGGCCAGCCCGTGCAGGCAACGGCGAAGGAGCATAATCTTGAAGTTCAGGGTCTGGCGCCGGATAAAGTCTCCTGAGCGCTGCCATATTTTTCGTAAGGGGTCAATCATTCGGATCTTTCAATTATATTAGCGGGGTTGATGTTTTCAAAAAGGAATTACCAATTCCTGACTTTGGGACCGCTTCTCATCCTCGGCGGAGCCTGTCCGGATGATCGAGAAACGTGTAGGCGCTGCCTCCCCGGATTCGTGAACGAATCCCCATCGCTCCTGTTGCCATTGACGTTCTATAGGTCAAACATTATACTATTGTTCGAATATAATCAAGATCACATTGAGGGGAGTACCGATGGGCGAAACACGGATCCAAACGAATCAAAAAATGCCGGTTGAATCAGGGGTATCCTTCGCGGACTGTTCGATCGTAGCCTGCGGCACCCTCAGTCTCGAGTTGAATCACTTGCGAAAAACGGGCTTCCTCGACGCAAGCAGGATCGAGTACACGAAGCCGGGCCGGCACGAGGTTCCCAGAGAGCTCGAGCAGCAGTTGGTCGAACGGATCGGCAGGGCCAGGAGTCACAGCCGGGCGGTTATCGTGGTCTACGGAGGGAAGTTTTGCTTTATCGATCTGAACGATCCTGGCAGGACCATAGACCACGTAATTGAAGAACAGGGACAAAACATCGGAAGGATCGGTGCTACGCACTGCGTGGATATGCTCGCCGGTGCCGAGGAGAGGGAGAAGATCCGCGACGGTGAGAAGGTTTTCTGGCTGACTCCGGGATGGATCATCCACAGGGATTATGTTTTCCAGGATTGGGACCGGGGCAAGGCTAACGAGACCTTTCCGCAGCACACCGGTGGAGCCGTTGTCCTGGATTCCATAGGATTCTGGGATGACTATTCTGCGCGACATCCGGAAAGGCTCCTGGAGTTTTCCGACTGGATGGGCATCCCGATACGTCCCCACAAAGTATCCCTCTCCAGGCTCAAACGGCTGCTGAGCGAATGCCTGCTGAGGGTATCCCAGAAGGGAGGTTCCGGCGTATTCTGAGGAGAAACCTGCCACGGGAGCAAAGAGCAGGAACCTCGAAAAATGGGAAACTAGAAATGGACAAGGAGCTCAGTTCAACCCTGGAAGATTACCTGGAAGCGATATTTCGCCTCGAAAAGCAAAAGCGGGCCGCCCGGGTAAGGGATATCGCTCATCAGGTGGGAGTATCCAAATCAACGGTCAGCGCCGCTTTGAAGAGTCTGGCCGGCAAGAACCTGATCGAGTACGAGCCTTACGAGCTGATCGTCCTGACGCCGGAAGGACGCAACAAGGCAGCTGCGATCGTCCTGAACCACTATATCATCAGCCGCTTTTTGCAGGATGTTCTGGCCCTCGGCCGGCAGAAAGCGGAACAGATCGCCTGTGAATTCGAGCACGCCGTGGATCAAGAGGCAATCGAGCGTTTCGGTTGTTTCCTGGCATTCGTCCAGGAGTCTTCTGCGCAGGGTGCCGATCTATTGGATCAGTTCAAGCACTTCATCCAAGCGGGGTCCGAAAAAAGAATCTGCCGGGAGCTTTTCAGAGAGTACCGCAAGAGAATCGAGACGGAAATGGGAAACAGATAAGCCGGAGCGGCGGGTTATCTGTTCCGGCTGCGACCATCGTAATCCGGCAAATCCAGCTCCAAAGCCTTGATCTTTCGATACAGCGTGCTTGCATCGATTTCCAGCTCCCGCGCCGCTTTGCCGCGGTTTCCGCGGCATCGACGCAGTGTTTCGCAGATCAGATGTTTTTCCATCGCCCTGAGGGACGTGGGCCGGAACTGGGCTGCGCCGATCGACCCAAAGGGGCGCAGCTCCGGTGGCAGGTGATACAGCTCGATCAGTCCGCCCCGGCAGAGTACGAAGGCCTGTTCGATGATATTCTCCAACTCCCGCACGTTTCCCGGGTAGTCGTATTCCATCAACCTGGCCATAACCTCATCCGACACACCGGCGATATCTTTGCCCTGGAGACGGGTGAACTTGGCCACCAGATGATCAACCAGCATCGGGATGTCCTCCCTACGCTGCCGGAGCTCGGGGATCTTGAGTTGTATGACACGGATACGGTAGTACAGATCATCACGAAACCGGCCTTCTCGAACCAACCGAACCAGATCCTTGTTGGTAGCGGCTACCACACGGACGTCCACCTGGATCGGTTCCACCGAGCCGAGGGGCTCGACGATTCTGTCCTGGAGGACCCGAAGGAGCCGAACCTGCATGGCCGGGGAAATATCTCCGATTTCGTCGAGAAAAATCGTTCCGCCGTGGGCGAGAACAAAGCGACCGGGCTTGTCTTGGCGGGCATCGGTGAATGCCCCGGCCTTGTGACCAAACAGCTCGCTCTCCAAAAGCGTGTCCGGAAGAGCCGCGCAGTTGACCACCACGAATCGCTTCTCCTGCCTGGGAGACAGGTGATGAATCGCCCGGGCGAACAACTCCTTGCCCGTGCCACTGGCCCCTTCGATCAGAACGGTGCTGGAGCTTTCGGCGATCTGCGGCAAGAGGCCAAACAGCTTGCGCATGGCCGGGCTTCGGCCAACGATGTCTTCAAAAGTGTAGCGTTCCTGGAGCTCCTTCTGCAGCTGCTCGATCTGACTGAGGTCCTGGAAGGTTTCTACCCCGCCGATGACCTGCCCGCTGTCGTCTTTTACCAGCGCGGTGGACAGCCGAACGGGTACTCGTTTTCCCAGATGGTTGACAATGTGGGCGGTGGCGTTTACCACGGGAGCTCCCTCGGAAAAGGTGTGCTTCAACGCGCAGTCCTTCTTGCACACGTCGGCCCGCAGGATCTGCGAACAGGGACGCCCCACCGCCTCCTGTCGACTTACTCCGGTGATTCTCTCCGCTGCGCGATTGAAGCTCGTTATCCTCCAGTCGTGGCCCACGGTGAAGACCCCTTCATTGATCGAATCTAGAATTGTGCCTTCCGTGCTCTCCATCAACCTGTCAGGATCCATCCCGCTGTCCTTCCTATTCGTGCATTCCGCAATTGTATCTTAGAGGATATTCCTGCATCTTGCAAGAACCAAATCGGGGTGTTTCTGCAGAGAAGCCGACAAATCCAGCGCGCCGCAGGAGTTAGCGAACGATGGAAGACGATCGAGCCGGGGCATGGGTTTTGCATTGAGTTTTCCGATGCATAAACTCGATTCTCCTCCGCTGTCCGTTCAAGCCACGGCGTCCGCTGAATTCCTGGAGATACCCGCAGACCAGCAATCGAAAAACCGCGGAGGCACGGATGGCTAAAATGTACTTCCCCCAATACGCCCGGGGTCGAAGCGGTGTGGACCTTCGACGCGGAGAGACCGTGTTGCAGCATATCCGGAGAATCGGGGGTGTGGAAATCGATTCCGAGTGCGGCGGGAGAGGCGACTGTGGTCGGGATGTCGTCCGTTTGGAGAGAGGTTCGGCTTCGTTGACCGCGTTGACCTCTGCCGAACGGCGCCTGCTCGGCTGGAACAAGATCGAACACGGACAGCGTCTGGCCTGCCAGGCCAAGGTTGCGGACATTGGAGAAGACGTCTACGTATTCATACCGAACTTCGGGAAATACACGGTGCTCTCCGACTACGCTCAGACGGAGGTCGAGCTGGATCCGTGTGTTCGGCGGGCGGGGGATCGGGTGATGCACGCGAACGGGCAGGACCTCGGCCCGTACGGGGGAGGTATCTACGGGCTGGCGATCGATATCGGCACAACCACGCTCGTCCTCCAGGTCGTGGATCTGGAGAACGGCGGGAATGTCGGCAGCACTATGGCCAGCAAAAACCCCCAAATCGCCTACGGCAACGAGGTGATTTCCCGCATCGGCTACACCATCGATCATCCCGGGGGACTATCGGAGCTCCAGGAGGCGGTGGTTGACGGGATCAACCAATCTCTCCTCGAGTGGGAAAAACTGCTCGCGGTAGAGGGTGGGATAAGGGACCGCATCTACGAGGTCGTGGTAGTTGGCAACAGTACCATGCGGGACCTGGCCTTCGGTAAAAACGTATCCGGTCTGGGGGTTATCCCCTTCGAGGCCGAGGATACCTCTGCACTGACCTGCGCGGCTTCCAGCATCGGTCTGAGCACCCACCCGAATGCGGTCGTGTACGGGCCTCCCTTGATCGGAGGCCACGCCGGCTCCGACTGCCTGGCCGACATCATCGCCACGGAGCTGTATGAAGCAGAGGGAGTCGGAATGATCATCGACATCGGAACCAACGGCGAAGTCGCCATCGGCAACCGGGACAGGCTGCTGACCGCCTCCTGCGCCGCCGGCGGAGCCTATGAGGGCTACCAGATCCGCTGCGGGGTCGGAGCGATCGAAGGTGCGATCACGCGATTCAAGATAGAGGACGGACAGGCCGCCTATGAGACCCTCGGCGGCAAACATGCCGTCGGCGTATGCGGGTCCGGCGTCATCGACCTGCTCGCCGAGCTGCTGCACAATGGCATCATGGACCGGCGGGCCCGCATCCGACAGGACTATTGCTTCACCGACAGCCTCTGCATCAGCCAGGAGGACATCAACCAGCTGATCATTGCAAAGGCGGGCCTGCGTACGGATCAGGACCTGTTGATCCGCTACTACGGGCTGAAGCCCGGGGAGCTCGAGCGGATCTATCTGGCCGGCGCCTTCGGAAATTTCATGGATATCGACAACGCCATGGCGATCGGCCTGCTGCCCCGAATCGATAAAGACAGGATCACCCGCTTCGGAAACGGTGCGCTGGCAGGAGCGCGGGTCATGCTCTGCTCGAAGCATAAGAGGAGGGACGCGGAACGCCTGGGCCGAATCATAACGCACCTGAAGCCCAATGAGATCGAAGGGGAGAGATTCCAGTATTTGGTGGCGGAAAACATCTATTTCGATTGACGAATGCCCAGAACCGGACCCTTTGACGCACACTCCAAAGCCTACGAGGAATGGTTTTCCCGCAATCCCTACGTCTATCGATCAGAGCTCAAAGCAGTAGCCCACTTCATTCCTGCAAGCGGTGATGGTCTGGAAATCGGTGCGGGAAGCGGCAGATTTGCCGAGCCTCTGGGGATCAGGGTCGGGGTGGAGCCCTCCCGGGAAATGCGCAAACTGGCGCGCTCCAGGGGGATCAGGGTCTTCAATGCGGTTGCGGAAAGGCTCCCCTTCCCGGACGGGCGCTTCGATTTCGCCCTCATGGTAACCACGATCTGTTTTCTCGATGATATCGAGAAATCCTTCGAGGAAGCTCGCCGCGTGTTGCCGAAAGGCGGGCTTTTCGTGATCGGGTTCGTCGACAGGGACAGTCCTCTGGGCAGGATCTACCAGCAACGGAAGGAGGAGAATCTCTTCTACCGCGAAGCGACCTTCTACGGCTGCGGAGAGGTAGTTTCCCTTTTACAGAGAAGCGGCTTCGAGGCTCCCCGGGTCGTTCAAACCGTATTCGGCGCTCTGGAGGAGATCCACCGCGTGCAGGATTTCCGCAGCGGCCATGGAGAAGGAGGGTTCGTGGTGATACGGGCCGTCGCTTCTGATCCAAATAAAGACCGGGGTGCTTGACAACCGAGGGGAAAAGTACTATATTTGTTTTGAGCATATGCTCAAAATTATTTGTACCGGGAGAAAGTACTGAGTGGCGCGTCCCGTTAAACCCCGCTGGATCGGCTTTGACCCGCCGGGGGTGTGCTTCGTCCCCCAGCCCGTGGCTGCTCCGGGAATGGATTTGATGGTACTGACCCTCGATGAACTGGAAGCCATGCGGCTGGCCGATCTGGAAGGTCTTGGCCAGGAGGAAGCGGCCCGAAGGATGGATATATCCCGACCTACCTTCGGGAGAATCGTCGAGCGGGCTCGAAAGAAAGTGACTGCAGCGCTGGTCCACGAGAGAGGAATCGGCGTCGAAGGAGGGGTGATACGATTTCATCCTCCCTACGGTCACGCCTGGGGTAGAGGCGGACACGGACGCGGCCCGCACGGGCACGGCCACGGCGGCCGCGGTAAAGGACCGTGGTCGTAACTTCGAACGGAGGAGGTGAGAGATTATGCCGAGAGGAGACAGAACCGGTCCCGCCGGGATGGGCCCGATGACCGGCAGGGCGGCGGGCTACTGTGCCGGCTACAACGCTCCGGGATTCACGAATCCCTATGGAGGCCGTTTTGCAGCCGGCGTGCCCCAGGGGACAGGCAGATACCCGTACCCGCCCTATGACAGCGGCGCTTACCCGGCCTACGGGTCTTTCCGATCCCCGATCCGTCGTTTCGGTTTCGCGGGAGGTCGGTACGGACGAGGTCGCGGCGGCTCCGGAAGGGGCCGCGGCGGATGGTAAAACCTTAGACCGAAAAACGAAAAAATCTTTACCAAGGAGGCAACCAATGCCAAGAGGAGACAGAACAGGTCCCGCCGGTATGGGACCGATGACCGGCAGGGCGGCCGGCTACTGCGCCGGCTACAACGTACCGGGATTCATGAATCCCTACGGAGGCAGAATGGGCGGCGGCTTCGGCAGGGGTCGAGGACGCTGGTGGGGCACTCCCTACCCGGCAGCAGGCTGGGAAACCTGGAGTCCGCCCTACGGCGGCTATCCCTCCGCTCCGGCCTACTCGGCGGATCAGGAGAAGGAAGCGCTTCAAAACCAGGTGAAGTTCTTCGAAGATCAGCTTACGGCCCTTCGGGAGCGCATCGACGAACTGGAAGCGGAAAGCTCGAAGAAGAAGTAAACGCACAGCCGTGTTCCGGGGGGCTCCGGGCTGCTTAGGGTGGCTCGTCCCCCCGGATCATTCCGGGATGTTGAGGTACTCCTTGACCTTGGCCACCAGGACGTCCGGAGCTACCGGTTTGTCGTAGAAATAATCGACCGGTAACCACTGCTCGTGAGGCGCGAAGCGGTAGGGAACTTTCTTCGTCCCATGCACCGCTGTCAGGAGGATAATCGGCAGCTTCACCAGCTTGAGCTCCTCCCGGATTTTTCGCGCAACCTCGAATCCTTCGAAATCGCTGGGCATCATTACATCGAGGATGACCAGATCCGGCGACTCCGATTGCACCTTCTGCAGGCCTTCCTCCGAGTCGTATGCGGGAACTACCTGGAAGTCGTTCTTCTCCAGAACGATCCGGGTCATTTCTTGAAAATCCTTGTCATCATCGACCACGAGTATTTTGGGCATCTGTTTCCTCCCCTAGGACATCGCCAGCAGAGCGGATTCCGCCGCATTGACGAATTGGTAGACCACGGGCGAGGCGGTCAACGCCGGATGGGTTCCCATCTGAAAACAGGCGATGTCATCGATGGTCATCTTGTGCTGAATACAGGCGCTGGCAACGTTTACCAGTTCTCCTACCGCATTGTCGCCCATCATCTGCGTGCCAATCAGGACCTTCGTGCGTTTTTCGAAGATCAGCTTGACTTTCTGGTTCGCCATGCCGGGCATGCTCCCGGGATGACGATTGGGTCCTTCCGAGGTTCCGGTAATTACATCGTAGCCCTGCTGTTTGGCAAAAAACTCCGACAGCCCGGCGACTGCGAAGCTGCGATCGCCGATGGCGGAGGAAAACACCCCGATGGTTCCAACGCTCTCCCGCTGGGTTCCGAACAGATTGGCGCCGGCGATCCGCGCCTCCGAGCAGGCGATAGAGGCCAGCTTGAGCTTGGAGGGTTTGCCTCCGAAGAAGGAGAACTTCTCCGTGCAGTCGCCGCAGGAGAAGATGTTTTCGTCGATGGTGCGCATGGTCCGGTCTACCCAAATCGATCCCGTGGGACCAAGGCGAAGATTGGCCTTTTTAGCCAGCTCCACATTGGCAACGGTTCCGATACCGACCACCACCATATCCGCTTCCAGCACCTTGCCGTCGCCCAATTTCACTCCGGTAACCTTCTTGCTCCCCTCGATCGAATTGACCTTTTTATCGGCCAGGATCTTCACTCCCCGTTGGACCAGAAGCTTTTCGGCCTCCTCGCAGAACTCCGGATCAAAGGCCAACTGAAGACAGTGGGGGAGAAGCTCGCAGATCGTCACATCCAGATTCCCCGTTTTGTTCATCTCATCGGACATCTCTACACCGATGAAACCACCTCCGATCACCACGACTTTCTTGGAAGCTTTCATTTTCTCCTGCATGTCCCTGATTCGTTCCACATCCTTGAACACCGGGAACACGTTCTCTCTCTCGAAGCCGGGAATAGGCGGCATCATCGGCAGTGAACCGGTCGCGATAATGAGCTTGTCATAGGCGATTTCCTCCCCGGATTGCGTCTTCAAGCTCTTCTTTTCCCTATCGATTTCAACAACATCGTCGATCATGAAATCGACGTTATTTTTTTCCAGCGGCGTGTCCGGAATCAGGTTTTTCTCCGGGCTCCCCACCGTTCCGAAGATATACGGAATGCCGCAGGGAATCGGCACCAGCTTCTCTCTGCGCACCAGCAGTATCTTCTTGTTCGGGTAATGTCTTCGAGCCGTGATTGCAGCGGTCAGCCCGGCGGCACTGCCCCCAACGATGGCTACATCTGTCTTTCTCATACGGTAACTCCTCCTGTTGCTTCGGTCTTGTCGAACACGATAGTTCTGCATCCATTATAGTGAGAATATTCTCGATTTACAATAGGAAATTCCGCGTTTCTGCCCAAAAATGAGGAAATCGATGATGCACGGAGACGCCCGCTCGCGGGCGAATCACGCCCCCCGTGCCTGAGCCCGAAGGTACTGCAGAACGCCTCCGAAGCCGTAAACGGTGGCGGCAACCACGGCGATGGTCCCGACCACCGAAAGGAAACGGCCGATTCCCTGAAAGAAATCTGCGGTCAGCAGGGTGAAGAGGATTCCGAGCAGAACGGGTCCTTTGAGAACCAGCAAACCGAGGAGTCCCGTGGTGTAGACTTCAGCCGGTCCCACATCCGGGGAGGACTTCCGCAGCCACAACCCCAGCCGAAAGGCCATCGCCACATAACCCAGGTAGGCCAGAAACATCAACAGGATCGAAATAAAGGGAATGATGAGAATGCCCACCACAGACACGATCAACAGTGCCGTCAGCACGGGAACGATCAGCACAGCCAGAACCAGATAGAGGATCGAACCCTTCCATCTGGTGGAGAGCACGGTTCCCAAACCGGACAGATGCTTGTGTCCGAAGTGGACGAAGAGAAACAACACCAGCAGAAACAGACAGACTCCCAATATCTCAATCATGAAGCGAAAGGTCGCCGCCGAGTGCCCGGAGCTCAGCAGGCTGAGAAAGGGAATCTTGATGTTCGGCAGGGACTGCTTGTTGCCCCCGATCTTCGAGCGTCTGTCCGCCTCCACGCTGCCGCCCAAGGCGACGGCATCGCCGGCCACGGTGGCTCCCGGCAGCAGGTTGATGTTCGCTCCGAGGGTCCAGACATCCCCTTCCACGGTACCTTCCACCGTGACATCGCCGCCGACGCTGATCACATCCCCCCGCCTCACCCCGCGAATCGTCACGGGTCTGCCGATCCGCATACCCACGGGACTCAAGAAGGACAAACCGTTCATGGCAATCAGGAAGCTTTGCTTGCCTGCCCGCAGCGACAACCGAAGGGGGAAGAGATTCCAGGTACGCCCCGGTCCTTGCTCTTCGGCCCGCTCGAGAAATCCAAAAGCCAGACGAGCGCCGCCTTCGGTCGTCTCGAACTCCAAAATACCAGGCTGAATGATGTATCGGTTTTCAACCTCCCGCTCCTGAGCATAAGCCCTGATTATCGTAAACAAGGCCAGCAGACCGATTACCGCAAACAGAATTCTTTTCACATTCATACCCTCTACTGTCAATATCGGGAGGTCATCAAGCCCCAGGCGTTGATGGGCACACCGCGGCGCCGGATTTCAAAGTGAAGATGCGGTCCCGTAGACTTGCCCGTGTTGCCGACGGCCCCTATGCGCTGCCCCCTGGTCACAGTGGCCCCCCCGGCAACCCAGATCTGGCTGAGGTGACCATACAGGGTGGAATAGCTGATCTGATGTCGAATCAAAATGTAGTTCCCCAGAACCGGATCGTACCCTGTCACGACCACCCTTCCATCCAGAGCCGCCCTCACCGTCGTGCCCACGGGCGCCGCCAGGTCGACCCCGCGGTGAAAGTGCATCTGATCGGTAAAGGGATCCCGGCGGTACCCGAAACCGGAGGTCAACCAGCCGGCAACGGGTTTCAGGAAGGCACTGCCGGTGATCACGCTTCGCTCGATCCCGGTATGCTGTACTCCCGGAAAGAACAGCTCGGCTCCGGGGCTGATCCGCGTCTCATCGATTCCATTGACCGCGTACACCACTTCGACCGGAACGCCCTTCTCCTGGCAGAGCAGATCCAGATCTTGATCGACTTCAATATAGATCCCGTCCTGATTGGGGATTTTTATCGCCTCACCAATCTGGATCAGATGCACTCCGCTACCCCATTCTCGATTGAGAGAGGCAATTGTATCGAGATCCATACCGAAGCGTTCCGCGATACCGGACAGAGTATCACCCTCCCTCACTCTGTACAGCTTGATATCAATGGGGAGCACACTCAGGGAACCCCCGCCGACGGATTGTGTTTGCGAACTGTCAATACTATTATCGGCGGATAGTCGATCTTCTCGCGCGGGAGTGTGAAAAACCCAGGAATCCGGATAGTACAGAAACCTCTGTTTTTCCAGCTGGACGATTCGGATCTGGAAGGCGGCCAACCCGGCGGAGATTGTGATGAACAGGATGCTTATCAGTACGCGAAGGTGCCGCCTCCAGTACCGCCAGGTAAACACCCGGAGGAAGATCTCCACCCGATACAGGAGGCGGGTGGCGAGGGTGTTCAGGGGGACAAGCACCCATACCTGCACGATGCGCCGGATGCGCCGTTTTCCTGTCTTCAGAAGATGCTGTACAGACAGTCGGACCGAGCGGGAGGCTCTAGTGCAGATACTCGAAAGGGTCAATCGGCTCTCCTCGACGAAAGATCGAAAAATGAAGATGGCTGCCCGTGCTGTAGCCGGAATTGCCCATGTCGGCGATCCGCTGTCCTTGTTTCACGCTCTGTCCCTTCTGCACCCGGAAGGCATCGAGGTGTCCATAGAGGGTTTGAAACCCTTCGGGATGCGTGAGGATGAGGTACTTTCCGTACGTTGGATTGTACCCCAACATGGCCACCTTCCCGGACATAGACGCGAACACCGGGGTGCCGACCGGGGCGGCCAGATCAACCCCGTTATGAAACCTCCGCATACCCGTGAACGGATCGCGGCGCATTCCGAATCGATCCGTAATCCTACCCTTGGTCGGGTAGATGAACAAGCGGCCGAAGACCCGGTTGCGCTCCATCTCACTTAGCCGCGCGCTGGGGATGAACAACTCCTGGCCGGGCACAATCACCGATGTCTCGAGATTATTCCAATCCAGCAGCTCGTTCAGCGCAACCCCGAACTTCTTGGCAATGCCGCCGAGGTAATCCCCCCGTCTCACCCTGTATTTCAGGCCGCTGGAATTCGGGATCGTCAGGACCGTGCCCACCGTCAGGCTCCTGGCGTCCTGAATATTATTGAAACTGATCACGGTATCCATACTGAGGTTGAAACGCTGGGCGATTCCCGAGATGGTATCCCCGCTACGGACTGTATAGCTCGTAGTTGTTATCGAGTCAAGAAAATTTTCTTCAGAGGTATTGAGATCGCTTCCCCCCTGCTCGTCGGGGATGAGATATTGGATCATCGCGTTTTCGATATCTTCGCTCAGGGGCAGGTCGATTTCGCCTTGCGAGGGAGTCAGGAAGGACAACCGGAAGCCCAGGGGAATGAGCAGGGACAGGGCCAGGACCGCTGCCAGTATCAAATCCGCCCGGGGGATCCTTTTCAGCAATCCCCGAATCTTTACTGGGAATCTCGGCGTCCGCTGAAGCGAACGGAGATCGGGAGTCTTCTTGCGGGGGATCGTAAGACTGCGGGGTGCGGCAACCCGCTTGGGACGCCGTATCTGCTGGGTCGTCCTCCAGCTGGTTCTTTTTATCGGCTGAGGCCGCCGAATCCCGGGATAGGTGAACTCCAGGATTTTGGCTCCCCCCTGCCGCTCATTCGCCGGCCGTCGGCGCCGGACTCTCTGCTGCTCGATGACTGCAATCAAACCGGTGATATCCTCTCGGTCGCGATGTCCTTCATGCCAACCCTGTTCGGGGTGTTGTTTTTCTGTACAATCGTAATATCGACATTAAATGCACGCCATATTATGATGAAAGGGCGAAAAAAAGGGCGTGAGAACTACACCTCGGGGGACAAATCATCCCAGAGACATGAATAACATTAAAGAACGGAGAAGGTTGTACTTCTTCATTCTGTTCCTAGCTGCATTGGTGCTGCTGATCCTAGGCAGGCTCGTGCAGCTGATGATTTTCACACCTCAGAGCAGTGCGCCGGATTCGATCACCTTGCCGGTGGTCGAGCGCGGTCCCATTCTCGATAGAAACGGGAAGATCCTGGCCATCTCCACGCGGCTGGACTCGGTTGCCGCTTGGATACCCGATGTGGTGGAGCCAAACGACTCCGCCGAGCTGCTGGCACGGATCCTCGAAGTCCCCTACGAGGGTATTCTCTCCCGTCTGGAAAACAATACCGGATTCGTGTTCATCGAACGCAAGATCACTCCCACAGAGTCGGAGGCCGTCCAGGACCTGAAAGAGGAGGGAAAACTGGCCGGTATCAATCTGATCCCGGAGTTCGGGCGCAACTACCCGGAGCAGACCCTGGCCAGTCACGTCATCGGGTACGTAGGGGTCGACAATATCGGTCTGGACGGAATCGAATATACCTTCAACAACGTCCTATCCCCGCAAGCGGTGAGCACGGTACAGGAGCAACAGGAGGTACTCGGGAACCAGGTGTTTCTCACTCTGGATATCAATATCCAGAACGTGATCGAAGAGTCCGCCCGCAGGGCGTACGAGGAGAATGAAGCGGACGCCGTCTACGTCGTGGTTCTGGAAGCAACCACGGGGGAGATCCTCGGTTACTGCGGGATTCCCAACTTCGACCCGAACGAGTACAACCGCTATGACGGCAATGCCCTCAAGAATCTTCCTCTCGTGCGAGCCTTCGAACCCGGCTCCGTGTTCAAGATCTTTTCGATATCCTCATTTCTCCAGCTTGGGGGACTCGGCGCCGACCAGGAGTTCTTTTGCGGGGGCATCTACAAGATGGACCTTCCAGACGGCCAGACAATCGAGATACGGGATCTGGCCAGCCATGGTTGGGTCAATGCCCAGAAGATCCTGAAGTACTCCTGCAACGTCGGCGCCGCTCTGGCCTCCGAGCAGGTCGGGGAGGAGGAGTTTCACAGGATGCTGGTGCTCTTCGGTTTCGGCAAGCCGACGGACCTGCCGCTTCCCGGCGAGAGTGCGGGCATCCTGGCCGACCCGGCGCGCTGGTCGGCGCGCAGCAAGGCGACGATCGCCTTCGGTCAGGAGATGTCTGTTTCCTCCCTGCAGATAGTGCAGGCGGCCACGGTGTTCGCCAACAGAGGGCTGATATTGAAACCCCATATCGTACGAAAGATCGTTTCCCCCCAGGGCGAAACGATCCGAGACGTAGAGAGGGAGCCGTTGCGGGAGGTTCTGTCGCCGGAAATCGCCCAACAGGTGCTCGAAATGATGGAAACCGCCACCGAGGACGGCGGAACCGCCCGGCGGGGACGGGTGGAGGGAGTACGGGTCTCGGCGAAGACGGGAACAGCAGAGGTTTTGGACCCTGAAACCGGGAAGTACTCAGAGAAACATTTCGTGGCTTCCTATCTGGGCATCCTGCCCACCGAAGATCCTCAAGCCATCATCTATGTAGTCATCGACTATCCCAAGGGACGGGCCTACTACGGAAGCCAGATCGCCGCTCCGGTATTCAAGGAAACCGCGGAGTGGCTGGTGGACTATCTGGGCATACGCCGGAGCGGAGCCGCGGTGGTACAGCATTCGGGAAGCGTTCGTATCAGGCTGCCCGAACCTCTGCAGGTCGATTCCGAAATGCCGGAGCTCCTCGGCATGCCGAAGCGGCTCCTGCTTCCGCTGTTTCAGCAGGGGGAGTTCGACGTACGCATGAAGGGAGAAGGATACGTCGTGGCTCAGGACCCCCCGCCGGGAACTCCGCTGAAGCCCGGTATGGTTATCGAGCTGTATCTGGAATGACCGACCACACCGCAGCCAATCTCGAGGTTCTCTACGAACAACAGCCGGAGCTCGAGTCGATATTCCGGAAGCCCTCGGAGGATCCACCCGCGCTTGAAATCACGGAAACTCCTTCAGGTTATCCCACGGCTCGACTCCGGGGTACGTATCTTCATTCCCGCTACGACCCGGTGAAGGAAGCCCGGCGAATCGTCGCCGGCGCAGCCGATGAAGCGCCCTCGGCTGCTGTTGTGCTGGGTTTCGGTCTGGGCTATCTGGCAGAAGCCTTCACTGAACGCCATCCGGACAAACCTCTGATCGTCATCGAAGAAAATCCGGCGCAGCTTCTCGAGGCTCTGGCGGCTCGAAACCTCAGGACACTGCTCGCCTGCCCCAGGCTCACCTGGTGTATCGGAGAGGAAGCGGAGGCGGTCATGATGAAGGTGGAACAGCTGCCCCTCCGGAAGCTCTCCGTCCTTCGACTCGCGGGTATGCGGGATAGCCTCTATTACCGGCGGATCGCAACATTGCTTTCCTCGGTTTTTGACAAGCGGGAGGTCAACATCAACACCCTCAAACGCTTCGCAAGCCTGTGGGTTCGCAATCTTCTGAGTAATCTTGGGCGTTTCATAACGAGTCCCGGAATCCTGGTTGGGGAAAAACGATTCTCCGATATCCCGGCTCTGGTTCTGGCCGCAGGCCCTTCCCTGGATGAGGTGCTTCCCGATCTCGAAGCTCTCAGGGAACGCTGCCTGATCGTGGCGGTGGATACTTCGTACCGTTTCTGTAGATACCAAGGGGTCGAACCGGATTTCCTGGTAACCGTTGACCCGCAATACTGGAACAGCCGCCATCTGGACTGGCTTCCCCGGGCGGGAACGGTGCTTGTATCGGAATCCTCGACCCACCCAAGGGTCTTTCGCAGCGTCGGCGGCCGGGAAGAGGACATCTACTTCGTATCGTCTTTCTTTCCCCTTGGCACCTACATCGAGCAGCTCATCGGCAAGCGAGGGTTGATTGGTGCCGGCGGTTCGGTGGCCACAACGGCCTGGGATCTTTGCCGCTACCTCGGGTGTTCATCGATCTACATGGCCGGGCTGGATCTGGGATTTCCCGGAAAGCGAACCCACGCCAGGGGAGCATTCTTCGAGGAATCCATGCACGGGCGCTCCACCCGATTCTACACGGCCGAACAGATGAACTTCGACTATCTGAACCAGGCTCGGCCTACGGCCCTCAAGAACAATTCCGGCGGCTGGACTCTCACCGATCGGCGTATGCTGATCTACAAATCCTGGTTCGAAAATCAGATCAAACAGCAGCAAAGCCAAGGCGGCCCCACGACCTATTCCCTGGCGGGGGCCGGAATCGCCGTAGAGGGGATGGCGTATCTGCAGACCAGGGAGCTGCAGCGGCTGCCGCCGGTCCGCGATCGCATCGACACAGCCCTGCGAAATCTGCGGAAACGGGGCAGGCAGATGATCGACGAACAGCGGACCGATCGGGTCGTTCAAAGCATGAGAGACCTTTTCGATGAGCTGGAACAGCTGCAGGAGTTGGCGCAGCGGGGTGAGGCGCTCTCCGGCAGCGACAGGCCGGCCGGCGTATTGGTACCGGCGCTGGCGGAGGTGGATAGGCAGATCATGGCTCTGGCATCCCGGCAGATCGCCGGTTTTCTCTTTCAGCCGCTGATTCACGATATTCTGGACAACCCGGAAGGCGGGCATGATTTCAGTGAGGTACTTGAAACCTCGAACAGACTCTACCGGGACCTGAGGGCTTCCGCCTCCTACCACAGCCGGCTGCTCGAGAAATGCCTGGAGCGGTTTTAGTGCGTCGTTGAGAAGCAAAACCCGCTAAAGTTCCTTTGGGCAGCGCCGACTAGAATCAATGAGGGTTCGATACTCGTCCCTCTTATACGGTATGCTCTCTGACGTCCAGGCATACCGTTTTTTTATTCCGTCAACGCCTTGTTGATCGCCGAGAGCAGCCGCTCGGGTTTGAAGGGTTTGACGATAAAGTCCTTGATCCCTGAGTTGATCGCATCTACGATGAGGCTCTGCTGCCCGATGGCGGAACAGATGATGATCTTGGCATCGGGATCGGAAGCGAAAATCCTCTTCATGGCCTCCAGACCGTTCATCTCCGGCATGGTAATGTCCAGAATCACGATATCCGGGCGCAACTCCTGATACTTGGCGAGCGCCTCGGTTCCCGTTGAAGCTTCCCCTACGATCTGAAATCCCTTCGACTCCAGCACCTCTTTTTGCACCATGCGCATGAAGTACAGATCATCGGCGAGTAGAACTTTAAATGCCATCAAAGCCTCCCGATTCGATGATTTCTATGATTCTCGCCGTATCGAGTATGAAGATGATTCTCCCGTCACCCAGCACCGTAACTCCGGAAAACAGACGACGATGATTGAGCAGGTCGGAGATTGGCTTTATGACGAGGTCCTCCTCTTCGACCAGCTCGTCCACCAGGATGCAGACCCTTCCCCTCCTCTGCTCAACGACGACCCCGTTGTTCTCTAGACCCAGGGAGGAGCTCTCCTCCGTCGGACCCAGGAGAACTGAGTCCAATCTGAGCAGAGGCACCTTCCGTCCCTCGTAGTCGTAAAACTCGTTTTCCCCTTCGATGATTGTATTCTGCTCGGTAACCTTCACGGTTTCCCTGATATCCTGAACCGGGATGGCGTAGAAGTATCCGGAGCAGGATATCACCAGGGAATGGAGGATTGTGAGGGTAAGGGGCAGGAGAATCCGGATCAGCGTGCCACCCCCGGACTCGCTGCGCACCTCCACCTCGCCCTTCAAGTCCTCCCGGATCCGGGTGGCCACGACATCCATACCGACCCCGCGACCGGAAAGGTCCGTCACATCCTCCTTGGTGCTGAATCCGGGGGAAAAGATGTACTGGACCGCCTCCTCGTCGGTGATCTCAGCGCCGATCCCCGCTTTCTTCCGTATCTTGCCTACATCCAGTCCCCGTCCGTCATCGGCGACCTCTATGACGATCTTTCCACCCTGCTGCTGTGCGGTGATCGAAATCCGGCCTACCTCGGGCTTGTTCGCCTTTCGCCTCTCCTCCGGTTCCTCCAGCCCGTGGTCAAGAGAGTTGCGAATGATGTGGGTCAGGGGATCGGAGAGCACCTCGACGATGGTCCTGTCTATTTCAGTGTCCTTACCCTGTATCTCCAACTCCACATTTTTACCGAGTTTCCGGGAAAGATCACGAACCAGGCGCGGAAATTTGTTGAACAAAACGGCGATCGGGACCATCCTGGTTCCCATGATGGCCTGCTGCATCTCCGTGGTAATCCTCTCCAAGGAATCCGAAGCGCGCTCAACTTCCCCCTTGATCGATTCGTTTTCCCGACGACGGGATAGGCGATCGTGCAGCTGAGACAGCTGGGCTTTGTAGATGGTGAGCTCTCCCACCAGCTGCCAAATCTCATTCAGCTTGTTCGTGTCCACGCGTACCGAGGTGCTCTCGATGCGCGCAGAGCGGGAAGCCCTCAGCGCGGATCGTTTGCCCTGCTCACGCAGGCTCAACAGCTCATCGATCCGTCCCTTATCCAGCACTTCCAACTCCGGTTCCTCGATCAGATCCACGGCGCAGGCAGCGGCGATCTTCTCCTCCGGTAGATCCGAGGACAGCAGGACAACGATTCGTTCATAAAGCCGATCGTCCTGGGCAGCCGTCATATTCGGAAACGTCTGAATGACATTGGTGATCATCTCCAGATTGTTGAACACCAGGTATGCTCTGGGATATTTCGGCTCCGCCTCCTCGGCGACTTTGATTCTCAGCCTGTAGATCTTCTCTCCTCGGTCCAGGGCTTCGATAACTTGGGATCGCTGAAAGGACTTCAGGGGCAGTTCTCCGCTCTCTGCAGCGGAGGCGACCGCCGGGAGCGCTTCAACAGGTTCCGCGGCTTCACTTCCGAGCCCCAGTCCCGCCAACTGCTGCAACTCCCCAATCACCGACCGGATATCGATCTCGGTGTCGGTCTGACCCCTGGAGATCCTGGAGATGATCTCGTGGATCAAATCCGAAGCGGAGAAGATGGCATCCATGAGCGGTCTGGAGAGATTCAGATGATCGGCCCGGATCCTGTCGAATACGTCCTCCAGCCTGTGCGCCAGCTCACTCAGGCGGGTAAAACCGAGCAGAGCCGACTCCGATTTCAGGGAATGGGTCAGGCGGAAGACTTCATTGATCGAATCGGGGTTGCCTGCATCTTTCTCCAATTGCAGCAGATTGTCGTTGAGCTTTTCCAGCAGCTCCTCGGCTTCTTCGAGAAATGCCCGCAGGAGTTTTTTATCATCGAGACCTGCAGATGACACCCGTTACACTACTCCTTGATCGGTATTTCCGGTGAGGTCGAGAGAACCTTGAAAATATCCAGCAACACCAGCAGATAATCCCGGATTTTCGCTATGCCGCGGACGAACTCGGATTTCATTCCGAACACGGAAGCTGCCTCCGCAGCGACGCTGTCCTGGTCGAGTTCCAGTATCTCCTGTACACTGTCCACCAATAGGCCGTAGCGCAGATCCTGTTTTTGAACGATAATAACCCTGTTCTTCCTGGAAATTTCCGTGCGCTCCAGGGAAAAGCGGGTCCGCAGGTTGACAACCGGAACCACGTCTCCGCCGACATTGATCACACCGTCGACAAAATGAGGTGCGGTCGGAACGTCCGTCACATTCTCATAACGAATGATCTGAGAGACTTCTTCGAGGGGAATCGAGTAGTGACCTTCCCCGATCTGAAAGACTACGTACTTATCTCCCATCACCTCTTCCGGTTCCGATTCCGCTACTCTCGTTCCCTGCTTTGCCGGCGTTTGCCTGCGAGGCGAGCGTGATAATCAGCTCGATCTCTGCAAGCGTGATCCCGAGACGCTTGGCGATTGCCGAGGTTGAAATCCCCTGCCTGTGCAGCTGCAACACCTGAGCACGCCGATCTTGCTCCTCCGGCTCCTGAACCCGCTTCTCGGCCAGCTCCGAATACACCTTGCCGCTCAGTTCGTGCTTCTCGATTTCCCGCCTCAGGATCCCTATCTTCTTGTCCGCCTGCTCCAAGAGGGTACTCAAACTCTGAACTTTGTCTTCCAATAGGGTGATATTTCTGTCCGTCGTCGAGTTGAGCTCCACGATAATCCTATCTACCTCTTCCCGGATCGATTCCAGTATCGCCTTGGGATCGACAGCTTTGTTCAGTTTTGCCTTGAGAATCAGATAGACTATAAAATACCCGGCGATGGCCAGAGCGCCGAACAGAATGAAGCGTTCCATCCCAGCCTAACCAACAAGATCCACATGATGGCCCAGGTCGGGATCTTCGAAAACCTGCTTCTCCTCCTCTTCCCTTCCGGACCCACCACTTTCACCCTCTCGCTGTCTTTGAGACTGCCGCCGTTTTTCCTTCTCTTCCTGCTCTTTTATCTTCTCCGGACCCTCTCCCAACTGCTGCGATTGGTTTACGGCACTGTCATCATGCTCCGCCTTCTGCACCATTTCCGTTCCTTGAACAAACTGGTACTGAGGCAGCACGTCCCGCTGCACAGCCTGCTCCTTGCCGACGTGACTCATCTGGCTGAACATGATCTGCAGATCAATAGGCAGAAG
>CAZPQC010000006.1:0-52006 GCA_964588525.1 uncultured Spirochaetaceae bacterium
GCATTGCCCGGAGACGAGCTTCTCTCCAACCCCACGGTGTCCATGACCCGCGGGAATTCGGATCGGATATGCCGGGAGAGGCGAGCTTTGACCAGCTGCTCGGCATCCAGTATACTGTCAACCGCCGGGGGGCGGAGCGAATCAGCGCGGCGGAAGCTCTGCGCTGCTGCACCCTGGGAAGCGCCCATGCCGAGTTCCAGGAGCATCAGAAAGGCTCGAAGATAATTCTTAGAAGGAGGGGTTATGGCCTTTTACAAACGGGGGCAGTTGGCGGCGGAGGTCTTTGGCCGGGGGCGGCAGCGGGTTGCCGTTCACACCGACAACCTCATGATGGTGATCTTCGATTTCGAGGATGGACCGGCGGAGGCACCGGATCCCCTGCATTCCCATCCCCATGAACAGATCTCCTACATCGTCAGCGGGAAGGTGATCTACTTTATAGGCTCGGAGCAGCAAGCCATGGAAGCCGGGGACATGGTGACGATCCCCCCGAACGTACCCCACGCGATACAGGCGCTGACTCCGACCGTGCGGCTGGCCGATGCCTTTACTCCCGTGCGGGAAGATTTTCTCTCCTGATTTTCGTTCCGGCAATTGCGGGGCGAACAGGATCATCGAGGACCATCCAATCATGGACAAGAAGCTCAGACAAACGGTTGTCCTCGTCAGCACCTACTTCCTCGCCTACATCATGCTGGGGATGACCGGAGCAACCCTCGGTCCTTCCCTTCCCTATCTGGCCGGAAACGTAGGCACCTCACTGCGGGGGATCAGCTCGGTGTTCATTGCCCACCGGCTGGGGTATATGAGCGGTTCTTTCGGGGGGGGACGGCTGTACGACCGGGTTGCCGGCAACCGGTTGATGTTCGGGGTGTTGCTGGTCATGGCGGCCGGCATGATGGCGGTTCCCGTGGTCCCGATTCTGGGTCTGCTGGTCGCCGTCCTCTTTCTGCTGGGAGCGGCCGAGGGGACCTTGGATGTGGGCGGGAATATCCTCCTCGTATGGACCCGGCCGCCCAGGATAGGCTCGCTGATGAACGCCCTGCACCTGTTCTTCGGGCTCGGCGCCTTGATTACTCCCCTGATACTCGCGCAGATGATCAGGCGAACCGGGGGGATCCGCTGGGGATACTGGTTCATTGCGGTGCTGATCGTCCCGGTTGCCGTGATTCTGCTCCCGCAGAGAAGCCCGAAGCCGGTGCCGGCTCCGGCCTCCGGTGGTGCCCCGACCGGCCGTATCCTGCTGCCCCTGCTGTTTGCGGCCTTTTTCTTCCTCCACGTAGCCGTGGAAAGCTCCTACGGGGCTTGGATCTACACGTATTCTTTCACCAAGGAACTGGCCGACAAGGTATCGGCGGGCTACCTGACTTCCGTCTTTTGGGGAGCCTTAACCTTCGGACGGCTGGCCACGATCTTCCTGGCTCTCAAGGTGAACGCCAAAGCCCAGATAGGCGGCGGTGTGGTGGGGGCTCTGCTGAGCCTGCTGGTACTGCTGATCTGGCCTGACTCGGTGGCTGCGGTTTGGATCGCCACCTTTGCCTGCGGGCTCTCCCTGGCCGGGCTTTTTCCCGGAAGCATCACACTGGCCGGCGAGCACCTGCACATGACCGGCGGGGTCACCGGCTTCTTCCTGGTCGGCTCCTCCCTCGGTGCCATGGCCCTGCCCTGGCTGATCGGCCAGTTCTTCGAATCCGTCGGTCCCCGGGTGTTCCCGGCCTTCCTCACCGCCACCGTCGCGGGCGGCATCGTGCTGCTGGCGGTGATCCTGATCCTGCTTCGGCGTCGGAGCGCGACCGCAATTGCCGTCTGATTCTTTCGGGAGATTTTCTCGATGCTACCGGCGTACACAATCGAAAACCGGGCCTTGATTATCTGGACGATCAATGCAACGGTAGTAGTTGTATCTATGCGGTTTACCGGAGGCCAGTATCAACCCCTCTCTGAAAAGCAGGTGATCCGGGTCCACGAGGCCTCATGCACAATCCTGGAAGATGTCGGCTGCAGCTTCGAGGAGCAACTGCGCGAGACCGCGGACCTCCTCGCCAGGGCCGGGGCGCGGGTTGACAATGATCGGCGGAGAATCACCTTTCCCCGGGATCTGGTGACCGAACAGGCGCAGAAGGCGCCGCAGCGGGTGCTGTTGTGCGGGCGGGAGGCGCAGCACGATCTGGAGCTGGGCGGCGACCGGGTTCACATGGGTACCGGCGGCGCGGCCATCAAGATACTCGATCTGCAGAGCGGTGAGGTGCGGCCCAGCACCCTGAGGGATTTGTATCTGCTGGGACGGCTTGTCGATCGGCTGGAAAATATACATTTCTTCCTGCGTCCCTGCCTTCCTCTCGATATCCCGGAGCGGGACTACGATGAAAATATCTTCTACGCGTGCTTCCGCGCGACCGGCAAACACGTGATGGGAGGGGTCAACGACATCGAGGGTTTTCGGAAGGTCCTGAAGATGGCCAGCCTTCTGGCCGGAGGAGACCCGCAGCTCGCCGCCCGACCCTTTTTCTCCGTGATTACATCTTTCATGATCAGCCCTCTCAAGCTCAGCACGGTACCGGTGGGAATCATGCAGGAAGCCTGCCGCCACCGGATACCGGTGGCCCTGTCCAGCGCCCCGGCCGCCGGCTCCACCTCTCCCATTACCATGGCAGGGACCCTGGTCCAGTTGCATGCAGAGGAGCTGATCGGGATCGCGATCGCCCAGCTGACCAATCCTGGAGCACCGGTACTGTACGGCGGTATCCCCGGGGCGGCCAACCTCCGGACCATGGGATACATAGGCGGAGCGGTGGAGTGTGCGATGATGAACGCCGCCGTCCACCAACTTGCCAGGTACATCGGAGTGCCGAACTACAACTCCTCCGGCCTTACGGACTCGAAAGTCCCGGACGTTCAGGCCGGTTGGGAGAAGGCTATCAGCTCAGCCCTGACGGCGATGGCCGGTTCGAACTTCGTGCATCACGCGGCGGGGATGCTCGAATCGATGCTCGCAGTTTCCTACGAACAGTTCGTGATCGACGACGAGATCCTCGGCATGTGCTACAGAATCCTCGACGGAATAGAGGTGGACGGTGACCAACTCGCCCTGCAGGCCATCGCTGAGGTCGGTGCAGGGGGTACCTATATGATGTGCGACCACACCCTGAAGCATATGCATACAGCCTTCTTCGAAGGTAACGGCGTCAGTGATCGAAGCATCCGCGATGTTTGGCAAAAGGAGGGAGGCGCGGATGCGCGCGAGCGTGCTCGGAAGATTGCCCGCTCGCTGATCGAGGGAAATCAAAAGGTGTATATGGCGCGAAAAGACGATCAGGCGCTCAGGAAGAGCTACCATATCCTCCTGAACGAAGATCTCTAGGCAAGGCTCAGTTCGATGTGCGGTATCGTAGGCTACTTCGGCGACAGGGCAAACGGCCTGTGCCGTGTCCTGGGCGCCATGGCCTCCATTCTCTATCGGGCTCCCGACAGCACCGGTATAGCCTGGTTCGGCGACCAGGCAGAGCCCATCCGCATCAGGAAAACAGTCGGAGCGCTCTCCCGATTCGTGGAAACCCAGCTCAGTGAGGAAACCCATCCGGGAGAAGCGGAAATACTCGTTTCCCTCTTAACGGAAGCGAAAGCCACAGTCGACCCTGGGGAGCTGCAGAAAGCCCTGCTTCGCTGGCAGGGTCTGGCCAAGGTTGCGGGCGAAGGGCCGGAGCAGGCTGCCGGCCTCGATCTGCTCGAAGAGGGGGGAACCTTGAGCGGATCGATCGTTCCTGGAATCTGCGGAACCGCCGGGTTGCGGAAAACCTATTCGATCGAATCCACAGAGGACCTCAGCCGTCTCATCAGCGACGGGCTCGAAAAATATGACTTGCCACCAATGGTGGTCCGGTCTCTGCTGAGGGCAGCGGTTCTGCGAACCCTTCGAAGCGGTGAAAGCGGGAGAAGCGGGATCTCCGGCAGGTATCAGGGGCTAAATGCGGAGACGGCTGTGGGTCTTCTGGATGACCTGTTTCGTCAGTCCCTGGGGCAGTTGGACCTCAACGTTCCCGGTCCGGAGCCGGATCTGGGGCAAGCGCCACGGCCGGCCGGCGGCTCGGGCGGGGTAGACGAGCGGCTCCATGCGCGGTTTCGCTCTCTGCTCGGGAACTCCTCCGTGGTGATGCCCGCGGAGTGCAGCCCGGAAGCGGTGCAACGGCTGTTCCGTCTGCTGGATGGTGCGCTGCTTTCCCGCCTCGCCTTCTATCCGGAGCTGCGGGATGGGGTGCAACGGTTCTTCGAAGAGAGCTGGCCGGAGGGTACGGAGGCTGTTGTGCCGTCCTGGACCGCGGTCTATCCGGCGGAGAAACGACTCAATGTATTCGGCAGAGCCGCGGCGGCGGCCTGGAGGTACCTGGTTACGACGGAGTTGCCCCGGTCGGTACAGGGAAGGTGCGGCAGCGGCGAGGCATTCAGATACTTCCGCTCCCCGGTGATCGCCCATGGGCGCTGGGCTCTTCAATCCCCCGTATCCGATGAAAACGCCCATCCTTTTCTCGACGCCGAGGGCAGGAGGGCGATCGTGCTCAATGGACAGTTCAGCCCGGAGGTGGAGGAGGAACTACGGGAATTCCTCAGCCAGATCGGGTATCGCTTCCGGAGCGAAAACTCCACGGAGTATCTGTCCGTTCTCTGGGGACACTATTACGACTATTTTCGGCACGAACAGACACGCGGAACCGCAATCCAGGCTCAGGTGGAGCGTGGTTTGGATCAGTACAACCTGGGAAGCCAGACGATCGACTACCGGGTTTTTTCCATGATTAAAGATCTCAGCGAGCCCGAGCTAGACGTTCTGGCTTTCCGGGAGGCGGCGGGAAAGATGGCGGCCGGCGGGGGGCAGATTGCGGTGGCGGGAATCAGTCTTTTCTCCCCCCGTTGCCTGTTCGTTGCCTGTCATGACCGACCGATTTTCATCGTGCGCCGTGTCGGCACGAAAGAGATCATGGTGGTTTCCGATATCAACGCGAGTCTGGGCCTGTTCAGCCAGAAGATGATTCAGGAAAAAGCCCGGGAACTCAAGAGGCTACGCGACGAATACAGCCGGGAGGTGGTACTGCTTCGTGGTACAGAAACCGGGTCTGAAGCGATCAAGACCAAGAGGAAGGAGCTGAAGGATGAAGAAAGCCGGCTGATGGAGGCATTTCGAGTCTCGATCCTGCTCCTGGAGGGAGAGCGGAAATTCGCCCTGATCGACACTTGCCTGGATGACGAGGGGGTGCGCCGCCGCATCACGGTTACGGATTTTGAAGGGCGGCCGATCGAGGACATCGAGAGTTTCGAGACTACCCTCGACCCTCTCCAGACGGAGATGGCCTATGCCTCTTTTTTCGAAACGCACCTGAAAGAAATACCGGGGCGCCTGCAGGATATGCTCGGCGCTTATCTTCCCGAAGGGACGGGACTGCCCCGGCTAAGACTGCGGCGCCGGCTCCTGACGCGGCGATTCGGTCAGCAACTCGCAGCCCTGGAACGGGTCGTGCTGGTAGGGATGGGCAGCTCGTACCACGCCGGGCTCATGGCCCGTACGCTCTGTCGTGAGCTTATGCCGGAGATCGAAATCCTCCTGCTCAGACCGGTGGAGGTGGAGCATGCGCTTCGCCTGATGGAGCCGGAAAAGGATCTGGTTGTCCTGATGAGCTGGTCCGGTACCACTGCGGATATGGTCGAATTTGCCAGGGAGCTGGAAACGAGCAAGATCTCCTTTATCGTGATCACCAACAAACCCTACTCGGAACTGGGACTCTACGCCTGGAGAAGCCTGGGGGTGGTGAACCTGGTCAGCGGGGAGGAGGTGACCTTCTCCGCCGTGAAAAGCACCTGCAGTTTGTTGTTCGGGGTTCAGCTGCTGGTCGTGTGGATCGCCGAACTCTGCGGCCGTGGCGCAGAGGCCGAACGGAAGTTGGCGGGGTTCGTTTCTCTGCCTCAAACGATCGAACGACTGTTGGATGAACCGGCCCTGATGCAAACCATTTCCCGCTGGGCCGGGGAAAGCTCCCGCTGTTGCCGAGGATTCGTGTTCGACGATCTGCTGTACGCAAACACGGGCAGAGAGACGGCCTGGAAATTGGAGGAAAACGGCAGGAGAATCGTGTGCCGGGTTCTTGATTACCGGGATCCCCTTCCCCGCTGTCTCGATCGCGAAGGGGCGGAGGATCTGGTGATCGTCAACGCCACTGGCAAGGCGCGTCTGGGAGAGGCGATCGAGCTGATGAAGCGGCTTTTTTTGGGGGATGTGCAATTTTACTGCATGAGCTATGAGCATCCCCGTCTCGAGCAGGTCAGGTTTTACAGCCGCGATCGGGTCCTGAGCCTGCCGAAGGTGGACGATGCGTTTCAGCCTCTGGTCGATTTGACTGTTTTCTATCGTTTCACCCAGCGCCTGATCGAGGAAGCCGGGAGGGGTATTCCCGGTTTTCCCAGAAACCGGGTGAAATCGGTAACCACGACGCGAAGCCGGCAGAAACGGTTTCCCGCTCCGGGAAGCGAGCAGGCTGTGGTCAAACGGGACCTGGAGCGAATCACAAGCGTTGCCGCTCCCCATTTCAGCGGGTCAACCCGTTGGGAACAACTGGCGCATACCGAATGGGAGAGGAAAATCTACGAGAACATCCGCAACACCGCAACACTGCTCTCCGGGGAAGATCCCCTCGGCACCCTGTTTCGTCGGCACGAAGGTGATCTCGACCGGCTCTGCTCGAACCTGTTCGACGAGCTGGGTGAAGGGGGAGAGGTGATCTTCCTCTGCTGTGATCGGACCGGCTGGGCTGCCGGTTACGAAGCTGCAGCCGTCTGGGGGCGGCTGCTCCAGGTTCCGTTGCGGATTTTCTATCGGCTGGAAGAGGTGCACAGAAAGGAGGAATCGCTTCCGATAATAGTCGTGGCTTCCGGGCTTCCGGATGGGGAAATCCTCGATTCGTTTCGCGGTGATCCCGACCTCCCTCTCTGCTGGGTGGGTCCGGAGCTGAAGCAAAAGCAGGCCGACCGGTTCAGAGGGTCTTTGGGCTACTACGTGCTTGCCGATGATTTCCCGGCTTCCACGTACTCGTGTTTATACACCGGTATCCTCCTGCTGCTGGGCGCTGCCTGGCAGCGCGCCTCCGCCGAAAAGAGCCGGATTCTGCAATCCCTGATCTGCTCGATTGGAAAGTCCGTTACGGCGGTTCTGGAAGACGAGCCTTTGAAAAAATCGATCGACGGCTTTTGGAGATGGAACAGAGAGTGGGATACCGCTTTCTATATAAGTCCGCCCTCGGGGATCGGCTATGTGTGGGAACAGATCTTTGATGCCGCAGGTGCCTTGAGCCTGGAGCATCATGTGTACGGCGACAGCGCCCACGGGCCCATCGCTACGGTGGATCCGAAGGCGGGAGAGGATTTCCTCCGGCCCCCTGTCCCTGGGGAATTGGCGGAGATCTACCGCCGAAACAATTTGATAATCCTGGATGCGACTCGGCCCAGGTATTTCGAACAGGCCAGGGATGAGGTGGAGCTCTTCTCGTCCAGGTCAGCCAGACTGCTCCTGGTTTCCCAGAGAGCCTTCAGTCCTTCCAAGGGGAAAGCGGGATGGCTGGCCGGCAGCAGCGCAGGGGAACCGCTGCTGTTGTCCGGACTGAATCCGGGAAACGTTCCGATTCCGGATCTCCACCTTCCCGTTGTGAGCTCCCTCATGGCCACGGCCTTTGCCGCCGCCTGCTTGGCCGCAAAGGGGACGAGCGGCACGGTCCCGACCTTTACCTCCCGGGAAGAAGAGAAGCGGCTGCTTCGCCGGAAGTTGCTGCTTCTCGGAGACGTCGTTTTTGAATGCGGCATTAATTTGGGTGTCTTCGATCACCGGCATTTGGCCGCCCTGCAGCGCCTGGCCCCTCTGGTGACCGAGGTGGAAAGCGCCGCCGTATTCGAGGTGCGGCGCTTCACTTCCGAGAAGAAATTGACCGATTTCTTGAAGAAACATGATGCAGGGGAGAATGTGATCGAGCATTTCCGCATGGTCCGGGCGCAGGAGCCGTCTTTCTATCTGATGAGGGAGCACTCTTACGGTTCAGAATCCAGCGAAGGGGGTTGGCAGGAAGTGTTCGGACTGTCCTGGGAAGCATTGAGCAGCGGCATGGTGCAGATCGGCGAGAGCCAGAACGGGAAAGCTCTGATCGAAATTCCTCTCCTGGCCGCACCCATGTTGCTGCGTTTAATTGTCCGCTATCTTGAGTGGGACCACGGGCAAGCCCTCGAGGCGCAGCTGCAGGATACTCTGGATGCGATGCAGAGGGGGATGATTTCCTTTAATGAGAGGAGCCCCGGTTACCTGACTATGGTGAACCACTTCAATGAATTGATGCAGTCCAGCGGAGAGGTCTGGGCGGACTGGCTGATAGCCCTCCTGCCGCGCTCCTGGTTGCTGTACAAACCGAGCCTGGAGCTGGCCGAGCTGCTGGTCGAACGCTGTGATGAGCTGGTGCAGGCGATCCCCGACCGGGAGGCTCGGCTCGCCACGATCAGAGGAGCGCTCGATTCGGTGTGGATGAGCATCACGGCCAAGGGCAAGGAACCTTTGCGCTGGCGGCGGCTTGCCGGGAAGTTGAAAAAAGAACTGCGAGGAGGAAGAAAATGACGGAAAAGCGGGACGGCCATCCGGGTATTGCCGCGTCACTGTATAAGCCCCTGGGTGAAGGGGATGTGAATCGAATCGTGGAGGAGGCGCTCCGCGTCCTCGAGAAATCGGGGATGCTCGTGTATTCCGAAACCGCCAGGGGCGTGTTCCGCAAGGCGGGTGCCATCGTTGATACGGAGCAGCCACTGGTCCGCTTGCCCCGAAGCTTGGTGGAGGATAGCATCGCCTCCAACCCCTCCAGCATCACCCTCTACTCCCGGGACGGGAGTTGCGATGCGGTGCTGGAGGACAGCAGGGTCCATTTCGGAACCGGCGGGACGGCGATCTACGTACTCGATCCGGACACGTGGAAGCGCCGGCCCTCCACCACGAAGGATGTCATTCTCTGCGCCAGACTGACCGAAAATCTGGAGAACCTGCACGTATTTACGATCAATGTATTTCCCAACGAAATCAAGGGCAACGACGATATCGACGTCAACCGCTTTTTTCATGCCTTCGACAACACGAGCAAACACGTGATGGGGGGACTATACTCTTTCAAGGGTTGCCGCCAGGTGGTGCAGATGGCCGAGATGATCGCCGGTTCCAAAGCCCGTCTGCAGGCCAAGCCGTTCGTTTCCTTCATCACCCTGATTATCAGCCCCTTCAAGATCGACGATCTGTACGGGGAGATGACCTGCTACCTGGCCGAGAACAAGCTGCCGGTTGTTGTTCCCACCGAGCCGATCTGCGGCACCACCTCTCCGGTGACCCTGGCGGCCAACGTCCTCACCCACGTGGCGGAAACTTTGGGCGGAGTGTGCCTGGTGCAGTGCGTGCGGAAGGGCGCCCCGGCCATCTGCGGAAGTGTCGGTTCCATCACCAATTTGCGGACCATGGACCATGTGGGCGGGGCCATCGAGAGGGCCATGATCAACGCCGGGGTCTCTCAGGTCGCCCAGGCCTTGCAGATCCCCCTCTACTCAACAGGTGGCACGACCGACTCCAAGAGCGTGGATATTCAAGCGGCTTATGAGAGCGGTCTGAGCAGTCTGCTCGTTGCCATGAGCGGGGCCAACTACATCCACGATATCGCGGGTCTGATGGAGGCGGATCTCACCGTCTCCTTCGAGAAAATGGTCGTGGACAACGAGATCCTGGGCATGTGCCGCCGGGTTCTCCAGGGCATCGAGGTCAACGACGAGACCCTGGCCGCCGATTTGATCATCGGGAAAGGTCCGGGAAAGGATTACCTGGATTCGGAGCACACGGTACGGCATATGCGCGGGGAGTTCTACGAACCGACGATATCCAACCGAGAGAAGAGGGACGGCGCTTACCGGGGGGAGGACGCCCTGGTACAGGCCAAAGAGCTGGTGGCGGAGCTGCGCTCCAGGGAAGCAGAGCCTCTTCTGCCCCGTGATGTCAGGGAGCAGATTCTGTCGGCCTTTCCGGCCATCCGGGTGGCGTAGCACCTCCCCCGCAAAGCGAATTCGTTCATGGAAACCAAACCCAATATCTTCAACTTTGTTTTACCCACGAAGGTGGAATTTGGCCCCGGTGTGATAGAGCTGCTACCCGATTAGCTTGCGCGAAACGAACTGCAGAAGGCGATATTTATCGTGACTCCCGGCCGTCAGCGCTCCGGCATGCTCGATCAGCCGATCGATGCTCTACAGCGTCGCGATATCGGTTCCGAGTTGAGTTCTCCAATTCTTTGTGCGGGATGAACTTGACAACATGGAGAAAAACGCCTAGATTATAAGCAATCGTTGATACATAGTTTTGTGCATTGACGGTGGTGCGTTGAGGAGCACACTGCGACCACTGCTCCTCGGTTCGGGGCCTTTACAAAATTTCCGCTGTTCGCCCTCCTGGTCCTGTAAATCCGGTGCTGCTGTTTTTGTGTATCTTTCGGTTTCAATACGGGGACGTATCGGTGCTCCGGCGTTTCCGCGACCTTCGTGGTGTCCTAATGACAACCGTGGCGGGTCATTTTGGTACTTTAATAATATCAATGTTGTGTAAATATTTGATATTAAATATAGCTTAAGGAGGTTACAACATGTGGTGACGCATATCTGGCGATCTTTACGAAAACAATAAAATACAACAGGAGGCAAACGAGTATTATGAAAAGGATCTTTATTTTTCTAGTGATGATGGTGGCGCTTTCTGCTTTCGTTTACGCCGGCGGCCAAAAGCCGGCTGAGGGCGTGGAGGAAACGGCCGAAGAGGTGCAGGAGGAAATGGTCGAAGAGACCGCCCCAGGCACGGGAGTACCTTATTCGCCGCCGATCGACATCGGCACCAAGAACTTCACCGAGCAGTATATCGCGGGCAACCTGATGGCCCTGCTGCTGGAAGATCGGGGCTACAAAGTCAGGCTGAAGACCGGGATGACCAGCACCGTTCTGCGGGAGGCCATGGAAAACGGCAGCCTCGATCTCTGCATGGACTATACAGGCACCCAGTGGCTGACCTACACAGGTCACGAGTTCAAGGGAGAATCTCCAGAGGAGATGTACGAGAATACAAAGCTCAGCGATGCCGAGCGAGGCCTGATCTGGCTAGACCCGATCTGGTGCAACAACACCTACGCAATCGCCGTGACGCGCGAATTCTCCGAAGAAAACGACGTGAAAACCCTCTCCGACTTTGCCGCTTACGTCCGTGAGAGAGAGGGAGAGGTGCCCTTCGCCAGCGATTTCGAATTCTACGCCCGCCCGGATGGAATTCTGGGGCTGCAGATGCACTACGGCTTCGCCTTCAAACCCGACCAGGTTACCACCGTACTGCCGGGCCTGACCTTCGAGTATCTGGTTCAGGGACGCAGCGTGGCCGCCATGGTCTTCGGTACCGATGCAACGGTAGTAAAGTATGACTGGGTCGTGCTCCAGGATGACAAGAACTTCTGGCCTCCCTACGACCTCGGTCCCTACCTGCGCAAGGAAGTTCTGGATGCCAATCCGGAGCTCGAAGGGATTTTGGGCGAGCTGGTCGGTGCATTCCCCAGCGATCCTGCGGGGGCCCGTACCGAGATGACCCAGCTGAACGCCAAGGTCGATATCGATCAGATGGAGCCCGAGGAAGCCGCCGAACAGTGGCTGAAGGAAAAGGGACTGATAGACTGACGAGTAAGATGTTTGCGTCTATGAGCAGGGGACCGGTTTCTCTTGGAAACCGGTCCCGGCTTCTCTACGTCTTGCGGAGGATACAATAATGTGGGTACAAGCATGGACCTATTTGCTGAAGCACTCTGACAAGATCCTCGAATGGACCATCCAGCATCTGTACATCATCCTGGTGGCCAATGCCAGTGCTGTGGTGATCGGAGTGCTGGTGGGGATTTTCATATCCGGAAAAGGCAGAGAGCGACTGGCGGATATAGTGCTGTATCTGGCCAGCATCATGATGACCGTCCCCTCTCTGGCCCTTTACGGAATCCTGATGGGAATTCTCTCAGCCCTGACACTGCCCTCGATCGGATTCCTGCCGGTGGTGATCGCCTTGACCCTGTACGGACTGCTGCCGATAGTGCGTAACACCTACACGGCTATCAGGGAGGTGGATCCTGCGATCATCGAGGCGGGCCGCGGCATGGGCATGAGCGAATTCCAGATTCTCTTGAAGGTCAAGCTGCCCCTGGCGGTTCCGGTGATCATGGCGGGGTTGCGCCAGGCCATTGTGATGAACATCGGGGTTGCCGCTATCGGTTCCTATATCGGTGCAGGCGGTCTGGGCCAGCCGATCTTCCGCGGCATCGCCAACTACCGGACCGACCTGATTCTGATCGGTGCGGTCTGCGTATCGCTGTTGGCGATCATCGTGGACATCATCATGGGAAGGCTGGAGTGGCTGACAACGCCGAAGGGAGTACGAATAAGGAGCAAGCAGTGATAAGACTGGAAAACGTCTGGAAGGTATATGCCGACGGTACCGAAGCCGTCAAGGACGTCAGCCTGGAGATCAATGAGGGGGAGTTCTGCATCTTTCTCGGACCTTCGGGATGCGGAAAGACCACCAGCCTCAAGATGATCAACCGCCTGATCCCACTCTCCAGGGGTAAAATTTTTGTAAACGACGTGGATACGATGAGGCTAAATCCCAATATCCTCCGGCGGGATATCGGCTATGCCATACAGAACATCGGCCTGTTTCCCCATTTGACCGTGGAGGAGAACATCGCCACCGTACCCCGGCTCAAGAAATGGCCCAAAGCCAAACAGAGATCCCGGGCCGAGGAGCTCCTGCACCTGGTGGGCATGGATCCGGCTACCTTCATCGATCGCTACCCCAGCGAACTATCCGGAGGGCAGCAGCAGCGCATCGGCGTAGCCCGCTGTCTGGGCGCGGACCCTCCCATCCTTCTGATGGATGAGCCATTCGGGGCGATCGATCCGATCACCCGCACCAAACTGCAGGAGGAGTTCCTCAAGATCCAGGCCAAGATCAAGAAAACCATCGCCTTCGTGACCCACGATATCCACGAGGCGATCAAGATGGGCGACCGGATCGCCCTGATGAAAAACGGGGAGCTGATTCAGTACACCGACCCCACGACACTTCTACAGCAGCCCAAGGACAAGTTTGTTCGGGATTTTGTCGGGGCCGACCGGACCCTGAAGAGCCTGCAGCTGAACCGCGTCCGGGATGTCATGCGACAGCCGCCGTTTGTCGTCAAAGTGGGGGAGGATCCGGAGAAAGTCAAGGCTCGGATGAAGCGGGAAGGCTCCAGCTGGTCGATGCTCACCGATGAGGACGACCATTTTCTCGGCTGGATAACGGACGAAGACATTGACCCGGATCGCTCGCTGCGGGAGATCATGAAACCGCCGACGGTCACGGCCGTGCCGGAGACGCCGCTGAACGACGCCCTGTCCATGATGCTGAGCAGCGCCATCGGCACCCTGTCGATTCTGGACGAGGAAGGCCGGCTTCTCGGTGTTCTGTCCTTTGACATGATCCGGGATGTCCTGGGAGAGCAGGAGTCGGTCAGGAAAGGCGGATAGAGCAGGTGAGCAAGATTGTCATTCTCGTCATGCTGCTCGTTGTTCTGCTCGGGCTGACCGTGTGGATGACCGCGATCGAGGACGTGGGCATCTTCAAGATGGCCCCGCCCGGAAAAGTGCTGAGATCCACGCTGCGGCATGTTCAGATCGTGGGCGCGGCGGAGGCGATCGCCATCCTGATCGGGGTCCCCGTCGGTTTTTTTGCGACCCGAAAAGCGCTGCGCTATGTTTCGCCGGTGCTGATCGGTATCGCCAATGTCGGGCAGACCATTCCCACGCTGGCCTTCATCGGCATCGCCGGAGCGGTGCTCGGCATGGGCTATCAGGCCGCGGTGGTCGCGTTGTTCATCTACGCCATGCTGCCGATCATCCGCAACACCTACGCCGGAATCCGCTCGGTGGATCCGACGGTCATCGAGGCCGCCAGAGGCATGGGTATGTCCCGCTGGCAGATCACCTGGAAGGTAGAGCTACCCCTGGCCCGGCCGGTGATCATTGCCGGTATCCGCACCTCCACGGTCGTGAATGTCGGCACCGCCGCCGTGGCTGGTATGATCGGAGCCGGTGGGCTGGGGGAGCTGATCGTTACCGGAATCGCCGTGCGGGTCATGCAGCTTGTGGTCCAGGGTGCCGCTCCTACCGCAGCTCTGGCCATCATTCTGGATGCAGCCCTCGGCGGGCTGGAAGAAGCGGTTACCCCGCGGGGCTTGAAGATACTCAAAGAGAAGCAGTGGCAGCAGTGATTCCCGGCTGCCACGGGAATCTTCTTCAGGTCGACCTCAGCACCACCAGATGCGCCGGGCGCAGGCTGGACGAAGCGACTGTCCGGAAATACATCGGGGGTACAGGACTCGGGGCTCGAATCCTCTTTGGCGAGATTGAACCCCGGACCGACCCGCTGAGCCCCGAAGCCGTTCTCCTGTTCCTGGCCGGTCCCTTCGCCGGGACCCGAGTGCCCTGCGGGGACCGTGCCAGCGTGATCTGCAAATCTCCCCTTACAGGCATCTGGGCCGAGTCGGATGTGGGCGGAAGGTTCACAGGGCACCTAAGATCCTGCGGCTTCGACGGTCTGGTGATTCAGGGCAGGTCGGATAGTCCGGTCTACCTGCACCTCTCCGACGGTTCCGCCGAAATCCGAAAGGCCGATTTTCTCTGGGGCCAGGATACCTTCCGGACCCATGAGATGCTGGAACGGTAGATCGGCAGGCAGCTGCCCCGAATGCTGGAGGCGTACTACAAAGTCCGGGGAGCGCCCGGGGACCCCGGCTAGCAGATCCGCTGCTGGAAATTCCGGCCGCCGCGGAAAAAGAAATCACCAGGAGGTTATTATATGGAACAAACAGAAAACCAAGTTATCGAATTTCAATGTCCCCACTGCCATGTGCGCGTACAGGCGGATAGGGATAAGCGGGGAAAGAAAGGGTTCTGCCCCCGCTGCAACTACATCATCCGCATACCCCGCGATTGAGCGGACATTCTTTGTGACCCGTACGACGGGTCGAGAGTTAGCTTTCCAGGTCCCGGTTGACCGTCAGGCGGGGAGGCCGATCAGGTAGGGGCTCAGCACGAGCAGGCCGAAGACCACGATCAACACCGCACCGCCGATCTCCAGGCCGTGGTGGAACAGGCCGCCGAGGCGGGATCCGCGGGGAAGAGTCGACAGCAGTCCCCGTTTCCCCAAGACGGCGGCCAGCGATACACCCATCGTGACGACCGCCATGCCGACGGACATGGCCAGGGCGGCCAGGACGCCGATCCACGGCAGCTTCTGGGAAAGACAGAAGATCAGGATCAGGGCGGTGCCGGGACTGGGGACGATGCCGCTGCATGGAGGAAGGCAACAGGAGCTCCGGCGGCTACTCCCTGCAGCGGGTGAGACGGCCGGGCCACGAAGTAGGCCGCCAAGGCCATCTTGCGGTGTCCGGGACCCAGGGCGTGGAGCAGACCGTAGGCGAAGGCCAGACCGAGCAGCGCGATCACGCCGGAAGCACTAGAGGCGCTTCCGTCCACCGCCTCGGCCAAAACCTCCCGGATCGTATAGTCGCCTCTAAATGTGTCCGAGGCTGGAAAGAGCAGCGGCGCAGTCTCGGCGTAGCCGATATCGCAGAAGAAGGTCTCGTCGTACACCACCACATTCACGGTAATCTCCCGGTCTGCGATGGGAAGAGCATAGGGCACGAAGTAGCCGAAAGAGGCGGAAACAAAGCGCACTTTCTCGGGGGAGGGGGAGAAGTCAGCCAGGCTGATTATCTGACCCTTTGTTTCCGGGATTTGAACATTCGCTTTGCAAGCGGACCGAGAGTGACCACCAGCAGGTAGACTACTCCCGCCATAATGATGATGGTCGCGCCGGCGGGAAGATCGGGGCGATAGCTCAAGGCCAATCCTCCGACCATGAACAGCACGTTCAGTGCGATGGCCACCAGGATCGTCTGCCAGAGCTGGCGGGTCAGGAAGGCGGCGGCGGCCGCGGGCAGGGACAGCAACGCGATGACCATCACGATTCCCACTACCTGGACCAGGGTGACCACTGTCAGAGCTGTCAGGCAGAGAAGCAGGATGTAGAACAACTCAACCGAGACACCGCGCAGTCGGGCGAACTCCTCGTCGAAGCAGATCGCCTCCAGCTGGTGGTAGAACAGAAAGCTTACCGCCACCACCAGCAGATCCAGCCCCACGATCAGCAGCAGGTCCGTCTTTCGAACCATCAATATGTTCCCGAACAGGTAGCTCATCAGGTCCTCGTTGTAGCCGGCTGTGCGGGTGATGAACACGATCCCTACGGCCATGCCGATGGCCCAGACCGCGCTCAGCACCGTGTCCTCCCGTTCCTTGCCATAGAGGCTGACCATGCCGATGATGATCGCCGACAGCAGGGCGGCGAACACGGCCCCGTGTATCGGGCTCAGGAAACTCCAGCCCAGGTTGCGCTGCAGGTAGCGGGCCGCGCCCATGCCGCCCAGAACAGAGTGGGCGATCGCCCCGGCGATGTAGCTGATGCGGCGTATGGTCACGTAACTGCCCACGATCCCGCAGGCTACCGAGGAGAGAATCCCGGTGATCAGGGCGTATTGTAGAAAAGTGTAGCGGGTCGTGTCCTGGAAGAACTCAAGCACGCGGTTCCTCCTCCGAGCCGCCGGGAAGTTCGTGATCGTGCCGGACCATCGCCATCTCGCTGCCGTACAGGTCACGGATGATACCCCCGTCGAGCTTGGCCGTCGGGTGGAGGATCACGTTGCGGTTCACGCACAAACACTGTTTCACGAACTTGGTCACGAAACCCACGTCGTGAGAGGCCATGAGGATGGTCAATCGCCGGTTGAGCTCCCGCAGAAGCTCGTACAGCCGGGCCTCCGCCGTCCGGTCCACATTGGCGGTAGGCTCATCCAGAAGGAGCAGCTCCGGCCCGGATGCGAGGGCGCGGGCGATGAGCACCCTCTGACGTTGGCCGCCGGAAAGGTCGGCAAAGGGCCGGCTGCCGAGGTCGGCCAACCCGACTTCCTCCAGTGCCTTCAGGGCCGCTTCGCGATCGGCAGCCCGGTAAGGCCCGGTAGACAGATTTCCCAGCCGTCCCATGGCCACCACGCCACCCACCGAGATAGGAAAGCGCGGATCGAAGCGCGCGTACTGGGGCACATACCCGATCCGGGTGCGGGCCCGCTCCGGGGCCTGACCGAAGACGCGGATCGTCCCCCGGCCCGGCTTTATCAGGCCGAGCAGCAGGCGGAACAGGGTCGTCTTGCCGCCTCCGTTGGGACCGATCAGGCTGACCAGATCCAGCGGAAAGATCTTGAAGTACACCCGGCTCAATGCCGGTTCTCCGTTGTACGAGAAGCTGACGTTGTGGACCTGAATAACCGGTTCTATCGCAGTCCCTCCTCTACGGCCCGGGCCATACGCTCGAGGTTTTTAACGTAGTCACGGGCCAGGGGATCGATCGGTACAACCGCTCCGCCGATCTCGGCGGCAACAGTCTCCGCGCTAACCCGGGAGAATTGGGGCTGTACGAAGATCACCCGTACACCCCGTTCCCTGGCTTCCTCGATCAGCCCGGCCAGCTGCCGGGCGCTGGGCTCGGTGCCGCCGGTTTCCACTGCGATCTGCTCTAAACCGTAGTCATCGGCGAAATAGCCGAAAGAGGGGTGAAACACGAAAAACGGCTTGCCCGCCACCGGCGCCAGAATTTCGGTGATGCGGCGATCCAGGGCCTCCAGGTCGTCGACCAGCTCGCCAAGACCCCGGTCATAGGCATCGCTTCCGGCCGGGTCCAAACGGACCAGCGTGCCGTGCATTGTGCCGGCGATGTGGATGGCGTTGTGCACGCTGAGCCAGATGTGGGGGTCGGTTCCCTCTTGCTCTTCTCCCGCCTGATGCTCGTCCTCTTCGGGCGTGCCCGTATCGTCCCCCTTTTCGCGGTGCTCATCATGGCCGTGCTCTTCCATCCGGCGCAGGCGGACACCCTCCCGGCAGTCCACCACCTCGAGCCCCTTCATCGTGCTTTCGATCCGAGGTATCAACGTGTTCTCGAACTCCACTCCGATGCGGAAGAAAACCTCGGCTTCGGCCAGGCTGGCCATTTGCTGGGGGGTCGGTTCGAAGGTGTGGGGACTTTGGCCGGGTTTGACCAGCACCTCTACCTGGACCCTTTCACCACCGATTCGTTCGACAAGATAAGCCTGGGGGGGGATGCTTACGAAAACTCGGATCCGCTGCCCGCCGGGTTTGACCTGGCCAGGGGTCCCCGCACCGGTCTCATCCCGCCCTCCGGCAAAGCCGGGGGTAAGGGCCGCCAGCCACACCAGCAGCACTGCAACCAGGACGATGAGACCGCTCTTTGTCTTTCGACCTCGACTCATACCTGCTCCTCGAGATGGCCGCCACCCCGCCGTTCTTGCGTCCTTACCCCGTCTGGCGCGGGGAAATCAGCGCGATCAGTGTGCATCGCAAACCAGGACCACCGAGCCGCACTCCTGACACCTGCGGATACCGTGATGCTCGGTGAACTCCCGCCAGTGTCGCTGCTGAGCGGGGGAGAGGATTCCTAAACCCTGGCACAGGGGACAGACGTGATCCAGAGAGTTGAGGATCGCCGAGCGAATGAACTGAGAACGGTTGGGCATGCGCTTCAGGATTTCGGCAAGCTGAGGTTCCACCTTGAAGGTGATCACCTCGTCCTTGTGCTGTTGAAGTTGAGCCATCCCCGTCTCCTTAGTAATACTTTGTATTATATTACTGTCCCGCCGGTCCGGGTGTCAAGTAGACCCGGTCGAAAGTTCGAAATCGATCACCGGTAGTTGACAGAGCGCTCGATCCATCCCATAGTAACACGAATACAATTTTCGTGGCACTTACTGGAAGCGGCATGCTGTTTGAGCGCCGCTCGAGGAGATTGCAGATGGATCTAGAAAATCCCAGGGAGGATATCGAGAAAGCGGTGGCCTCCGGAGACCTTCGCACGCTGCTGAGAATCAGCGGAATGCTCCACGGGCACTACTGTCCGTTCTCGGCTCTCGGCGTCAAGGCGGGAACCCGGGCCATGCGGGACCTGACCGCAACGTCCACGGGGATGGAGGAGCTGATCGCCATCGTGGAAACCAACAACTGTTTCAGCGACGGCATCCAGATCGTCACCGGCTGCACCTTCGGCAACAACGCCCTGATATACCGTGATTTCGGCAAGACCGCCTTCACTCTGGCCCATCGGGACGGAGAGGGCATCAGAGTAGCGGTGAAGTCGGATCGCGTCATGGAACAGCGTTCCGAAGAAACCACGGAGCTGTTCGAGAAGGTCGTGGTTCGACGCGAGGGCAGCGAAGAGGAGCGCAGGCGCCTTTCTTCGCTGTGGAAAGATCTGTCCTTCCAGGTGCTGGAGATTCCCGATGAGGAAGTTTTCGACATCGCGAGGGTGGTCGTCGAGGTACCCTCTTACGCCCGGATTTTTGCCAGCGTGAAATGCTCCGTGTGCGGTGAGAGCGTTATGGAGCCCCGCGTGCGGATGAGCGGCGGCGAAGCGGTGTGCCTGGCCTGCTCGGATCAGGAGTACTACCAGCTGGCCGGCGACGGTATCTCCACGGTGCGCCGGCGGGATGCGCAAAGGCGCACCGGAACGGATTCCTGAAGCACTTCTTGATCCCTGCGGGACGAACCCTGCCTGGGATAAACCGGCCTGCGCCGGCTGTTCGATGCAGGCTATTGCCCGGCGGATCCGAGCATCTCCATCAATTTTCCGCGATTCTCTTCAAAGGCCGGCTGCTCCAACACCGGGCAGCAGGCCAGCTCCGTGTCCCCCTCCCTCAAGCCGGCTGCGAAAGCCATGCAGGTGCCGCAGCCGCACTCTCCGCAGTTGGTGCGGGGCAACAGACGATAGATCTGCATCAGGTTGGCCGCGGTTCGTTTCTCGTAGAGAGGTTCGGAGTGCTCCCGCTCGCTCCAGGCCTTGTTGGCCAGGGCAACCGCGCGATCGACGAGCTTTTGCGCCTCCTCCCGATCCTGAGCCGGTCCGGCCTTGATCTCCCGGGAGCGGAAGGCGTACTTGTGCCCTCGATCCTTCCAGACCAGGACTTTTGCATCGGGCTCATACTCGGCGCCTTCCAGCTGTGCGTTCAGATAGGGAAGAACCGCCTCGATGTCGGCATAAAGGGAGGCCCGGGCACTCCAGGTGGCTGCGCCCGGCAGGCACGGCGGGGAGAACAGTTCCAGCCGGTAGTCCGAGATCAGAGGTTGGGATGACCCATGACGGGCTCCCTTTCCGTCACCCATGTCCCCGTCGCCCATGCAGTTCCTCCTTGTCAATCCGGATCGCCGTCCAGCGGCAGGACGACCGGATGGTCCTGATGCCACTGTACGGCCACCGGCACTTCGTACACTTCTTCGATAACGTTACTCGAGATTTCGGACCTGTCAAGGGCGGCAAATATCGCCCTGTTTTTCAGAAAGAGGAATTTGTCCGCATAGCGAAAGGCCGTGTTCAGATCGTGCATTGTGATCACGGCGCACATGCGGTGGCCCCGAACGATGGTTCGCAGCAAGCGCAGGATGGCCAGCTGATTCTTCAAGTCCAGGGAAGCGGTGGGCTCGTCCAGGAGCATCACCGTGGGTTCCTGCACCACGGCTCTGGCGATGCACACCTTCTGGTACTCCCCGCCGCTCATCCGGTCGGTATATCGTAAGGAGAGGTGCTCCAGCTCTAGACGACTCAACGTGGCCTGGGTCATTTCGATGTCGTGATGGGACACGTTCCAGCCGATGTGGGGCTTTCTCCCGAGCAGGACCGCATCGAAGGCGGAAATCCGCCTGGGCTCGTTCCTCTGGGCCACGTAGGCCACCCGGCGGGCTATGTCCCGGGAGGAACAGTGGGCCAGGTCCTGTTCTTCGATCTGCACCGTTCCGGATTCCGGTTTGAGGATCCGGTTGATGCACCGCAGCAGCGTGGTTTTTCCGGCCCCGTTGGGTCCGAGGATGGCGGTGATCTGATGGGTGTGGACCTGGAAGGTAATATCCTCCAGAACGGGGTGGCTGTTGTAACGAAACGTGATTCCGTCGACAGCGAGTATCATCTGCGGTAGCCCTTGACAAGAAGGTAGAGGAACACCGGCGCACCCATGAAAGCGGTCAGGATGGCGACCGGGAGAACGTTGGGGGCGAGAATGACGCGCGCCACTGTGTCCGCGGCCAGGAGCAGGAGCCCGCCGGCCATCAGGGTTGCGGGAATGAGGAAGCGATGATCGTCCCCAACTATCCGCCGGACCATGTGCGGGCAGACCAGGCCTACGAAGCCGATGACCCCCACGAAGGCGATGATGGTAGCGGTTACCAGTGCGGCCACTACCATCCCTACGAGCCGGATCTGTTCCACCGGAACGCCCAACCCCTTGGCGGTCTCATCCCCCGCATCGATGGCATTGTAGTTCCAGCGGTTGAAGATGAAATACACCGATGCTCCGACGGTGACGATGGAAATCGTAATCAGTTCCCGCCAGCTGACCCGGCCTACATCCCCGAAGGTCCAGAACACCATGGCGGCCAGCTGTACGTCATCGGCGAAGTACTGCAGGAACATCGTCCCGGCGGTAAACAGGGAGCCCAGTGCGACCCCGGCCAGAATCATCACCTCCGGGGAAGCACGTTTGATTCTGGAAATGGCCAGGATCACCCCGGTGGCGGCCAGGCAGGCCAGGAACGCCGCCAGCGTGGTCAGATAGGGGTTGGTGACGGTCACTGCATCGGCGCCGGAGCTGCTCATGGCCCCAGAGCCAAGGATCATCACCGAAAACGCGGCGCCGAAGGCCGCGGCGTTGGCGATTCCCAGGGTGAAAGGAGAGCCCAGAGGATTTCTCAGGATGGACTGCATGGACACTCCGGATACGGCCAGGCCGGCTCCCGCCACGACGGCAGCCAGAGCCTGGGGCAGGCGTATGTTGAAGATGATGATCTCCCACTGCCGCGGACCGCTCCTGCTGAAGAGGGTCCGAATGACCGCCCCGAGCGGTATGGGTACGGCCCCTACGGAGATGGAAACGACCAGCAGGATCAGCAGCAGGAGGAGGCCTGCAGCATTGGCCGCGGCCTTTCTGCCGACGTAGCGGTTGTACTCAAGCGGGATCCTGCCGTGTTCCAGGTGCATGGTTGATATCGCTCTCGATCTCAGAGGGGGATCTTGCGGAATACCATTCCCTGAAAAGCCTGGTTCAGCTGCTGAAATACAGCCTTTCCCACGAGGAAACCGTAGATCTCGTCGGACTTGGCAGCGGGCTCAATGTCCCGAAATCGCTCCGGGTACAATACCTTACCCACGAAGTAGGCGTCGGCCAGGATGGAGCCGTAGTTGCCGGTGTACCAGTTGTAGGGCAGCACACCGTACACCTCCCCCCTGTGAACGGCTGTGAGCCCCGTGTAGGCCGGATCGTTCTGCAGCTCGAATACGGCGCTGGCCTGGGGGTCGGACTGGAGGGTGGAGACGTCCATGAACAGCACGTCCGGATCCCATACCACGATCTGCTCCTTGGCCACGTCGGCGTGCTCCAGCTCCGCCAGGCTCCTGCCCGGGGCGTAGGCCACGTTGTCGGCGTTGACGAACATGAAAGGAGGGTAGGTGGGCTCGGTGGACTGGAAACCGTGGGGCCCCCGGTAAGCGATGCCGCCGACATAGCAGGATCTCTTCTCCTCCGGGGGGATATCTGCGCTCCTCCCGTCCAGGTCGGCGATTGCGGCCTCGAAGAAGGCGATCACCTCCTCGGCCCGCTCTCGCCTGTCCATGACCAAGGCCATCGTGCGCAGGGCAGTGTAGAAATCCTCCCTGTAAGTGAACAGGTCGCCGTAGTTGAGAACCACCACCGGGATGCCGGTCTGTCTCTCCAGCTCCAGCGGGTCGGTTCCCGTGGACGAGAAGGTCTTGAAGATCACCTGGGGCTGTGGATCCAGGGCGGCGATGAGCTCCGGATTGTCGTGTCCCCTGAACTCGCCGAACAGGGGAAGCTGGGCGAACTGCGGATTGGCCAGGGCGTAGGGCCTGGCGTCGAAGCGGGGGCGCTGTCCCTCCATGTCATCTACGGCGACCACCCGGTCTTGAGCCTGGAGATAGGTGAGCAGGCGCAGGCTTCCCGCTCCGGAGCAGATCACGTGCTCCGGATTGCGGGGCACGGAAATCTCGCGTCCCAGCCCGTCCGCCACGATAATCCGCGTTCCGGGCTCAGCCGGCTGCCCGGCACCGCCCGCTTCCGTGGAACCTCCGGCGTAGCAGCAGAGGGCACCCAGAAAAACGAGAAAAAATGTCAAGAGGATACCGTGTTTCACGATGAACTCCGATGTGTAGTGTTACGAATTAAAAAAAAGTAACACCCATTATTAATTTTGTCAAGTACAGGTTCGGGCTTTTCTGCTATCATTGGGATGTAGAGGTCGTGATCCGGATGAAGAGCTGGCAGAACCGCTATATATGGTGCGCCGTCCTCGCCGTCGCCTTCGCCTATATCGAGAGCTCGGTGGTGGTGTATCTGCGCGCCCTGTACTATCCGCAAGGGTTCTGCTTCCCCTTGAAAGAGATGCCCCTGTTCGTCTACCTGACGGAGGCGGGCCGGGAAGTCGCCACGATCGTGGTTCTCGTCGCTCTTTCGCATTTGGCGGAGAGAACGCGCACGGGCCGTTTTTTTCTGTTCCTGTACTGCTTCGGTACCTGGGATATTTCCTACTACCTGTGGCTCAAGGCGCTTCTGAACTGGCCGGCCACCCTGCTCGATTGGGATGTACTGTTTCTCATTCCCCTTCCCTGGGTAGGTCCGGTCCTATCGCCGGTGCTGATATCCTTGCTGTTCATCGCCGCAGCCGTGAGCGTAAACCACCTCACCTCGAGAGGGCGATCCATTACCTTTCGTCGAGTCGATCGGCTGCTCTTCCTGGCGGCGGCGTTGATAATTGTCGCCTCCTACCTATGGAAAGCCGGATCGGTATTGGACCATGAGGTCCGCGGGGGCTATCCCTGGTGGCTGTGGAGTATCGGAGTCGTGCTGGGATCGGGGGTATTTCTTGCAGGGGTTTTTCGGAGTAAAAGAATAGGACAGGAATGAATCTACCGATCTTGATATTCGGGTACCCCGTCGTTACCCTGGGGAGGCGTTGAAATGACCACGATAATAGTGGCAGCCGTTGTATTCGTGCTTGCGGTGCTGATGACCATGACCGGCAGGGGAGGGGGAAACTTCTACGTGTTGGTTCTGGTCCTCGCCGGTCAGGCGATCCACCAGGCAGCCACCACCGGACAGTTCATACTTATGCTGAGCGCCGTCACCGCGATGCTCATCTTCCACAAGCATAAGCTGGTCGATTGGAAACTTGCGCTGGTGATCGACCCGCCTACCGATGTCATGGCATTCGCCGGAGGATATTTCTCCACCTACGTAAGCGGAATCACTTTGAAGTTTCTCCTGGCCGGATTGTTGATCCTGGCCGGTTTTCTGATGCTGTTGAAGGTCAAAGATCGGCCGATCGCCGACAGCAAGAGATTCGGATACTGGCATCGCCGCTACGGAGATGTGGAGTATGTGGTCAATCTCTGGATCGCGATCCCGATCACAGCCGCGGTGGGGCTGGCCGCCGGGGCGGTCGGAATATCGGGAGGATCGTTCAAGGTTCCGCTGATGGTGCTGCTGTGCGGAGTGCCGATGCGCATCGCCGTGGGCACGGCCTCTGCGATGGTGGCGGTTACCGCGTTGATGGGTTTTACCGGTCATGTCCTCAGCGGTCACTTCGACCCGCTCTGGGCAATTCCGGCCTCCTGCGCCGCCGTTGCCGGGGGAGTGATCGGGGGAAAGCTGGCCATAAAAACCAACCCACAAAAATTGAAGTTGATATTTGCCTTCACCACATTGGCGGCAGCGGTCGTCATGGCGGTGAACGCATGGCTGTCGCGGTGATGAAGGGGCGGCAGCTGCAACGAATTCGGGGGTCTGCGATCGAAGGCCCGCGATCGTAGCTTGCGGTCCCCCGAGCCGTAGGAGGGGAATCTCCCAAGGGGCGGTCTATGCAACCCAGGACCGCCCCCTTGATTTCATAGCTCTATCTAAATGAAAGCTGCCCGATCCGTTACTGCTTGATCAGGATGAACTCGACACGGCGGCTCTTCCAGCGATTATCCAGGTCCCCGTGAGGAACAACCGGGTATAGACCGCCGTAGCCGGCGGTGCTCATGCGGTCCGCCCGTACGCCCCGCTGGACTAAAGCGTCCTTGATCACCCTGGCTCGTTCCTGAGAGAGCGGCAGCAGGACTTCCTCCTGCTCGACCTTGGCCTTGGCGGGCTGGTCCCAGTAGATCATGACCGCATGCCCCTCCAGCTGGATCTTGTAGCCCTGATACTTCTTGAGGATCTCCGCCAGGCGGTCCAGGGTCTTGAGGTTTTTCTCCACCCGCTGCGGATCGATGGCGCTCGTGTCCGTGTAGTCGGCGGTGTAGGGTTTGAAGTAGATGCTGGAGATGATGATCTTCAGCTTGTCCCCGTCCCGCATGACCAGCACATCCACCGGAATTATGGAGCGCACCGTGGCGGCATTCCAGAGGTTGTCCCGCACGGTCACGTACACCGGGTAGTCTTCGGCCGACTGAACCAGCTCCCCGTCTCCGGAGCGACCGTTCCAGGTAAGGCTGGCCGGCATGCTCCTTCCGCTGAAGGAGGCAAAATTGTGCTCCATTGGATCCACGATCTTCACGACCCAGTCTTCGATCGGACTGGAGTCCTTCGCTTCGATGCGAATGCTCAAAGCGTCGTCAACCCCGTCGGCGTCCGGGCTGAAGGGCTGCGGGGCCAGCTTCAGGCTGATCTGGGGGGGTGTGATGTCCAGCTGAAAGAGGGTGCTCTGCGCCTCGGCCAGGTTGCCCTTCTCGTATTCGACGCTCAAGCGGGCCTGGTACATGCCCTCGATGATTTTCCCGTCATCCGTGCGCCCGTTCCAGCTGATCCTGACCGGCAGGGGATAACCCTGTTCCCCGAGGAAAGTTTTTTTCACCGTCCCGTCCCGGTGTACCAGAGCGAGCTTCCAGGACTCGATCTCCTCCTGCTGTCCCGCGCTTAGGTTCAGGATGATGTTGTCCATGACCCCGTCCCCGTTGGGGGAAAAACCGCCGGTCCCCGGGCTGACCGAAACCGGGGTCGGGCGGGTATCGACTCTGATATTTTTGAGCTCGACCGTATTGGTATTTTCCGCCTCGTCGATCGAGCTGATCCGGTAGGTGTACCTGCCGTCCGGCACTCTTTGACCGGAGTCATCCGTTCCGTCCCAGGTAACCTCCAGCATCGAGCCCTGCCAGGAGGCCAGCTTTACGGGTTGGTTTGAATTGTTCACCACCTCCGCCGTCCACAGTTTTTCCACGCTGGTAAACTGCCGGATTATCAGGGTGTCTTTGCGGCCGTCCCCGTCCGGGGAAAAGATGAGGTAGGGGGCGCTTAAGGCGGCCCGGGGCATAGTGGTGTCGATCTGGAACTGGGGCGAAGCGGCCGTCGGGTTGTCTCCGTTGCCGTACAGGACGCTGAGCACCCCCAGATAGAAGCCATCGGGAAGTCGCTGTCCCTTGCCGTCTTTTCCGTCGAACACGATCATCCCGGCGGGCACTCCCTTGCCGGCTATGGTGCGCCCTGTTTCTCCCTCCTCCTCCACAACCTCCAGCCGCCATTCCACAATGTCCTCCCTGCGGGTGAGCTTGGGATAGAAGCGCAAGATATCCTTCTTTCCGTCGGCGTTCGGAGAAAAGGAGCGCTGGTCGACGTCCAGCGTGACGGGGGAAGGTCGGGTATCGATGGTGATTTCCTCCAATGTGTAGGAGGAGCTGTTCCCGGCCAGGTCGGTGCTCCTCACGATGTAGGTGTACGTGCCGTCCTGGCTGACAGAGCCGGAATCGCTACGTCCGTCCCAGTCGAAGTCGCTCAGTCTTCCCGCCCAGCTCAGTGTTTTTACAGCGGAACCGGCAGCGTTTTGGAACACACCGTCCCAGAGCTCCTCCTCCGTAGAGTTCCTCTGATTGATTACAATCGTGTCACGTCGTCCGTCCCCGTTGGGCGAAAAAACTTCGTAGGCGCAGGAAAGCTCCACATACGGCGGTGTATCGTCCACAACTACTATTAAAAGCGGACTGCGGGCCCGATTGTCCCTGTTGTCCCACGCTTGGAGCTGGTAGTGGTACTCGCCGTCGGCCACAAACTCGCCGTTATCCGATCGGCCGTCCCAGATCAGCACCTGCTGTTCGGACTGATTCTTTTTCCCGAACAGTCCTTTCAGCCCTCCGGATACGGATTGCTCGACAACGCGAACCGGAGAATCTTCCGAATCGGAAATCGTAAGCCGGTATCCCTTGACCCGCTTCGTCTCCCCTTCAACAGCGGACAGCGGGACGGAGAGCTCATCCTGCACGCCGTCGGCGTTTTTCGGCGAGATGTAGGTCACCTCGGGCAGCTCCGGAGGGACCGGTATCTCAGCGACGCTGGCACAGCCGACGGCGATCCAGGCGGATAAAACCAGGATGCCGAGCAGCAGCGCCTGTTTCGTTTTGGTCATTTTCATCTTTGTCTCCTTCGACAACATGTGTTTGTATGCAGAGCTCTACTCTGAAGAAGAGCTCCAAGCGATTTGTACTCCAAATGAATCTGCAATTAGATACGGATGCGGGTTCCCTCTTGAGCGGCGAAGCAGTAGATGTTTTTCCGGTGTGTGGCGATTTCATTCTGGCAGGACTGCAGAGCCCGATCCAAGCTCTGGTCATCCCGGTCGGGATCGTGGTGGAACAGCCCGAAGCGCTTGACGTTGGCCTGGATTGCCAGACGGGTCGCCGAACTATAGGTACTGTGACCCCACCCTTCGGTTCGTTCGTACTCTTTGTCCGTGTACTGGGCGTCGTGCACCAGAAGGTCCGCATCCCGGCAGAGGTTGGTGTATTCGTATCGGGCCAGCGAGCCTTCATGATCGTAGTCGATCTCATTGTCCGTTAGAAACACGAAGCTTTTCGAGCCCTCCACGATTTTGAACCCGTAGCCCCCGTTGGGATGGCTCAAGGCTATGGGGATCACTTCCGCCGCACCGATATGCTTGACCATGGGGATGCCGTGGGTGAAGTCGAATTGAGCCTTCAGCGAGCGAAGGCGGGCCGGAAAATAGGGCGGCTGCATCTGATAGTTCAGGTACTTCTGCACCGTATCCTTGGCAATCGGACCGCCTCGAACATGAATTCTGTACTTGCCGGAGTACGCGGGGGCGAAGAAGGGAAATCCCATGAGATGATCCCAATGTGGGTGAGTCAGGATAAGGTATATATCCATGCCGTTGGGATTCTGAATGAGATGTTTGCCGAGATTGCGGATCCCCGTTCCTGCATCCAAAATAATGAGCGAGTTGTCGGAAAGCCTTACCTCGAGGCATGTCGTGTTTCCGCCGTACTTGGTCGTCAACCTGCCTGGAGTCGGCAGGGACCCTCTGCATCCCCAAAATGTGATTTCCATGGCCGTACTTCCAGCATTGAATAAAGCAAAAACGGTGCCATTTTGTTTTCATAGATTATTTATTTATATAGTAAAGAATTATGATAATCGCCGCAAACCACCGGCGGGGAAGAGAAAATAACATATGTTAATATCGGATCAACAACGATCAATTTGGCCGGCCCTGCGCCCTGCATCCCGCACCCCGGCATCCCCTATTTGAGCAGGCTTCGTCCCGGTGTATAATTTGTCAGAATAAACACTATGAACGTTCGAAAAAAGATTGGTTTGGCGTTTCTTCTGCTTACGTTTCTAACCCTGGCTACCGGGTGCATCGGCTTGCTGTTCATCTACCGGATTCTCGATGCCTTTGGCGCCGTTTCCCTCGGTGGCGATTCCCCGGGCAGTGATCTGGCCGGTTTGAACCGTCAGGTCCACAGGGCGGTCCTCATTTCCCAGGAACTCTCCTATGACAAGGAGATAGATGATATCCTGCAGCTGCGCCAGGAGTTCACCCGGACCGTTCAGGAGTTCGATCGCAGTTTCAACAGGATTCGGCGGGGTATCGAAGATGAGATGTATTTGGGAACTCTGGAGCGCTTCAAGGAAGAGCAGAACGAGATGAAGGAACAGACCCACGACCTGATCAACGCCATCATCGAGGAGCTGAGGGCGGAAAACACCTACCGTCAATCCCTGGGTGCTTCCGACCAGGATTGGTATCGGCTGGTTTCCGGGCTGGCGGATGCGATGGAGGCGGTAATCGGATCTGCCGCGACAGGGTCCGAATCCGGGAGATCCCTTACGGCGGAGCAGCAAAATACCCGAATCTCCATGCTTTCCTCTCTATCCGTGTTCCAGCAGCTCCTGCTCGAGATACGCCTGAAGCTTAAGAGTTATCTGTCCATCGAGGAGCCTCCGCAGTTGGGGATTGCGGAGCTGGACCTCGAAATCCTGCACGCACAGATCATGGAGGTCGCCGCCGGCCTCGATGTATCCCCACTTTCAGGGGCAGCCCGGATGTACCGTTCCTGGGCCGCCGGAGTTTTCGGCGGAGACGGCCTGCTGGAATTGTACCGGGATGGTTTGGCGCTGAAGATCCGGACCGACGAGATGATCGAGAGCATGCGCTCCGAGATGGGTGATACGCTGCATACGCTGGATACGGTGGTTGCTTTGAGCAGCAGGATTTCGGCTGGCGGGAACGATAGGGGTTTTGTGACTGCGGCTCCCTCCCTCCTGGTGATAGCAATCGCCATCGCCACCGTGCTGTCCGTTGCTCTGGCGATTGTGTTGACCCATGCGATCACCCGACCGGTTAATCAGTTGATCGACGTCACGGATGCCGTACGGGAAGGGGATTATTCGAGGCGAATCACTATCACCTCCCGGGACGAGCTTGCCCAACTCGGGGAAGCGTTCAATCGCATGGTGGAGGAGATCAATCGTTCTCAGGCGGAAATTCGAAGCCTGAACACGGACCTGGAACGGAGAGTCCGGGAGCGAACTTCCGAGCTGGAAGCGGAAATTCAACAGCGGGAGAGGGCGGAGAATGAAATGCGGCAGAAGCAGGAGCAGCTGATCCAGGCCGGGAAGCTCGCTTCGCTGGGCGTGCTGGTGGCAGGGGTCGCCCATGAGATCAACAATCCGAATCAGGCTGTGATGATGGGAGCGCAGCTCCTTCGAAAAACGTGGCCGGATATGCAGATCATCCTCGACTCCTACTATAAGCGGGAGGGGGATTTTCTGATCGGTGGGGTCAACTACTCGGAGCTCAAGGAGCTTATCGGCGAGCATTACAGCGGAATCGTGGAAAGCTCGCGGCGGATCGACTCCATCGTCCAGGGACTGAAAGATTTCGCCAGGCAGGACAAGGCGGACATGACGCAGATCGTGAATTTGAACGTGGTCGTCAAATCCTCACTCATACTCCTGGACAGCATGCTGAAGAAAACCACTGACAGACTGGCGGTAGAGCTCTCACCGAGGATCCCCGCTATCCACGGTAATGCCCAGCGCCTGGAGCAGATCGTGGTCAATCTGGTACAAAACGCCTGCCAGGCCTTGACTGAACGAAGCCAGGAAATTTCGATCTCGACAGACTACGATGAGGAGAGGCAGCGGGTAGTGCTGGAGGTGCATGATCAGGGTGAAGGCATCCTACCGGAAAACCTGGCAAAAATCTGCGATCCCTTCTTCACTACCAAGCGTGAAGAGGGAGGGACCGGGCTAGGACTTTCAGTGACTTCAACGATCATCAAGGATCACCACGGGGAGTTGGAGTTTCACTCCGATCGGGGAACGGGAACAACCGTGCGGGTATTTTTCCCGGTTGACGTTGAGAGAAAGGCATGATCCATGAGCGAAATCCTATATCCACGCAATCCGGTTCTCATCGTCGATGACGAGTACTACATCCTGCTCAATCTGAGCGGCATTCTCAAATCCACCGGTATGAACAACATCATCACCTGCCAGGAAGGTCGTGAGGTGATGAATATTTTTTCCCGAACGGAAATCGACGTCCTGCTTCTGGATCTGACGATGCCCCATGTGTCGGGGCAGGAACTGCTGAAGCAGATCCGGGAACAATACCCGCAAGTACCGGTTGTCGTCATCACCGGCACCTCCGACGTGTCCACCGCGGTGAGCTGTATGAAGCTGGGGGTGTTCGATTACCTGGTGAAAACAATCGAGGAGAGCAAGCTCATTGCCACGGTCAGCCGGGCGATCGAAACGCAGGAGTTGCGCCGGGAAAACATCACCCTCCGGAATCACCTTGTGCATCAGGATTTGGAGCACTCCGAGGATTTTTCGGAGATCATTTTTCAAGACGAGCGTATGAAAGCGGTCTTGCTGTACGTGGAGTCGATCGCCAAGGGCAATCAGACCGTCTTGATAACCGGGGAGACCGGTGTCGGAAAGGAACTGGTCGCTCAAGCGATTCACAGGATCAGTGCCCGCCAGGGGGAATTCGTGGCGGTCAATGTGGCCGGTTTGGATGATACCATGCTCTCCGATACATTGTTCGGTCATGCGAAAGGCGCCTACACCGGGGCGGCACAGGAACGCAAGGGGTTGATCGGTACCGCTGCCGGCGGCACGCTTTTTCTCGACGAAATTGGTGACCTGGAGGCGAAATCCCAGGTCAAGCTGCTCCGATTGCTGGAAACGCGGGAGTACTATCCTCTGGGTTCCGATCTGGCAAGACGAACCGACGCGCGCATCATCGTGGCCACCAATCAGGATATCCGCAAGGAGGTTTTGGACGGCGGGTTCAGACGGGATTTGTACTACCGGCTTCAGACGCACCACATCCACGTGCCGCCGCTCCGAGAGCGACCGGATGACCTGAACATTTTGATCGAATACTACCTGCAGCAGGCTTGCCGGGAATACGACAAGAGCATTCCCGAGGTTCCAGGAAGTTTGTACGCCCTGCTGCGCAGATACGCATTTCCCGGCAATGTCCGCGAGCTGCGCTCGATGATTTTCGATGCCGTCAGTCGCCATAAAACAGGAGAGCTGTCTCTGGACACTTTCGAGCAGGCCTTGGGTACAGGTGTAGGATTGACTCGCCAGCCGCTGGAGGAGGATCCGTTGACGATCGGCGCCGGATTTCCAACTTTGAAGCAGGCCACGAGTTTCCTGATCGAAGAAGCACTTTCCAGAAGCGGCGGCAATCAGGCCAAAGCTGCCAAACTGCTGGGTATCAGCCCCCCGGCCCTCAGCCGCCGGTTGAGCCGCACTGACGGTGCATAGAAGACTGCACAGCAGCGGCGGGATTGCCGCATGTACACTCCGCATTGCTGTATGTTAATTCCGGGACTAATACTCACTGGGCAGGTTAACACCTAATTCGTTTTATAATAATGGAATATTAACGTGCATCATTTGGCACGTACCGTGCATTATCGTGGCCGTGATCCAATTGTCCGTTGCCACCGGGGACCTCCTGCTCAAATTCCATTCCGATATTACCTTCGTACACGTCGCAGTCGAAATGATCCGCAACGTCCTCGAGTATATGAACGTCGATGATCCCACCAATGTACTGCTGGTTTCCAGGGAGCTGCTGAAGAACGCTGTTGTGCACGGCAACCAGAACAACAGAGACAAGGAGGTGTTCTATTGGCTCTCTCGAATCGGCCAGGATCGATTCAAGCTGGAGGTGGAAGATGGAGGTCCGGGAGTCAAGGCGGCAAATAACGAGACCGCGGTGAAGAATGTCGAAAAGCTACTCAGCGGTGATGATATTCAGGGTCGAGGATTCACGATCATCAGAAGTCTTTCCGAGCAGGTGTTTTTCAATGAGCGGGGCAACAAAATAACGGTCGTGCTCGATGCCTGAAGATATTTTGTCACCATTTTTCCGGCCTGCAAAATTTCATCACTACTCCTAATACCGATAATGCCTTGACGGTTAGTTCATAAGTATATTATTATCTACTTATGAACATTGGAGAGCTCGCCCAAATACACAAGGCACTTTCCGTGCCGGTTCGGCTGAAGATCCTGGAGCTGGTCGGCGAGCGATCGCTGTGTGTGAACGCCATAACCCGCTGCTTGGAGATCAGCCAGCCGGCCGTGTCGCAGCACCTCGCCGTACTCAAGCATGCGGGCCTGGTGAGCTCCGCGAAGCATGGCTACATGGTGCACTACACGCTTGATAGGGAGAGGCTGCAGGAGTTCCGGCAGGCCCTGGACCTCTTCCCCACGGAGTGCTCCCCCGAACAGATCCGCGAGGGCCGTGGAGAGCTCCAGGAGCATACTTTCACTGCCATAGAGAAATAGGGAAGAACGATGTCTGATCAGAGAGAGAAGTCCGTGTTCCTCCGGTTGAAGGACGCTGAAAGACCCGCTGGGGAGATCCTGAGAGCCGATAACCTCGTCAAACGCTTCGAGGCGGTAACCGCCGTGGACGGGGCGAGCTTCAGCGTGCACCGGGGGGAGATCTTCGGTTTCCTCGGTCCCAACGGAGCCGGCAAGACCACCACCATCAACCTGCTCACCGGCCTGGCCCGACCGACTTCCGGAACCATGTACCTGGAAGGACGGGAATATACCGATCACCCGAAACGGGCACAGGGATTGATGGGAATCGTGCCCGACGAGAGCAACCTCTACGACGAGCTGGACGGGTTTCAGAACCTCGCCTTCTGCGCCGCCCTGTACGGGATCGACAAAACGGAGCGGGAGGCGCGGTCCGGGGCGCTGCTGGAGCAGTTCGGCCTGAAACAGGCGGGAAAGCGTCCCTTCAGAGCTTACTCCAAGGGCATGAAGCGCAAGCTAACCATCGCCGCCGGGATCATCCACCGGCCGAAGATCCTGTTCCTCGACGAACCCACGACCGGCATCGACGTGGCCAGCGCCCGCCAGATCCGTTCACTCATCGGCGAGCTGAACCGCCGCGGCACAACGGTTTTTCTCACAACCCACTACATCGAAGAGGCCGAGCGGCTCTGCCACCGCATCGCCTTCATCGTGGATGGAAGGCTCGTGCGGATCGGCTCCCTGGAAGAGCTGATGAAGGAGCACCAGCAGGAAACGGTCCTGGAGCTTGCCGTGCATCAGGCCGGAGCGGAGCTGGCGGATGCCCTGAGGCCGCGCTTTCCCGGCTACACCGTGCACCGATCGGATGAGCGTCACCTACGCCTGGTTTCGGCGGGCTCGATCGAGCTTCTGCCCCTGCTGAAAGCCGTGGCCGAGGGCGGGGCGGAGGTCACCGAGGCCAGGCTCATCCGGCCGACGCTGGAGGAGGTGTTCGTGCGGGTGACCGGCATCGAATCGGGGTTGATGAGGCAGGAGCGGGAGGGAAAGAAAAAATGAGCTCGTGGACCGCCTTTCGGGCCATCGTGGCCAAGGACATGAAGACCTACTACCTGAAGCCGCCCAACATCAGCTGGGGCCTGATCTTCCCCTTCGCCTGGATGCTGATGTTCTACCTGCGCTCGCGCACGCCCCTCGATATCCGGGAACTGCTGCCGGGGGTCGTGTCCATGTCGATCCTATTCGGCACCACCTCCATGCTGGCGGTGACCATCACCTTCGAGCGCAGGAGCCGTTCCTTCGAGCGGCTGCTTCTGGCCCCCCTCGAGTTGAGCCTCCTGATGCTCGCCAAGACCGGTGGGGCGATCCTCTTCGGGATGCTGAACGCCTTCGTGCCGATCCTGGTGGCCGCCTTCGTGGTGGACCTCTCCGGGGTCCTCTGGCCGGCGGTGATCGGGAGCATCCTGCTGATCGCCGCCACCAGTACTTTCCTGGGGCTGTTCATCTCGGTGGCGGTGCACGAGGTGTTCGAGGCCCAGACCTTCTCCAACTTTTTTCGCTTCCCGATGCTGTTTCTCTGCGGCCTGTTCATCCCCGTCTCCGCCCTGCCCGTGTTCCTAAGGCCTCTCTCCTTTGTCTTGCCCCTCACCTACGGGGCGGACATCCTGAAGGCGGCCATCAACGGGGAGGGAATCCTGCCGCTTTGGCTGAGCTTTCCGGTACTGCTGATGTTTGGGGCCGGTCTGTTTTTGTTCAGCCTCCGGAACATCAAGCGCAAGTGGGTGCTGTGAGCGGGATTAGAAGGAACAGCTGCCACCGATTCGAACCAAACCACAACAGAAATGTCACCACCAGGTACCGGCAATACAGCAGATTCCATTAACCCTGGATTCCCTGTACAATACGGACCGAGGTCTTTCATGTAGTGGATCCCCTGCATCTGCTTCGAGTAATGTCCACGATCGTCCTCGTGATGCTGATCTCCGGTCCGTTGATTTCGGCGAACGGATCTTCGACTACGACTCCGCAGATACATACCTCGATACGATCAGCGGCATCGGAATCGAGGATCTGTATTATGATGGCACCTCGCCGAACCCTGCGGCTGTTACGGCAGAACGCAATGCCCTGCTGGCGGGCGTCAAATCCGCCAGCAAACCCGTGCTGGTGGTGGATTACGTGGATCGCGGGATTCGACCTCCGGAGACTATTGTCGTAGATTTCCAGAGCAAAGCACGTGCCGTCGACTACATCCCCTATGCAGCCCGCACGGATCGGGAGCTCGACGAGATCAATATATTCGACGGGCAACCGTGACAGGAAATGGAATCCCGGTGTGTTTGCAGGGTACGATTTTTATAATAAAACGAGGAGTCCTGTATGACTGATGCAGCCAACTCTACAGGCGGCAACGACCCGTTCGAACTGAACCGGTTTATCAAAGCACAGGTACAGAAACGGAGCGTGGGTAAGTAGAGATCGCAAATACTGGCTTTGCTTCGTAGTGTTTCAAACTGAGACATTTGTCCCGGTTGTCTGATACAGTGTTGTTCGTATTCCATCGCTTTTTGGAGGTGAGTTGTCCTGAAAAACGGCCGCAGACCCGGTATGAACCTGCTGATCGCCCTCGGTGCTTCGGGGATGGTGGCAGCGATCGGCTACGTCGACCATCTCACGGGAACCGAGATATCCTTCTCGATCTTCTACCTGCTGCCCGTCGCTTTCGCCTTCTGGCAGGGCGGCTTCTGGCCCGGGGTGGCAACGGCCACAGCGGGAGCTGCAGCCTGGCTGGTTGCCGATCTCTCAGCCGGCCATCAATACAGCCGCCATGTAATCCCTTACTGGAACTCCCTGATGCGCGGCCTTATCTTTTTGACGGTCGGTATGCTTCTGGTGCGGCTCAAGCGAGCGCTGGAGCGGGAAACGCACCTGGCGACGCGAGATTCCCTGACAGGGATTGGAAACTGGCGTCACTTCGAAGTAGTTGCAGGTCGCGAGCTCGGCAGGGCCAGGCGCAGCGGCAAGTCTCTGTCGGTGGCCTATATCGACTTAGATAACTTCAAGATTGTCAACGACAGCCTCGGCCACCAGGCTGGCGACACGCTGCTCGTCTCGGTGGCCTCAGCTCTACAAGAGAGTGTCAGAACGATCGACTGCGTCGCTCGCCTGGGGGGAGATGAGTTCATTGTGCTTATGCCGGAGACCGAGCAGGAGGGTGCGCGGGTTGTGGTCGATCGGATCCGGAGGATGTTGGTGGAAACCCTCAAGGAAGGCCATTGGTCGTCGACGCTCAGTGTGGGCTTGGTTACGTTTGCCAGCATGCCCGCTTCGATCGACGAGATGATCAAGACGGCGGACGATCTGATGTACAGCGCCAAGAAGGGTGGCAAGGATTCCGTGGCGGAACTGATTGTCCAGGGGAAACAGCATTGAGTGTCGATCGCTCGAACCAAATCGAGAATTGTGTATGAGGGGGTCATCTTCGTTATTAAAAAAGCTCTGACGGCCGAAATTTAATATGGTCCACACTAATTGTTCCATGAAACACATATTCCCCGTGAAGGAGTGAAGTTTGAAACGATTAATTGTTTTCGCCTTTTCGATCGTTGCCGTTCTGCTCGTCACCTCTTGCGCCAAACCCCCCGATGCACAGATACAACAGGCGGGGGCTGCCCTGGAGGCGGCGGAAGCTGCCGGCGCCCAGAAGTATGCCCCGGATGCCTGGAACCGGGCAAAACAAGCCATGGAAGGGCTGAATGCAGAGCTGTCGGCTCAGGATCAGAGATTCAGACTGTTCCGCAATTTCAACAGTGCTAGGACACTTGCAGAAGAAGCCACGAACACTGCCAATCAGGCCAAGGCTGAGGCTGACAAGAAAAAGGCGCAGTTGCGTACCGACATCACCAAGATGATTGCGGAGGTGAAAAGTTCCCTGCAGTCCGCTCGAACCCAGCTGTCCGGTCTGCCTAGGACCGCGGCGGTAAATACCGCCAACCTGCGATCGAGATTGGATGAGGCCGGGAGGCTCATGGACAAAGCTCAGTCGGAGATGGATGCCGAACGACTCGACAGCGCCATGGCCAGCGCCGGGGGAGCTCGCGATAACATCGTCGAGGTGCTCAGGGCGATAGAGCGGGCCACGCCCCGACCCGCTGTCAAGAAGAGATAGCCTTCTGATTTCGCCACGTACAGCTTTATCGCCCACAGGATCAAAGATGTAACGTAGGGGCGACGGACAACTCAATCCGGAGGCCCTCCCCGGACTTTCCTTTTACGGAGTGGAATGCAGAGCCTCCGGCGTTCCTCCGTGCGACGATTCCAGCCCGCGATCCGCGTTTGCATAGAACAGGGGTTCCCTTTTTTGAAATGTTGCAGCCAGATACTGTAGGCGCACTATCAGGCTCCCGCCTGCGGCCGGATACCACGCATAGCGATCGCGGTCGGTCAGCCAGTCCCTCGGCTCCAGCTCACCGTCGAAGGGCGGGCGGACCTGCTGCGTCCATATTACGGAATAGTGCTTGAGGCTAACCTGCGGTCGCGACGGATCGAACAGAATCTCCGATTGATGCACCCCGCGTTCCGGCTCGACTGCCCAGTCGGTGCATTGGACATAGCGGATAAGTCCTTTCTCCCAATCGATGGATTGAATTACCGCCGAATGTTTAAGCCTTCCATCGCTACCGCGAAACAAGATTATATCGGCAGGTCTGAGGTTCTCGATTCGGTCATCGAGCGTTTCGGTGTACCCGTTTGCAGGATCATAAAACCAGAGGCCGACTCGGCTCCCAACCTGGCTCGGGCTGATCCGCCATCTTTCACCGAGCATCTTGCTCATGTCCATGCCGTAGGCCCGCGCAATGGAATCATGGATATTGAAGGTGAATCCCGAGCAATCCACCCCAACGGAGGTGACAGCGTAGAGGTAATTGTACACGTCAGCCTCCGTCAGCTCCGAGGCGTTCCTGCGCACGAAGATGCGGGTTGGAGTTCCGAGATAGGAACCTCGCCTGAGCGACTCGAACAAGTCCTGATCCCGGGACAGGGAGTACGCCCGTCGCTCCAGCTCAAAAAGGACTACCTTGTTGCCGGGACTGATGATCGCATTCACGTATTCGGCGAACTCCTGCGAGGCCAGTACCGAATCAATGTACGGCCACAGTTGCTCCGGTGTGCCCTTACCACCCAAATAGAACACCTGAGAATAACCCGGACCACCCTGTCGCTCGTCATTGAGACCGAAGGGCATCCTGAGAGTCAGTGACTTGCCGGCGATTCGACAGGTGCTAAAGTATTTCCGGAACGTCGTGTCGACGAGCTGTTCTACCTTTGACTCTTCCGGAGTCTTAATCCTGTATCGCGCTCTGGAAGTCTCGGCGGACAGCACCCCATCGACATCTTTCGGACTCCGCCCGGCCGAATCCGGGCCGCTGGAAGCGATCGGCACCCCTCCGGTTGCCGATGCCGGCTGCGGCCTAGTCGATTCGGCTGCTCCGAGGGGCTTTTGAAGGGCTCGAGAGACTTTCCCGACCAGCTCTTTCAGGAAGGTGAGCGGGCGGCGAAGGGGGCGCAACAGCTGCCGAGTGATTTCCTTGCCTTCGGCTCTCCGTTGCTTCACCGTGTCTGTAGAACCGTCGCCTCGAGATCCCGTCGGCGTGCCGACAATCAATTCCCTTAGGCCAGCCCATTCCGTTGCGGGGTCGTGCCCGTCACGGGTGCGCGAGAAATCATAACGTGACGAGATCCCGGCTAGGACCGAGCCAACGATGCATAGAACAAGAATTAAAATACGGATCTTTCTATCCGACATGCTCACCTCATCGAGCCCGGTAAGCTTCGGATTGACCCTCCGAGGTTGTGGAGGATGAGATACCGGCAACCGAGCCAAACCGGTTTTACGATGAACAGGTCAATGATGAAAAAGATCGTGATGATCCCGAGAAATCCCAATATTACCCTTTCCAGCCGGTGATAGCGCTGCGAGACTATAAAAAAAGACTTCCAAGATCACCGTCCTCTTTCTTTTTCATCGGCAGCGCATATCCTATGCCTTTGTAATGCAATAGTACAGATGTGCAGGTGGCGTCTTCGTCGGGATTGATACCTGCTGATCCCGTGCGGCCGTCCATCGTCAAGGTTCGTAACGATGGTTCGTCTCAATATTGCATCGTTTTTCAGGTAACTGCTGCAATTAATTGCCAAGCAAGATCCGATTTTAGACATGCTGCAGTGGCTGACCGCACGGGTATGTTCCGTTATTCGTGGTGGGTCGGATGAAGCAGGACAAGTGGACAGCCCCGGCTGGCGTACCATTCCCCGCCCCGCTGGGGCGCTAGACCGCCTGGCGAATCTCTGCTCCTTTGCGCCGGGCAGCCACCTTGCGCTGCTCGGCGGTCAGGATCATCTTGCGCAGCCGGATCGACTTGGGTGTCACCTCGACCAGCTCATCCTCCCGGATGTACTGGATGGCTCGTTCCAGGGTCATCGTCATGATTGGGCTCAGGGTAACGGCGTCGTCCTTGCCAGCGGCGCGCATGTTGGTAAGCTTCTTGGTCCGGCAGGGGTTCACGTCCAGGTCGTTCTCCCGATTGTGCCGGCCAATGATCATCCCTTCATACACCGATTCCCCCGGTCGAACGAAAAGCTCTCCCCGGGGCTCCAGGTTGAAGAGGGCGTAGGGAACCGCCGCACCCTGCCGGTCGGAAACCAGGGAGCCGGTCACGCGGCTGGGAAAGTCTCCCCGGTAGTCCTCATAGCCGCTCAGGTAGGAGCTGATCGTGCCGGTTCCCCGGGTGTCGGTCAGGAACTCGTCGCGGTAGCCGATAAGAGCTCGGGACGGAGCACTGAACTCCATCCTGACCTGGCCGTTGTCTTGGGCGTTCATGACGAGCATCCGCGCCTTGCGACCCGAAAGTTTCTCGGTCACCACCCCGGTGTGCCGGGCCTCGCAGTCGATGAATACCCGTTCCACCGGCTCCTGGCGCCTGCCGCTGTCGTGGCGATAGATGACCTCCGGCCGGCCCACGCACAGCTCGAAGCCTTCCCGCCGCATGGTCTCGATCAGGATCGCCATCTGGAACTCGCCCCTGCCCTTGACCACGAAACCGATCCCATCCGGTGCGTTGTCGACCACTATCGAGACGTTGAGCAGTGTCTCCTTGAGCAGGCGCTCGTAGATCTTGCTCGATTGGACGTAGCGGCCTTCCTTCCCTGCGAACGGCGAGGTGTTGCCCATAAAGCGCATGGCTACGGTGGGCCTGTCCACGTTGATGCGCTTGAGCGCCTTCGGGGCCTCCCGGGTACAGATAGTGTCGCCGATGTGTACGTTCTCGATCCCTGCCAGCACCACTATGTCCCCGGCGGCAGCCCGATCCGTTTCCTCGAGGTACGGCCCCCGGTAGGCCTGGAGGCGGCTCACCCTGAGGGGCAGCTGGGCTTCCCGCTCTCCAATGCAGATCAGGCTGTCGTTGGCCGCAACGCAGCCGTTGACGACCCTGCCGATGGCCAGGCGTCCCAAGAAGTCCGAGTACGAGAGGTCCGACACCAGCATCTGGAAGGGCGCGCCTTCCTCCGAGGCCGGTTCCGGGATTCGCTTTAGGATTGTGTCCAAGAGCAGGTGCAGGTTGTCGACTTCCTCATGGAGGCCGGCCTTGACGATCCCTTCCCTGCCCACGGCGTACAGCGGGGCGAAATCCAGGACCTCTTCCGCCGCCCCCAGCTCGATCAGCAGGTCATGGATGGCGTCGAGCACCGCGGCCGGTCGGGCGTCGGGACGGTCGACCTTGTTGATGACTACGATCAGGGGCAGTCCGGCTTCCAGAGCCTTGCCGACCACAAAGCGGGTCTGCGGCAGCGGACCCTCGGAGGCGTCGACCAACAGGATCGCACCGTCGACCATGGAGAGGGCCCGCTCCACCTCCCCGCCAAAATCCGCATGCCCGGGGGTGTCGATGATGTTGATCTTGACCCCTTTCCACATGACTGAGCAGTTTTTGGCGGCGATGGTGATGCCCCGCTCCCGCTCCAAGTCGAGGCGGTCCATGACCCGCTCACCGGTCTCCTGATTGCTACGGAATACCCCGCTCTGGCGGAACATGGCGTCCACCAGGGTGGTCTTGCCGTGGTCGACATGGGCGATGATGGCTACATTTCGAACCGAGTGATTGATAGTATGTATGCCTGGCATTGGGTTTCCTCTTGAGCTATAGGAGAAAGAAGATACTCCTGAACATGGGTCGTGGTCTACTGATATCTGCGGCCCCCGGGAGCCTCCCGGCTGGGCTCCTCGCTGCAGGGAGTCTCTCGCGGGAACCTACTGTTCGTGCAGAATCTTGCTCCCCTTGGACGAAGGTCTCTATATAAGTCCGGTTGATGTCGGTCAGCTTCCGATCGCCGAAGCGGGGGATGAGGTGTTTCTCCAGGTTACGCCTGGATTATTCAGTATGCCGCTTCGATATCGAGATAGACATGATTTGAGGCAATGTGCCCAGACTTCAGCCCCCCATTTTGGCATATACAACATGCGCCATTTGATTTTGTTATTTTTTTTTGTACATAGATATCGCATGCAGTGTACATGCTCTCTGAACTCCGTCTTAACTGGGATCCTTGTCCCGTTTAGCATGAACTCGGGTGCACGTTTCCGCATTGATGGATCTCGAACCGGTTTCAACCGGAATTAGTGGCAGTTTTTCTCTTGAAAATGCATTCAGGAAAAGTGCCACGGACCCGGTGCAGCCCACCTTCTCAAAAGTGATGCTGTCCTTGTGGACATCCATCCCCACAAAAAACTCACTTGATTCATTCATTTTGACCTCCTCCCGAATTGGGGTACGGCACGATTTTAAGCCAATCCATCTCTTTCAGGCAGGAGACCTACTCATATTATCTATCACTTGGAGGACTGCCAGGCCAGGCTCGAGACCGCCTGGAGGATCAACGCCGTGGGCTCGCAGAACCTGGCCCTGGCCGCCACCTGTCCGCTTCACGGCAAGCTCGACGCGTGCTACAGTGGCAGCAAGGAGGAATCATGGATACGAAGATCGTCCTAATCGGCGCGGGTAGCGCCATGTTCGGCCTGGGTTCGCTGGGCAACATCCTCAAGAGCCGCGCCCTCGCCGGGGCCACCGTGGCGCTGCACGACATCGACGCACGGGCGCTGGGCAGGGTCGAGGCAGTGGCTCGAGGTTATGTCGAGCAGAAAAAGCTGCCGGTGAAACTGCTGGCCACTACCTCCCGCTCCGAGGCCCTGAGCGGAGCGCAGTTCTGCGTCATCGCCATCGAGGTCGGCAACCGCTACGAGCTGTGGGAGCAGGACTGGAAGATCCCCCTGCAGTACGGTATCCACCAGGTTTACGGCGAGAACGGCGGCCCGGGGGGCCTGTTCCACGGCCTGCGCATCATTCCGCCCGTCCTGGAGATCTGCGCTGACATCCAGAAGATCTGCCCCGATGCCTGGGTGTTCAACCTGAGCAACCCGATGACCCGCATCTGCCTGGCCATCAACCGCAAGTATCCCGAGCTCAAGGTCGTCGGCCTGTGTCACGAGGTTGTCTCCCTGATGGAGCACCTGCCCAAGATCCTAGGCACCCCCTGGTCCAACCTGCAGGTCAAGGCCGGCGGGCTGAATCACTTCAGCGTGCTGCTGGAGGCAAGCTACCGGGACACGGGCAGGGACGCGTACCCGGACATTCGCGCCAAGGCAGGGCAGTACTTCGCGGCCCTGCCCGAGGAGTCCTACGAGAACCTCGGCGCCACCAAGGAAATGCTAGACGCCGCCCGCGGCAGCCTGGAGCGCGCGCCGGGCCGGCGCGGGCTCTGGCCGGAGCGCGAGCTGTTCAGGGTGATCCTGGAGAAGTTCGGCCTGCTGCCCATAACCACCGACAGCCACATCGGCGAATACGTGCAGTGGGCTCACCGCAGCGTTGATCACAAGGGAATCCTGGATTTCTACAACTTCTACAAGAAGTGGTGCCTCGAACAGGTGCCGGAATCGCGCATCGCCGGGACCCTGGAGATCGAGTACTGGAGGGAGATCCCCATTATCGAGGGCATTCTCAGCGATTCGCATCAGGAGGAGCTCGCGGTCAACCTGCCCAACCGGGGCTACATCGACAACCTGCCCGCCGACATCGTCGTGGAGGTGCCCGGAACGGTCGACCGGCGGGGGGTGCGCGGCGTGAAAGTGGGCAGCGTGCCCAAGGGCTTCGCGGGGCTGCTCAACAACCAGGTGGCGGTCAACGACCTGGGCGTGGAGGCGGCGCTGCAGGGTTCCAGGGAGCTGGCCCTGCAGGCTCTGCTGGTGGATCCGGTGGTGGACGATGCGGCGGCCGCGGAACGAGCGCTGGACGCGGTGCTCGCCTACCAGAAAGACTACCTGGGCTACATCCGCTAGGGCGGGGCCATGGGCATCGTTGACGGGGCGTTGGGCGCGCACTTCCTGGGCTGGCATATCACGCGCGAGGGAAAGGACGTGTACTCTCCGATATTCCTGATGATGGTGAAGGTCATCGGCTGGTTGGCCCGTCTATTTCGTGAGATGGTCCTCAAAGACCAACGGGTGGATTTTACCCTGTTCATGGTGGAGGCCATCGAGAATGGCGATCTCATCCACGAAGCCCCGGCGATTGTCGGCTGCAAGACGCCCTCGGCGCTGACAGGTGAGGGGATTGCGGCTTCGAACGCCGCGCTCGGGAGCCGTGTGGCTGTGTTTCAGAGAATTCAGTGTTACTGAGAAAATCCTAGCAAGAGGAGATAAATGATGGATACAATGGTAAACAAGAAATGGAGTCGCGATACTCGACCGCGCGCGGGCGCTCTAGTCGCCGGGATCGGGTTGTTGATTATGGCTGTCATTGCCGCACTGTCCAACTTTGGCGTCATCAACAACCTGATCGTTCCCGGGGACGCTGGCGCTACCGCGGCAAACCTGGTTGGCTCGGCGGGCCTCTTTCGGCTGGGGGCCGCAGGTCTGATCGTCGTCGCGATCCTGGACGTAGTGGTCGCGTGGGGGCTCTACGTAGCGCTCCGCGCTGTGAATCCGAGCCTCGCGCTGCTAGGCGCCTGGATACGCCTGGCGTACGCTGCGATCTACGCGCACGTGATCTTCAGCCTTTTCAGCGCGCTGCGCGCAGCGCCGGTCGATCCGACCCGGACGATGTTTATCCTCGAGAGCTTTGAGCAAGGCTGGCAGGCCGGACTAATCATCTTTGGCTTCCACCTCGGGATCATAGGATTTCTGGTCTGGCGCCCCGGGTTCTTCTCCCGACTCGTCAGTGTGCTGCTGGTCATCGCCGGTGCAGGGTATGTTGTGGACGGGCTTGGAACACTGCTCAGTCCGTCCTACGCACTGAAACTCTCGACGTTCACGTTCCTTGGCGAGGTGGTCTTCATCTTCTGGCTGATAATCCTCGGCCGCAAGCTCCCGGACACGGCAGACTCCCGTACGCAGCCGTAGTGGGTACAGATGATCCGAGTTTCACGCACCGGGGCATAAGATGCTATGTGAGCGACGTCCTGGCGGAATGCCGGGGGCAACGCATGAGCCCCGCCTTCAACAAGGGTTTCTGTGACGAGCAGACACTATGATCGGAATAGCTCCTGGCCGTTGTTTTTACATACGTTATTCACTCATCAGCCCGATTGCTTGTTGTGACTGTGGGCCGTGATTGTCTAAATAGTCCTGAAGGGAATACGTGATTTCATAATCCGGTTTTACTCCCCTGATAATGCTTTTCTATTAAATATCGATTTTTTTGCCGGCGGTCGGAGTCGAACCGACACGAGGGTCACCCCTCACCAGATTTTGAGACCGATCCGCATTTCATATGCATCATCGCTGTGCAGTCTGACATGAGCCTCTCCAAATATCGACCCCTCCTGTTTTCAGGCGCAAGTATTATGAATACCAGGTGCACGGGTCGTCGAAAGACGGATGAAGAGAAGTTGATCCCTCGCTTACACCGACCGAGCAGAATCACAGGCTCAAGCACCTGCTCACTGATCACGTGCGGAACAGTCAGGGCTTCATCCCTGGTGCGGGCGGTGAGCCCGAGCTGAATTAGGGATGTGGATTACTGAAACAGGTGGGCTACGCATACTATCTTGACCGGCGCTTCGTAATGCCCTCCGATGGCGTCGAGATCGTCGGTGGGAATTCCATGCTTTCGCTGATACGCCTGGATCGTGATCATCGGTGGTCGAGCCGAGCCCGGAAGCGAGCTTACCAGCCTTGTCCAGGCACCCGCTGTCGTGGACGTAGCGGTCCCCCTTGAATCGTTCGAGCAGCTCATTGGCCTTGGTTTTCGGATCTTCCAGCATGGTTCTCTTCCTGATGAGATTATCACCTTAACCAGTGAGGGTGAATGTGTACAGGTGGCCGAAAATGTTGGGCTGCTGCACGACCGCCCGGCAGGCAGCGAGTGGTCCGAGCAGCGGTTTCAGAACAGATCGAGTTGGCCCCTTTCGGAGCGGGAGCGCTCGAGCTTCTTCCGCACGCGCTCTACATCGCGTTTCCGTCTCAAACCCTGCCATATTTCAAGTGCGCCCTGGTAATCCTCCATCCTCTCGTGCACCCGGGCTTCCCCCGGCACGTCTCCAGCCTGGCGGTAACAGCGCAAGGCTTCCTCGTAGTTTACCGCCTGGAGATAGTGCTTCCCGGCCTGTTTGAGATCACCCCGCAGCTCCTCGACTCTGGCAGCCCCTTCCCAGTCATCGTTGATTCTGCAGATCCAGGCGGCGTCCCGCAGCGCCCTCTCGGAAAGGTTCTGTCCGGAAAGCAGGAACTCGACCGCCTTACGGTAGAGCTCCTGCTGCCTGGCGAACAGCCGGTAGTTGTCCGGACCGGCGGGCAGCTCTTCCAGGATCGTCGAGCAGCCTTCCGGGTCCAGAAGCTGAAGGGCGCAGGCCAGCAGCTCCCGATCTCCCTCCTCCCGGGCCAACTCGCGCAGTTTCTCGAAGAAGCGCTCTACGGTCTCCGGCAGCCTGTCCCGGAGGTAGAGGTACGCTCCGGCAAGATCGGCCAGCGCGTTTGGATGCCGGGATTCCAGGTAAAGCTGAAAGATCTCTTCCGAAAGATCCTCATCAAAGAGCATATAGTGATCTATGCTTCCAAGAACACGCGTGAGAAGGGGACGGGTCTTCTCCGGCGCCTCCTTCATGCGCCGGACAAACAGGTCCAGAGCCAGGCGGCATTTGCCCTCGGATGAAAGATACCAGTCACCCTCGGCTTCCGTTTTTTCGCACAGGTAGGTCAACAGTCCGTCCGAAACCGAAATGTCCTCCCCGCGGTCATCCACATAGTCCTCCGCCCAATTGACCATGCCCTTGTCCAGATAGTAACGAAGTGCCTCCTCGTCACTCTTCATCTTGCGAAATGCAGCGTAGATCCCTTCCTCATCCCCGAGGGCCCTAAAGCGCACTAACGCCGTCTGAGTTTTGCCCTGCTTCAGAAGAGAATCCGCTTCCCTGGTTAGAGCTTCGGCTCTGTGTGGATCCATGAACCAGCGGGGTTTCAGATGCTTGTCCAGGAGCTCAAGAATCCGCTCCCATTTGTCGGGAAACTCGAGCTCCTCCAGTTCCCGTACGGCTTCCAGGTTCTCCCCCATGGAAGCCAGGCACTGCGCCGCCTCCAGGCGCTGTCCCTGCTCCAGGAAATCCCGGCGGGCCAGATCGAAGCGCTTCCTGGACAGGAAAAGCGGGGCCGACTTGTCAGCCAGGCCCAGGGCCGAGTAGCGCAGAGCTGCCTTGAGGACGCCCCGCCCTCGTTCGAAGCGTTGGGCTTCCTTCAGGAGGCTGTTCTGGTTCTCAGTGCCGGCCTCCGCGAAGAGACGGTACTGGAGGACAGCCTCGGGAAGCTCCTTTCGCTTCTCCCTGATCCGGCCCGCGGCGTAATGATCGCCCATGAGCTCGTAGCATTTGAGCAGCCGCTCCTGGTCTTTGAGCTTCCGGTACAGTCCGGCGGCGGAGTTGTAGTCTTTATCCTTGAAGTACAGCTCCGCCGCCCTGGCCGTCTCCCCGATACGGCGGTAGCTCGCCGCTGCGGCGCTCCAGCTGCGCTTTTTCTCGTACATCCGTGCGGCCTGCAGGTAATCCCCTCTTTGGTAGTGTATGTCCCCGAGCCTGCCGTAGTTCCCCGCCCTGTCCCAATTCCTGATCGCCGCCTCCATCTCACCGAGCTGCTCCCACTCCCGGGCCGCCTGGCCGTACTTGCCCTCCTGCTCGAGAGCCCGGATGGTGCAGCGCAGGCTTCGTTCCTGCTCGCCGAAGCGCCTCCAGAGCCTGGCGGCCTCGCGAAAGCTCCCGCCCTTTTCAAAGCATTCCGCCGCTTCGTTCAGCACGTTCTGGCGGGCGAACAACTCGGCCGCCTGGCTCCAGATCTCCTTCTTTTTCGCCGCAAACGCCTCGGCGATCTCCTTCCGGTCACGGTCTCCTGCGTTTCGAAAGCTCTCCGCCGCGGCATCGAAGAATCCCCGCTCGAAGAAGTAGCGTCCCTGATCGGCCCACTCCCGGGGGGTGGAAATCCGCTTCCACATTCCGGACAGCAGCTGCTCGTCACTGCCCTGATGGATCAGAGGCCTCAGCTCCTCCACCTGCCAGACGTCCGCCGCCTTAGCCCCGTCATATACCACGAGGGTATTGCGGGCCCGGGTGACGGCCACGTACAGCAGGTTGATCTCGTGGCGGATATGCGGCGCGTGGGTCTGGTCGAAGGGCTGGCCGCGGCGGATGCGGCGCCAGATGTCCACCGCCCTGTCGTCCTGCGCGTATTTCCACAGCAGCACCCCGTCGAACTCCAGCCCCTTGGCCTCGTAGATGGTGAAGACTAATTCGGTGTCCAGAAGGCGCTTGGCCCTGGCCTGTTCCCGGTCGCTGCGCACCAGGACGATTCTCCCTGCGCCCTGAGGGCGGGCGTACCGAGCCATCTGCGCCTCGGCCAGGTGTGTGACCAGGAAGGGAGGCTTGCCCTGGAACTTCCAGTCCTCCCTCAGCTCCGAGCCGCCCAGCCCGACCAGCCGCTGCTTGAGCGACAGCAGCGCATTGGCCAGCCGGACCACGCTGCCCACGCAGCGGAAGTTGAGCCTCAGGTACTGAACCTGCGGTACTTTCAACCCTCTTTCGAAGAACTTCTGCCGCAGCTCCTCCCAGCGGAAGCCGCTGGGATTGATGATCTGCCGGGGATCTCCGGCGAAGGCGAGGGCGGACAGGGAGCGCACCAGGCGCAGGACAAGGGACAGCTGGATGTCCACGAAGTCCTGCACCTCGTCGCAGACAACCAGGTCGTAGGAGAAGCGCTCCGTGACGGCCGGGTTGGCGTCCAGAATATGGATCGCCTGGCGGCAGAGATCGATCTCATCCTCCAGTCCCTCCGCCTCCAGCCGTTGCTGGTAGTATTCGGCGATCGAGTATATCTCCTCTCTGTCGTAGAGGAAGTTCGGAGCCCTTTTTCTGCCCAGGCTCCGGTATTCCGCCAGGCTCAGCAGGGGGCTGGCCAGGCTGCCGGTCCTGCGCTCCAGGATCCTGCCGATCCCGGCGAGCATGTAGGAGAAGCCGTCCCTTGCCGCATGTTTTGGATCGGCAAGGCTTTGGACGAATTGATCGAAAGACTCGAATCCGGTCTTGCGCTCCCGCAGGGCTTCGATCTTATTGAAGAACTCGAAGGGCTTGAGGCCCAAAAGGCAGTCCTGAAGCCGGCCGATTTCCCGCCTGCCCGCATCCCCGCGGAGGCAGGCTTGCGCCAGGCTGGAGTACTCGCGGAGGCTGAGGGGCGGCTTGGCGCCCTTTATGATGGAGCGGATCTCCTCCCAGACCAGCTCCGTGTCATAGCGGCGGTACAGGGCGTGGTTGCGGAAGATCCCTTCGAAGGTTTCCAGGCCGGTCCCTTGACCTGCCGTCCGGCGTTCGTTCCCCTCCTTCCCACAATGACTTCCCGACTCCAGGATCGCCTCCACCAGCTCGCCGAAGAGTAGAAAGTCCGGATGCGACCTTTCGCCACCTCCAGCCCCTGCCGAGCCGTTCGCATCTTTTCCCCGGCCACAGCCGTCCGCCCCTCCGGCGCGATCCGCCTCACGGCTCTCTTCCGCCGCAAGCTCCAGCTCCGTGTTCTTGATCAGGCCGCAGTAAAGGCGCTTGGAGAAGCGCTTGAGGAGGGGATTGTAGGTGAGGAACAGCCGGCGCTTGTCCAGATATCCCGGCCTCAGCAGGGAGTAGACCAGGATCGTTGTTTTCCCGCTGCCCGCCGTGCCGGAGAGCAGCAGAGGCAGGTCCCCGTCCAAAACGGCCTGTTGTTCGGAGGTCAGGAACAGGTGGATATCCAGGCTGCCCGGCTCCGCTTCCGCAAGAAGCCTGCGCCACTCCGCCTCGCTCAGCACCAGCCAGCGCTGCGGCCCATGATCCTCCGCAGCCTTTTCCTCGACGCTCTCCTGGGTGAACAGATACTCCGGCAACTCATCCACCAGGAGCTCGGGCCATTCTTCGGTGCTCTGCGGTTCGAAGAGGAGAAAGGGGGCGTTTCGTGGCACGATGGAGCGGCCCAGTCGATTAACATCATCATGAGCGGCGATCCCCCACAGGTAGATGGCGATGCGATCCTGGTGTCTGCCCAGGGTGAAGAGGATCCTCTGCCCGCGGCTCAGCCTTGCCTCGAAGACGGCCTTGCCAGAGATGCCTTTGAGCTTTTTCACCCGCACGCCCCCGTCCCAGATGCCGTTGGCCAGGAACTCCAGCTTTTCCAGCAGGCGCTGTTTCTCAGCAGGGCTGCAGCCGAGTATATGGTCTTTCAGAACGTCATTGATCAGGAGAAGGTAAGCGGAAGCCACAACCTAATCTGCCATCGATGGTCACTGTTCGTCCAGCGGGTGGATCCAGGAGCATGAGACTGAAGGACTCTCCCCTCATCACATACATCCAAATTGCACTAAAAAAGTTGACACTGCCGACAGCGCTGGGAGGTTGCGCCCGGGGAAATTGCGTCTTTCCTTGAGCACTCCCCGACGCGAAGCACCGGGAAATCGACTTCCCGTTGCTGCTTGTCCCGGACGTAGCGCAGCTCTTATATAGACAGGCTTGGGTCTGATTCCTATGATGGTGATGGAAGTCTATATTCTTTTAAAAACGCGGGTATTTTAGTATTCTCCTGCAACCAGGCTTCGAAATATCCCGGGAATGGGGAGGGAAACCGGTGAACCTCAAAGACAGACTATCACACCTGAGCTATCAGGAAGCCCGGAAGCTTCTCGGACCGGGGGGAGAGCGCCTTATCCGCCAGGGGGGACGCTATGAGATCGACATCGCCACCCAGGTGGATCTGGACGCGAACCGCTTCCTCGTGCACATGAACGGATCGGAAGTCACGATCCGGCTGGATCCGTCCCGCAACCGAATGCTGCGCTACCGCTGCAGCAGCTGCGAGACGGCCTGCGAGCACGTCGGGGCGGCCTTCTCTCTCATCCTGGAGGAGAAGCTGGCCCTGGGGCTGGCCATTCCGCCGCCGGACAAGGCGCCCCTGGAGACTCTCAGTGACGAGGAGCTGCTGCAGCGTGCCCTGGAGGAGCGGGCCGAGCGCATGCGAAAGGACAGGATGAGCGTGGAATCGGTGGATCCCGGGTCAGTGTGGACCGATTACAGCGTGACCAGCCACGCCTCCGGCAAGACCTATCGGGTGGCCCTGCGGGGATTCAAGCGGGGAGACTGCTACTGCTCCTGCCCGGACTTCAAGGTCAACACCCTGGGAACCTGCAAGCATATCATGTTCGTTCAAAGCGAGGTGAAGCGGCGGTTTCCCGATGAGCGGCTCCGGCAGCCCTACCGGCGCAGGCACGTCAGCGTGGTGCTGCGCTACGGCCGGGAGATAGAGCTGAGGGTGCTACCCCCTTATGAGCCGCTTGAGGGGGAGGCGGCCGAGCTGATCGCTCCCGTTTCGGATAAGGCGGTGACCGACGTGCGGGACCTGCTGGAGCGCATCCGTAGGTTGGAGGCGCTGGGCAGGCAGGTGGCCATCTACCGGGACGCGGAGGAGCACATCCAGGCCGTATTGCTGCGGGACAGGATCAAAAAGGAGATTGATGCGATCCGGAAGGATCCGGTCAATCACCCCCTGCGCCGTGAGCTTCTCCGCCAGGAGCTCCTGCCCTACCAGCTGGACGGAATCGCCTTTGCCGCCGGGGCTGGCAGGGCGATTCTGGCCGACGACATGGGTCTGGGCAAGACGGTGCAGGGGATCGGTACGGCGGAGCTGCTGGCGCGCCTGGCCGGGATCGAGCGCGTGCTGGTGATCTGCCCGGCCTCGGTTAAGAGCCAGTGGCGGCTGGAGATCGAACGCTTCACCGGCCGCGAATGCCGGTTGGTGTTGGGCAGCGCTGCCGAACGGGCTCTGCAGTACGCTGAGGGGAGATTTTTTACGGTATGCAACTACGAACAGGTGCTGCGGGACCTGGATGCGATCGAACGAGCGGCCTGGGACCTGATCATCCTGGATGAGGGACAGCGGATCAAGAACTGGGAGGCCAAGACCAGCAGAATCATCAAGGGTCTGATCTCACCCTACGCGCTGGTGCTTTCCGGCACGCCGTTGGAAAATCGGCTGGAGGAGCTGTACTCGGTGGTTCAGTTCATCGACAACCGCCGCCTCGGGCCGGCCTTCCAGTTTTACCACCGCCACC
>CAZPQC010000007.1:0-50409 GCA_964588525.1 uncultured Spirochaetaceae bacterium
TTAGCGTACGCGTCTGGGGGGCGCGGGGTCGGCGGTTCAAATCCGCCCAGCCCGATTGTTAAAACCTTGTCGGCTGAGGTGAGGGGAAACTACGTTTCCTGCCGGCAAGGTTTTTTTGTCGCTCAACACAACGATGGGATCAGTATTTGTAATATCTCGTCTTTCCCGATAACCAAAAAGTGTGCGGTCACAACCGGCTGAATCCGATTGACAATGCGCGGATTAAGGAATATTATTTAGCATATTAATAGTATTTATCTTTTTTATATGATTTTGGGGGAATCGAAGTGGCTACGAAACCAATTAGTATTACAATTGATGAAGAATTGGCTGAAAAGCTGGCCAAGATTGCTGAGGATACACACCGAAAGAAAAGTTACTTTGTGAACAAGGCGTTGCAGGAGTATTTCGAGGAAATTGAGGACTTAGAGTTGGCGCTGGAACGCAGAGGTGGAAAATCTACGCCTATTGCCAAGGCTAAGGAGGAACTCGGTCTTTAGTCACATGTATGCGGTGGAAATCGAAAATCGATGCCTCAGGGAACTGAAAAAACTCGACCGGGCAGTCGTACGCCGAGCTTTCAAACTGATCGAGGGTGTAATTGTTAAAGATCCATATTCCGGGAAAAAACTGAAGGGCAGGTACAGCGGTTTGTTCAGCTATAGGTTCTCCGACTACAGAATCATTTATGAAATAAGAGAACAGCAACTGCTTATTATCATACTCCGGATTCGACACAGAAAGAATGTCTATGATGGGCTGTAACCCTTTGGAATGGTATTGGAATAATGCCTGTTAACCGAACGGGCTGAAGGATGGAAACCTGTTCATATTTCGATGTACCGCTCTATGCTCACTGGCGGTTGAAAAGGGTCCGGCCCCCGTCGGCCGCCAGCTGCTGACCGCAGATGTAGTCCCCCCAGCTGCTGAGGAGGAAGGCCACCAGTCCTGCGATGTCCTCCGGCTTTCCCAGGCGGCCCACCGGTATCTCGGCCAGCAGCTTCCGTTTCTTGTCTTCATCTGCATACCGCGCCATCAACAGCTCGGTCGCGATCGCCGACGGATGGATGATGTTGGAGGTGATCCCCCTGCGGGCGTATGTGCGGCAGATGTAGGCCATCAGGCCGCTCATTCCCGCCTTTGCCGCCACGTAATCGATGGCCCCGCTTCCACCATCGTATACCGCCGTGGAACCGACCAGGATGATGCGCCCGAAACGGGCCTTGATCATGTAGGGCAGCACAGCTTGGATACCGTAGAATGAGCTGCTCAGGTTGAGTTCGATGTTTTCAGCCCAACTTTCCGGGCTGATCTGTTCAACGGGCATGGCCTGATTTTTCCCCACGTTGCAGACAAGAGCGTCGATCTTCCCGTGCTTTTCTGCGATCATCCCGGCCAATTCCGCAGTGCCTGCCGCATCAACGGCATCCAATGCCGCGTGTTCCGCTCGTCCACCCTCGTGCGTGATCTCATCGAGGAGCGCCGCCATCCGGGCCTCGTTTTCCCGGTTCCCCGTGTGGGTGAATATTACCACAGCTTCCGCACGACACAGCAGCTTGACGATACCCTCTCCTATACCCCGGCTTCCTCCCAGAACCAGGACGATTTTTCCGGTCAAATCGATCTGAAGCATCAGCTGCCTCCTCTCCCATCCTGCGGACGCGCAGTCAATCCATATCCTTTGCCATGCCGCCGCCTCCTCTTGGACCCAAGACTTGACCCAGCAACGGCGTCCTTCAATCTATCAATTTGCACTGTTTTGGTATACGTGCGCCGTTTGCTTGCGGCTCCGGTCGGCATATCCCGGCGTATCAATGAAATCTTCCGTGCTTGCAAGCTCGCAAGGGCGAATGCGTCAGATCGCTGCGGGAAAACCGTTCCGGCGCGTGCCTCCGGTCCGAGAGAATCGGAATGGAAACGGCGAGGCAAAGGAGTTACAATAGCTGAACAACCGCAGGCAGGTACAGGAGGATATCCGGTGGATGCTAGATGGAAGAAACTGGCGCAACTACTTGTACAGCACTCCGCGGGGATCAGCGGGGGCGAGAAGGTGATGATCGCGATGGTTGAGGTGGAATCATACCCGCTGGTTCATGCGCTGTGCGAGGCCTGCATAAAGGCGGGCGCCTACCCCCAGGTCCAGTTTCTCTCCGAAGAGCTGAACCGTCTGGTGCTGAAGTACGGCAGTGAGCAGCAGATAGGGTGGGTGCCGGAAATCGAGGCTTACGGGATGGATTGGGCGGATGTCTACTTCGGTCTGCGGGGCGCCCACAACCTGGACGTGTTCTGGGACATCCCGGCCGGGCCTCTTAGCCTGCTGCGGAAGGCGATGGGGACGGTTTCCACGATGCGCTGGCAGAAAACCCGCTGGTGTCTGCTGCGGGTCCCCAACCAGGCGTTGGCGCAGCAGGCGGGTGTGGACGAGGAGACGATTACCGATATGTTCTTCCGCGCCTGCTTCCTGGACTGGCCTGCCCTGCGTGAGCAGTGGAATCGAACGGCGCGTATCCTCTCTAAGGGAAAATCCGTGCGCCTCGTGGGCCGGGGCACGGATCTGCGCTTTTCGGTAGAAGGGCGAAGATGGGAGGTGGCCGACGGAAGGATCAACATGCCCGACGGGGAGATCATCACCTCGCCGGTGGAGACGAGCGTGGACGGGGAGATCTGCTTCGAGTTTCCCGGCGTGCTGGGAGGGCGCCTGGTTCAGGATATCCGCCTGGGCTGGGAGAGGGGCAGGCTGGTCGAAGCAACCTCAGCGAACAACCGGGAGTTCCTCCAGGCGGTGGTGAACACGGACCCCGGCGCGAGCTCGATCGGTGAGTTCGCCTTCGGCACCAATCCTGAGGTGACCCATTTCTGTAAAGATATCCTGATCGATGAAAAGATAGGGGGTACGGTCCATATTGCGCTGGGGCGGTCGTATCCCGACACGGGAGGCACGAACAGTTCCGCCATCCATTGGGACATTGTGAAGGACACGCGGCGGGAGGGCCAGGTGTTTCTTGACGGCGAGTTGATCTTCGAGAAAGGGAAATTTCTCGTTTGAGGAGGAAAGATGATCAGGGAACCGATTCGCGATCGGGTGCCCCGATGAAAGACAAATACCTGCTTGGTGTGGATATCGGTACCTACTCTTCGAAGGGAGTGCTCGTACGGTCGAACGGACAGGTCGTCGCGGACCATACCGTACAGCACGGGATCGACATGCCGCAATCCGGGCATTTCGAGCACGACGCAGATCGCGTTTGGTGGAAGGATTTCACCGAGATCGTGCGAGCCCTGTTCGACACCTCCGGGATAAAACCCGAACAGGTCGCGGGAATCGGCACCAGCGGGATCGGCCCCTGCGTTCTTCCCATCGACGGTCACGGCCGGCCTCTGCGGCCGGCGATCCTCTACGGTATCGACACGCGAGCCGCTGAAGAGATCGAGTCGCTGGAACAGACCCTGGGGAGGGAGGAGATCTTCCGCATCAGCGCGGCGCATCTGAGCTCCCAGGCATCCGGTCCGAAAATCCTCTGGATCCGCAACAACGAACCCTCCGTCTACGAAGCAACCCGATGGTTCCTGACCAGCCAGGCCTATCTGGCCTACAGGCTCACCGGCCTGGCCAGCATCGACATCTACACAGCCGGCGGATATTCGCCGCTTTTCGATGTCCACCATCTCCGCTGGCATGAAGAGGCCGCCCGGCATATCACACCCACGGAGCGTCTGCCAAAACCGTACTGGAGCTGTGACATCGTGGGTACGGTAACCGCCGATGCGGCAGCGCAGACCGGGCTGGCGGAAGGAACGCCGGTGGTCGCCGGCACGACGGACGCCGCGGCGGAAGCAATAAGCGCCGGCGTGTCCGAAGCGGGTGACATGATGCTCATGTTCGGAAGCAGCCTGTTCTTCATTCTGAAGACGGAGCAGCTGCGGGAGACCGAGCACTTCTGGAGCTCCAACTTCCTCGAGAAGGGAACGTGGGCCCTACTGGGGGGTATGTCCACCTCGGGAAGCCTGACCACGTGGTTCCGGGAACAGTTTGCCCAGGCGGAGGTTGCGCGGGAGAACGCCGGTGGAGACAGCGCCTACGCGCTGCTCGCTCGGGAGGCGGCTCGATCGCCCCTGGGAGCAAAGGGCCTGATAGCCCTGCCGTATTTCGAGGGTGAGCGGACTCCACTGCACGACCACAAAGCCAGGGGCATGTTTTTCGGATTGAGCCTGAAGCATACCCGCGGAGATCTGTACCGGGCCATCATGGAAGGGGTCGGCTTCGCCGTGCGGCACAACCTGGAGGTGATGCGGGAGGAGGGAGCCGAAGCGCTGCACGTACGGGCGGTCGGAGGAGGCGTTCAAAACACTCTGTGGTTACAGTGTGTCTCGGACATCGCGAATATCGAGTTCACCATACCGGAGCGACAGTACGGCGCCAGCTACGGGGACGCTTTCATGGCCGCCGTGGGGGTCGGTCTGTTCACCGATCTGGCAGAGGTGACCCGATGGGTGCAGAGCACCCGCCTGATCAAACCCGATCCGGAAGCTCATCGCAGATACGGCCCTCTGTACAGAATTTTTAGATCCCTCTACGAGACGAACAAATCGCTGATGCACGAGCTGTCCGATACCACGGCAGGCTGACAGGGATCCGCTGCTGTTCCTTGACCCGTCCTGCCGGCACGACTATAATGAGCGCGAAATCCCGAACAGAAGGAGTACTGATTCACAGATGAGCTGGGTCAAAGAAATATTTGGGGTGGAAAAACCCATAATCGCAATGTGCCATTTGAGGGCGATGCCGGGGGATCCGGGCTACGAAGCGGATAAAGGCATGCCCTGGGTCATCGATATGGCGGCCGCCGATCTCCAGGCGCTCCAGCGCGGCGGAGTGGACGCGGTCATGTTTTCGAATGAGTTCAGCCTGCCGTATCTGACCAAGGTGGAGCCGATCGTGACGGTATGCATGGCCCGGGTGATCGGGGAGTTGAGGAAGGCGATAACGGTGCCGTATGGAGTCAACGTGCTCTGGGACCCAACGGCATCGATCGAACTGGCCGTCGCTACCGGGGCGTCCTTCGTCCGGGAGATCTTCACGGGCGCCTACGCGAGCGACTTCGGTGTTTGGGACACGAACTGCGGGGCGGTGGTGCGCCGGCAACATGCTCTGGGCGGCGATTCGATCAAAAAACTCTACAACATCGTTCCCGAGGCGGCGCGCTACCTGGCCGACCGAAATATTGCAGATATCGCCCGATCCACGGTTTTCAACGGCAAGCCTGATGCTATATGTGTGTCCGGGCTGATAGCCGGAGAATCCACCTCCGCGGCCACGCTGCGGGTTGTCAAAGAGGCTGTTCCCGACACGATCGTTCTGGCCAATACCGGTGTTCGCCTGGAGAATGTCGAAGAGCAGCTGTCGATCGCCGACGGGGCGGTGGTGGGAACCACCTTCAAACGCGACAGTTATACATGGAATGAAGTCGATGAAAGCCGGGTCCGTGCTTTCATGGACAAGGTCGACTCGGTTCGAAGCTGATCTACGATGAAAAACAATACCAACCTATCCAACAGCCTGCGCCTTCAGCTCATTGAGACGATGCTGCGGATCCGGGAGTTCGAAGAGGTCACGGGGGAGATGTTTCTGCGCGGATTGACAGCCGGCTCCATGCTTCATCTCTCCGTCGGCGAAGAAGCGGCCGTTGCCGGAATCGGGCTGGCCATGCAGGATGGTGATTACTTCACCACCCATCACCGGGGTCACGGGATTTTCATCGCCCGGGGAGGAAAACTGGACCGTATGATGGCCGAGCTGTTCGGCAGGAGCGGCGGCTACTGCCGAGGAAAGGGCGGGTCGATGCACATCGCCGACATCGGCGTCGGACACATGGGGGCCAACGCGATCGTGGGCGCCAACATACCGATTGCTCTGGGCGGCGGGTTTACGAGCAAGTACCTCGATGAGGGAAAAGTGAGCGTGGCTTTTTTCGGCGACGGTGCACTGAATCAGGGCATCCTCTACGAATCGATGAACATGGCCGCCCTGTGGGATCTGCCCGTGATGTTTGCCGTCATCAACAACCAGTACGGTATGGGCACGCGGATAGACCGGGCCTCGGCCTCCCTGGAGTTCGTCAAGCGCTCCGAAAGCTTCGGGGTTCGTGGTGCCGAAGTGGACGGCATGGACGCTGAAGCAGTATGGCTGGGCGCATCGGAGCTGCTGCGCCACAGCCGGGAAGGACACGGCCCGACCTTCCTGATGGCTAATACTTACCGATACTACGGCCACGGCCGCAAGGACCCCAGCCCGTACAGGGACAAGAGCGAAGAGGAGCAGTGGCGGAGCCGGGATCCGATACAGATGCTCAAACAGCGCCTCCTGGATGAGGAGATCATCTCGGAGGAAAGCTTTCGGGAGCTATCGGATCGGGTCAACGGGGAGGTCGAGGCCGCCGTAGAGTTTGCAAAAGCTTCGCCTCTGCCCGAGGATGCGGATCTGTACAGGGACGTATTCGTCGAGACGCAGGGTGAGGAAACAGTATGAAGGAGATGAGCTACAGGGACGCCCTTCGCGAGGCTCTGTTCGAGGAGATGCAGCGGGATGAGAGGGTGTTCATCATCGGTGAGGAGGTCGGGCGCTACGGCGGCGCCTATGGGGTAACGCGCGGCTTGTTTCAGGAGTTCGGCGCTCAGCGGTTGGTGGACTCTCCGATAAGCGAGGCCGGTATCGTCGGCCTTGGAGTCGGCGCGGCCATAACCGGACTGCGACCGATCGTAGAGCTCATGTATGTGGATTTCGTGGGGCTGGCCATGGACCAGATCGCCAACCAGATGGCGAAGTTCCGATACATGACGGGAGGGCAGCTGACCATCCCGATGGTGCTCAGGACCCAGGGAGGGACCGGCCGCTCGGCCGGCGCACAGCATTCCCAGAGCCTGGAGAGCTGGCTCGTGCACGTACCGGGACTCAGGGTGGTAATGCCCGCCACCCCTCGGGACGCCAAGGGGCTGCTGAAAACCGCCGTGCGCTGCAACGATCCGGTCGTTTTCATCGAGCACAAGGCGCTGTATTCCGCAAAAGGGGAGGTCCCGGAGGAGGAATACATGATTCCGCTCGGCAAAGCCTCGGTGCTCAGACAGGGCAGGGACGCCACGATTCTTTGCTATTCCGGTATGGTCTCCCTCACCTTGAAGGCGGCCGCTGCGTTGAGCTCGGAGGGCATCGAAGCGGAGGTCGTGGACCTTCGATCCCTGAGTCCCCTCGATACGGAGACGATCCTGTCCTCGGCGCGAAAAACCGGACGGGTCGCCGTGGTGAGCGAAGCCCACAGGACTCTGGGGATGGGCGCTGAGCTGAGCGCGTTGATTACCGAGCAGTGTTTCGAACAGCTCAAGGCCCCCGTTTTGAGGATCGCCGCCTCGGACACTCCGGTGCCGGCCAGCATTCTGGAGAAGATATCGATACCGACCGAGGAGAGCGTACTTCAGGGGATTCGAGACCTCGTATCAGGAGAATGAAGCATGAAGTATGACGTAGTCCTGCCCCGGCTGACCGAAACGATGGAGGAAGGCGCCCTGCTCAGCTGGCATAAAAAAATCGGCGATTTCGTGGACAAGCGGGAGCATTTCTTCGATGTCGAGACCGACAAGACGACAATGGAAGTGGAGTCGGTGGATTCCGGTTATCTCTGTAAAATTCTGGTTCAGGAAGGCGAAACAGCAACCGTCGGCAGTGTGATCGCCGTTCTGGCCGATACTCAAGCGGAGTGCTGAGCACCCTGCCGGCCGCTCATACCGTTTTCTCAGCCGCCCTCCCAACGGGTTCCCCGAAGATCGGCCCATAGTCCGCCGTCCGCATATCTCTCCGGATGGAGGATCTTCGGTCGGGGGTCCTCGGCCACGTCGAGCTGGTGGACCATCCATTGGGGATAGGGGACTCCCGGGTCTGATACAAGATCGAGCTCTCGGATATCCTGCTCGGAAAGATCGAGATCAACGGCCGCGATGTTGTCGATCAACTGCTCGTTCGTGCGGCCGGCAATGATCACGCTGCTCACCCCGGGCCGGGCCAGCGTCCAGGCCACGGCCGTTCGAGCGCAGCTCGCCCCGTGCCGCTGTCCTACTTTTTTCAAGACCTCTACGATTTCGAATCCTCTGTTGCGGTCGAACAGGACGAACTGGCCCGCTTCGGCGAAGCGTGTCCCGGAGGACGGTGCCCGACCTTTCTCATACTTGCCGGTGAGGAAGCCGCCGGCCAGAGGGCTCCAAACCAGGATCCCGATCTTGTAGTACTCGGCGAATGGCAGCCACTCGTACTCCAGGCCTCGGTTTACCAGGCTGTAATGCAACTGAGCGGTTATGTACTTTTCCAGGTGTTGACGCTCCTGAACGGCAAGGGCCGCCGCCGCCTGCCAGGCGTAGTAGTTGCTCAAGCCCACGTAGCGCACCTTTCCCAGGCGCACCAGGTCGTCCAACGTCCTCACCGTCTCCTCCAGCGGCGTGTTGCTGTCCCATCCGTGGATCTGGTAGAGATCGATATAGTCGGTCTGCAGCCGGCGGAGACTGCTCTCCACGCCCGTCATGATATTCGCTCTGGTGGCTCCGCTGCGATTGAAGTTTTCGCTCATCGGCAGCCTCACCTTGGTAGCCAGGACGATCTCCTGCCGAACCGTTTTCAGGGCAATGCCCAGGAGGGTCTCGCTCTCCCCGAGACTGTAGACATCAGCGGTGTCGATGAAGTTGATGCCGTTTTCCAGAGCGCAGCGAACCATTGAATCGGTCTGTTTCTGGTCCAGGCCGCCCATATTCATTTTGCTTCCGAACTGCATCGAGCCCAGCGCGATTTCGCTTACGATCAATCCGCTGTTTCCAAGTTTTCTGTATTTCATGCTCCTTCTTCCTCTCATCAATGGAGGGGGCGGCCCGGGCCCGCCGCACCGGCCTGAGCTTTCACAACCGGGCGAAGCCTTGCACGATATAGACTCCGGCAGTCGCTCCGGGATCGGCCTTGCCAAGGGATTTCTCTTTGTAGTACGCAACGCGGCCGTGTTTGGCTACCATCTGTTTGGTCGCTTCGAGCCCCCCCTTGGCCGCTTCGAGCGCTTCGGACAGGGCCTCCTCGAGGTCCCGATCCGCCGCGGCCTGCAGAGAATCCGCGGCCGGCTTTATCGAATCGATTACCGTCTTGTCCCCCGGTTGTGCCTTTCCCCGGTCCATCAATCCCTCCACAAAGGCCTGAAAAAAAGCGGCCAGATCCCGCGTATCGATCTGTTCCTTTCCGATCAATGCTTTACCGCCGCGCATAAAGCCCGTGGCGATCAGAGTTCCCATGGTCGATGGCGCGGTCTTGGCGATGGTCATCCCGGTCTTTACCAGGATCTTTCCGATATCCGTTTCATCGGTCTGAGCCAGCTGGTCATCGGCACTGTCGAACCCCTTGGTCATGGTCAATCCCAGGTCACCGTCACCCATGACGCTGTCGATCTCGATCAGCTCCTCCTTCTTTTCCGCCATGAGCACCCGGATCGAATGGATGATTTTCAGTACATCCTCTCTGGTCAGCGTTTTCATCGGGCTCAAACACCGAGCTGAGGCTGGCAGTAGAATGGGGTATATGCGGGCCGGGCCAACAGTTCTTTGATCTCCCCGTCCAGGCGCAGGAGGGAGATCGAAAACCCGGCCATTTCCATGGAAGTCGCGAACTCTCCGGCAAAAACATGATAGACCGCGATCTTCCGATCTTTGAGAATTTGGTCCACCCGCCCGTGCACGACGTACAATTCCTCTTTCGGCGTGGCCCCCAATCCGTTCAGCAGCACGGCGACTTCCTCCCCGGCCCGAAAGGGAAGATCTTCGAGCAACGCTTTCATCATTTCATCGGCGACCTCTTCCGCCGGCCGCAACTTTCCCCGCCGAATACCCGGTTCTCCGTGTATCCCCATGCCGATTTCCATCTCGTCTTCTCCGATCGAAAACGAGGGTTTTCCGACCTCGGGTACGATACAGGGGGTCAGGGCGACGCCCATGGTGCGCACGTTTGCCGCCGTTTTTTCCGCTACACGCTTGACCTCCTCGATGCTTGCCATCTCGTCCGCTTTGGCACCTGCTGTCTTGTAAACGAAGAATATACCTGCAACCCCGCGCCGTTTTCCTTCCTCTCCTTTTCCCGCAGAGGCGACATCATCGGCAGCTACGAACGACTCTACCTTGATTCCTTCCATGTCTGCCATTTCCGCAGCCATATCGAAGTTCATGATATCTCCGCCGTAGTTGCCGTATATGTACAGCACTCCGCTCCCGGAATCGATCTCTTTGGTAACGTTGAGCATCTGCTCGGAGCTCGGGGATTGGAAAACCCCGCCCACCGAGCAGCCGTCGAGCATTCCGTCACCGACATACCCGAGAAACAGCGGCAGATGTCCTGAGCCGCCTCCTGTTGCCAACCCCACCTTTCCCTGTTTTTTCTTGGCCGTTACGATACAGCGAAGATCGTCCGCGGCTGTGCGCAGTCTGTCGGGATGTGCCGCCAGAATGCCCTCCAACATATCGTCAACGAAACGCTCGGGGCGATTGATGAATTTCTTCATGTAAGTGCTCCTTCATCAGCGATATTTTCTCACCGCGTATGCGGTGAGAATGTGCGACCGAATCTTCCGGCGTTTGACGCCGGTCAGTTGCCGGTAAAATCGAGCTTTACGGGGACTGCGCTCCGGCTGAAACGCTTTCCCCGGACTCAGAGACGATCCTGCTTCTGCGCTCCCTGAAACGGTTCGTGAAGTAGTTGATCACCATTACCAGCAGCAGCATGAATCCCCACATGAATTTCTTGAAAAACGGCGTAAAAGCCAATATGTTCGATCCGCTCTGTATAACCTGCAGGAGCACGATGGCCATCACGACACCGAGCACCGAACCGAAGCCTCCGTTCGGATCGGTACCGCCGAGAATTACCACCAGAACCGCCTGAAGGAGGTACGCGTAGCCGTAGCCCGGTCTCATCGAGTTTACCCGGGATATGATCACGATCGCCGCCAAGCCGGAGAGAATCCCCGACAGAAGATAGGTATTGAGAACGATCCGCCGGTTGTTGACTCCGGAAAAACGCGCCACCGTAGCACTGGAACCAAGCATGTACATGTGAAATCCCTGGCGGGTGTGTCTCAACATCAACGATATCAACACGGCGACTAGGCTGAAGATGATCAGCGGTACCGGAAAGATGAGGACCTGGCCGGTGCCGACGATCAGGAACTCCTCGGGGAAACCGCCGATGCTGTACCCTTTGGTGATGATCACCGCGATGCCCAGGAACAGCCCCTGGGTCCCAAGGGTGGCCAGAATCGGGGGGACGCCTATTTGGGTAATGAGTGCCCCGTTGAACAGACCGCAAAGCGCCGATGTTCCGATACCCGCTAAAATAGCAAGCAGGATGACCACGGGCACCGGCACGGAGGTCAAATGGGCCAGCACCAGTGCTGCGATTACGCCGGATAGATTCGCTGTCGATACGACCGATAAATCGATGCCCCCTGTGAGCATGGCCAGCAGCATGGCCAGGGCCAGCAGCCCGAACTCGGGGAACTGGCTGGTCATCGATTCGAAGTTGATGACGGTGAGGAACTTGTTGGGAAGCGCCAGGGAGATAAGGGCGACTACGGCAACCAGGATGATCGCAAGTGTAATGTTGTGGGAGTGTCGTTTCATCAGCTCTGTTCCCCCGTGATCGACAGCGGACTCGAACCCGGCATCAGGTCCCCGCCGCGGTTAATGCACTTCTTCCGCTCCGGATGCGGTTCTGGATGTACGTCACACTGACGCCCACGATTATGATCAGGCCGATGAAAAACTGCTGCCAGTAAGAAGACAGCCCGATCAGGACGAGGTTCTTCTCCAGAATTACGATCATCACCACGCCGAGGATCGTGCCGATGATCGACCCCGTACCGCCGGTAATCCTGGCCCCTCCTATCACCACCGCAGCAATGACACTGAGCTCTGTACCGACGATATAGTTCGGATTACTGTAGCGGATGAGTGACAGATGCATGACACCCATGATTCCCGCCAGGAAACCCACATACATGTAAATGAAGAATTGAATCAGGTGTATGTTGAGGCCGCTGCGCTTAGCAGCCGTGAAATTCCCGCCGATGGCATAGATACCGCGGCCGAGTACGGAAAAACGCAGAATAACCCAGCTTATCAGCACCACGGCTATAAAGAACAGGACGAATACGGACAACCCGTAGGTTGTGCCGTCGGCACGGGTGAAGCTCAGGATATTCAAGGAACTGAAGGTCTTGAAACAGTTGGGAAGACCTCCGGTATTGATGGATTTCGTACCGACGAACTCCAGAAGCGCTCCGTGAAACAGGCTCAGGGTACCCAGGGTTGTTATCAGTGTAGGCAGGTTCAGCACGGAGATGAATACGGCGTTGATCGCACCGAGGGCCATACCCACTGCACAGGAAACGGCGAATGCGAGCAGCAGATTATCGATTCCCGTGGCAATCAGCGTGTTCACGGCGATATATTGTCCGGCGATCGCTACTGCGGTGAAGGAAACATCGATGCCGCCGGAAAGAAGAACCACGAACACCCCCATCGCCAGAATGGCCATCCCCGAGCTGCTCTTGACAAGGTCGAAAAGATTCTCGACGGTCAAAAACGAGGGATTGATGATGGTGAGCACGGTCGAGAAGACGATAATGACCAGCAGCAGATAGAACTCGGTCCTCTGGAACGTTCGTGATCTCATTTGACAGCCCCTCGGGGTTGATCATGGCTGAATACGGCGACCACATCTTTTTCATCTACCTCACTCACCTCTTCATACTCCTTCACGATTCTCCCGGACATCATGATGAGAACCCGATTGCAGTTTCGCAGTACTTCCGGGATTTCGTCGGAAATAATGACTATTGCGATGCCTCTTGAAGCAAGGTCCCGAATAATCTGGTGGATGTTTCTTTTGGAGCCGATATCGATTCCGATGGTCGGACCGTCCAGGATGAAGATCTTCGGATCCGTGGCCAGCCACTTGGCCAGAACGACCCGCTGTTGGTTTCCCCCGGACAGGCTCGAGGCCGAGGCTTCGGAGGTGGGTGTTTTGATCTTGAGATCGCTGATCCACTTGCCGATCGCGTTCGATTTCGAGGTCCTGTCGATTATCCCCAACTTGTTGAGGAGCCTGGTGATGATTGTGACGATGATGTTGTCACCGATGGACTGGGATTCGAAGAGGCCCTGGTTCAGCCGATCCTCGGGAAGGTAGCCTATGCCGTAGCGGGTAGCCTCCTGAGGGGAACGGATCTGCACCTCCTTCCCATCGATGAGTATGGTCCCGCTGTCCGGTTTGTTCAGTCCGAAGATGGCCAGGGCCAGCTCGGTCCTCCCGGAGCCGACGAGCCCGGTGATTCCAAGGATCTCACCCGCGGCCAGCTTGAAGCTTATATCCTGGAATTGCCCTGCCTTGGAGAGGTTTCGCACTTCCAGAGCGGGAGGTTGCGAGCCCTGCGGGTCGTATTCATACGGTGTGTATCTTATCTTCTGCCCCGTCATATGATAAATCAGCGTGTCATTGTCGAGCTCGGAGGCCTTGAACTCGCCGACCTTGCGGCCGTCTCTAAGGATCGTCACGTTTTCGGCGATCTCGAAGACCTCGCTCAGCTTGTGGCTGACGAACAGCACCGCTACCCCTGTCTTGCGCAGCTTCTCGACAATGGAAAAAAGATGATCCACCTCCTCACGGGTGAGCGCGGATGTCGGCTCATCCATGACCAGCAGCTTGCAGTCCTGGGTGTGAGCCCGGCATATTGCCACGATCTGTTTCTGGGACATGGAGAGGTTTTCCACGCGCTCGGTCAGATCCAAGCTCTCCCCCAGCTCTTCCAATGCCTTCTGCGCGATCAGCCGGACGTTCTTCCAGTTGACAACACGGCTGTTGCTCTCAATGGTCTGGTTGAACGCAATGTTCTCTGCGACGTTCAGGTTCGGATACAGAGACAGGTCCTGGTAGATGATCTCGATCCCTTCACGGATCGCATCGATCGCCTGCAGTCTCTGGTACTCACGTCCGCGGATGACGATCCTGCCGGAATCGGGCTGGACTACGCCCCCGATGACCTTGATGAGGGTGGACTTCCCGGAGCCGTTCTCACCGACCAGACAGTGAACCTCGCCGCTGCGGATGGAAAGGCTGACATCGCTGAGCGCCTGTACCCCCACGTAGGTTTTGCTGATATTTTTCGCTTCAAGATAATAATCACTCATGGTCCTGTTCCCGCATTCGGGATTGCTCGATTGGTCCCTGGCCGAGGCGATGCAAAGAAAATGGTTGAGGGAGATACTCCCTCAACCATTACAGTACAATGAAGGGGGGCTGTCCGCAACCGGTGGACTACAGTTTGTAGCTTCCGTCTGCGTTCGTCCAGTCGCTGAGGTTGTCTACATTCACGTCGACCCAGGCCTGGCCGTAGATGATCGGCACCCCGGCCTTGTTTTTCTGAATAGTGATCTTTTCGTATCCGGGTCGCTTGAGGTTCATTCCCTCCTTGACCGTTTCACCCTTCAGAGAGAGGTAGGCCACATAGGCGGTCACATAGCCGGCGTCTGCCGGAACCCAGAAATGGATCGATTTGGCCGCGCCGCTCTTCAAATAATCGCCCGCAACGGAAGGCAGGCAGGTGCCGAAGGCGGCCATCTTGCCGATCATTCCCTTCTCTTCGATCGCCCTGGCCGCCCCGGGAACCGTGCTCATCGCACTGCCCATAACCGTCTTCAGACCCGGGTAGCGTTTGATCAGCTCGAGGGTCTTCTCGTAGGCGATCTGCTGATTCTCCTGCTCCTCTATGCGGGTCGTCGCCATCTTGAGCCTGGGGTATTTTTCCTTTGCCTGGGCTTCCTCACCGTCGACCCACTCGTTGTGGGTGGTCGAGGTCAGGTGTCCGACGAATGGCTGCCACAGTCCTTCTTCCTTCATCCACTTGGCCATGATATCCATCATGTGGCGGCCGTAGGCGATGTTGTCGAAGGCCTCGACATCGTAGCTGATCTGCCTCTGGTTGGATGCTTCGTGGGTAAAAGTCAAAATCCCGGCGTCGTTGGCCTTCTTGAAGGCCGGAACGAGGGACTCCGGATCGTTCGGCACCACCAGGATGGCATCGACGCCTTTCGCGATCAGGTCCTCGACCAGAGCAACCTGTGCGGCCGGATCGGCAGTGTCCGCGCCGATCTGATAGGCGTTGACGTCCGGGTACGCTTTGTTAAACTCCTCTATGCCGAGCCGCATATTGTCGAACCAGGCTACACCTTCCAGCTTGACGACCATGACGATCTCGAACTGCTCTTCCCCCGCGCCTGCCGTCTCTCCGCCACCCCCGGCAAAGGCCAGAGCCGCCGCAAAGCACGACAAAACAAGTGCTGCGAAAACCTTTTTCATAACCACCTCCTTGGTGTTGAGATATCGTTCATTGTATAGTTGCACGCCTGTTGCCTGTCAATACCACGCACTGACCGACAGTTGCAGGTGGGGACGGGTTGGCGGGGTCGATCCCCAAACACCCCTTGGTTTGTTTTGTTTACACCTCAAAGCCGAGCTGATAAAATCTGCCTGAAAAACTTCGCTTACGGAGGATGCACTATGGCCGAATACGTTCTGGGCGTTGACGGAGGGACCGAAAGCATTCGTGCCGGGATCTTCGATGCAAACGGGGCCTGTCTTGCCTACGGCACGAGTCCCAACACCAATATACACCGTCACGCCGGGTGGGCGGAGCAGAGCATAGCCGGATGGGAAGAAGGCTTGATCGGATCCATCCGCAGCGCCGTCCAGGCAGCCGGGATCGACCCATCCGAAATACGGGGGATCGGGCTCGATGGGACCAGCTGTACGGTGGTCTGTCTGGACGACAGAGGACAGCCTCTGCGGGATGCGGTCATGTGGATGGACGTGCGTGCCTCCCGGGAAGCGGAAGAAATAGCCGCCTGCGGAGACCCGGCTTTGAAATACGTAGGTCACAGCAATGTGTCCGCGGAATGGTTCCCCTGCAAGGTTTTGTGGCTGAAGCGCAACGAGCCGGAGGTATACGCCAAGGCAAAGACGATTTTCGAACACACCGACTGGCTGGCCTACCGCCTGACCGGAGAGGTTTCGGCCAATATCAACACCACTACGGTTCGCTGGTTTTACAACGACCGTGAAGGAGGGCTCCCCACATCTCTATACGAACGGATCGGTCTCGGTGATGTTTTCGAAAAATTGCCGGGGCGGGTGTTGAAGATCGGCGAGCCGGTTGGACCACTCAGCGCAGAAATGGCCGAAAAGACGGGACTGGCTCAGGGCATCCCCGTGGCGGCCGGGGGTGCCGATGCCTACATCGGGGTGATCGGCGTGAATGCGCTGCAGCCCGGAATGCTGGCACTCATCACCGGCTCCTCTCAGCTGCAGATCGGCATCTCCGACATCGAGCTTCACGCCAGGGGGCTTTTCGGAAGTTTTCCTGATGCGATCCTGCCCGGCTGCCACGTCGTAGAGGCCGGACAGATATCCACAGGTTCCATCCTCAAATGGTTCACGACCCATTTCACCAATCGGGAAACAGCCGAAGAAGCGGAAAACAGAGGGTGTTCGGTGTACGACGTGCTCGGCGAGCGGGCCGAACAGATAGAGCCGGGTTCTGAAGGTCTTCTGGTTCTCGAGCATTGGCAGGGAAATCGGACACCCTGGGTCGACGCCAACAGCAGGGGAGTCATCCGCGGGCTGACGCTGAAACACACGCCGGCGCATGTTTTCAGAGCGATAATGGAAGGAGTTGCCTACGGTACGGCAGTTATTTTGGAGCGCATGGAACAAGAACGACTGCGCATAGATGAGATCATCGCCTGCGGAGGGGCGACAAAGAGTGACCTTTGGATGCAGATCATGGCCGATGTGACCGGCAAGAGGATATCGATCCCCAAGGAACAGGAGGCGGTCTCCCTGGGAAGCGCTATCGCAGGTATGGTTGCCTCCGGGATCTACCCCGATATCCGTTCAGCCGCCGAAGCCACGGTGCAAACCGCAAAGACGGTCGATCCGAACTCGGAGAATACGGAGTACTACAAAGAATACGTACGGCAGTACATCGCTACGTATGAAAAGCTTGCCGAAGAGTCGAAAAAACTGGTGGCAACGATTCGCTTGAGAAACGCCGGAGTTTGAACGACGGTCGACCGTGATCGAATCTATGCTCAGGTCTCGATTTCGATCTGCTCTTTCTCGGGAATTTTCAACGCCGCACAGTCCAGGGCGTAGGCCCGCTCGGGAAGCACGATCAGAACATTGACCGCATCGCTTCCAAGAGCGTAAGGTGCGTGGTGCCACACCCCGGCGCGCAGGGCCACGAATGTTCCTGCCGGGACCCGGAATGCTTCGAATCTGTCCAGGGGGATCTTATCCGGTGGTGTTGCGGGTGCCACGTGGATGATGATGTCCCCGTCCAGGGGAAGAATTCCTTCCGAGCTCCCGTCGTGGTATTCGACCATGTTGATCACAAACGGTCGTTTCTGAACCCGGCAGACTGAAATCGAGGCGCTAGACACCGATCCCAGATTCAGCTGGACCATATCTCGGAAAAATTCGATCGGCTCCTCGCCGATCTTTTCGGTCCCGGGATTGATCATATATTGGTAGCTGCCGTAGACATCGAAGGAATCCCTATCGAGCTCTTTGACCCTGATTTTTCGCATACCCCTCTCCTTCTTTGGTTTTTACTATCTTAATGCAGGGCTGCCGTCCTCAGCAAGCGCGTGGCTGCCGCCAGTCGATTACGCCCGCCAGAACCGGGGCGTGAGCAGCAGCCCGCCTTGCGCAGAGTGTCCAGGTTGTTTCCCAGCTCGTTGAGCACCAGGCAGTGGAGCAGATTGTTCGCGTGTTGTACAGTTTTGACTTGAGGAGAATAGAAGCCGGCCATGATCGTCGACACCCATGCTCATCTGTGCGACTCCGCCTTTGATCCCGATCGTTCAGAGGTGCTCTCCCGTGCTCGGGCGGCCGGAGTAACCGGGGTGGTGTGCGTGGGCGAGGGTCTCGAGGATGCCCGCAAGAACCTGGCGCTGGCCGCGGAGTATCCGCCGCTCCTCCCTGCGGCGGGACTGTATCCGGGCCGCTTCGATTACGGGGAGGCAGAGACTCTGATCGAGTTGATTCGCAAGGAACGAGCTCGTTTTGTCGCCGTCGGCGAGGTCGGCCTGGACCACTGGATCGTAAAGAAAGCCCCCGAGAGCGAACAGACGGAGTTGGAGGAGCTGCAGCGCGAAATGTTCCTCCGCTTCGTCGACCTGGCTGTGGATCTGGACCTGCCCCTCAACATCCACTCCCGCTCAGCAGGCCGGCAGACTATCGCCGTGCTGCTGGAACGGGGAGCCAGCCGGGTGCAGATGCACGCCTTCGACGGAAAAGCCTCCACAGCCCGGCCGGCCGTGGAGGCCGGATACTACTTCTCCGTTCCTCCGTCGATTGTCCGTTCACGGCAGAAGCAGAAGCTTGTCGGCCACCTGCCCCTGAACTGCCTGCTGGTGGAGAGCGACAGTCCGGTGCTTGGACCGGAAGGGGGTGTGCGCAATGAGCCGGCCAACACCGTCACGGCTCTGCGGGCCATTGCCGAGATAAAGCAGCTGCCCGAGCAGCAGGTAGCGGAAGCCGTCGCGCAGAACACCGCCCGACTGTATCGGCTGGCCTCGTGATGCAGGCACGCATCCGCACCCTATTCAGCCCGACATTTTGTTAAAACGAATTGCACCAGGGCGTATAGGATGAGTATTGCTCGAATTGCCAGCGCGACGATCATCCGGTTCCAGAAGCAGCGAATGACCTGCCTGACCGCAGCCGGGCGGTAGCCGGCGCCGGGTCTCCTCGGCAATTGTTTTTCAACCGTCATCATGGACAGCATTACGCAAGTAGCGTGCCAAACAGGGGTGTAAATAATTCCAATTGATACATAGAGATAGACCCGGAGAGGTTTTCCGCTAGATCGGCGAGTGCAACCTACGTTGCAGGGTTGGCAGGCCTGGTTGATCGGTGTATCAACTGCCGCGACGCTGAAGCCACTTGCTCAGAGCCTGATGGGAGATGCCGAGAAGCCGGGCTGCTTCGGAAATGTTGTCCCCGCTCCGCGACAGGGCTTCATCGGTGAGCAGCCGTCTTGCCTGTTCCAGAGTGGGCAGTATATCGCCGAATTGCAGGCAAGAGTCGAGCTGCCCGCCGCCGGCCGGGGGAACACTTTGGCGAGTCGCTTCGACGATGGGTTGGAGGGGAAGAATCCCGGCGGTGGGATCGGCCACGGCAACGGCGTTCTTAACGAGTTTCTGCAACTCCCGGATGTTTCCGGGAAAGGGGTGTGCGGACAGCCGGGCAAGAAGTTCCGCCGGAACGCTCAGATCGTTTTTTCCGTATTCCTTGACCGCTTCCCCCGAGAAATGCTCGATCAGCAGCGGAAGGTCCTCTATCCGCTCCCGCAGCGGTGGAACATGGATATGATGCGTGGAAACACGATAGTACAGGTCCTTTCGGAACACCCCTTCCTGGATTAGAGCGTCCAGGTCTCTGTTGGTCGCCAGCACGATGCGGGCGTCCGAGCGTTTGGGCAGGTCGGATCCCAGCGGATAGTACTCACCTGTATCGAGGATTTTGAGGAGTTTGATCTGGGCGTTGCTGCTCAGATCCCCGATTTCGTCGAGGAATAGTGTCCCCCCTCTCGCTCGCTGAATGAGTCCCTCCCGCGGCGCATCGGCCCCGGTGTAAGCTCCCTTCACGTGACCGAACAGGTCGTCGGAGAGCTTGTCCTCTTCCCGGCCGGCGGCATTCACGGCGATGAACTCCCCGCTCCGCCCGCTTACCTCGTGAATGGCCTGGGCGATCAAATCCTTACCCGCACCGGTTTCTCCGGTTATCAATACGGGTTCGGCGGTCTTCGCCACCGCTTCGACGTAAAGAAAGATCGATTTCATCTTTTTGTTCCGGGTAATGATTCGGGAAAAGGCCGATGGATTGGTCAGCTCACCGGTGAGGAATCGAGAACGCAGCTCGCTGTACTCTCTCCTCAACTCCCTTAGTTCAATGGCCCGGCGCACCCCGCTGACCAACCTGTTCTCTTCGATCGCCTTCACCATATAGTCGAAGGCACCGGCCGTCATACACTCCACTGCCGTCTGGACCTCATTGGCAGCGGTGACGATGATAACAGGTATGTAGGGGAACTCCTCGCGAATCTGCTGCAACAGCCGTTGCCCGGACAGCTGCGGCATATTCAGATCCAGCAGGACCACCTCCACGTCCCGTCCGCGGAGATGATTCATAACGAGCCTGCCGTCCTCACAACCGATCAGGTTGTCGATGCCGTTGGAACGTAGCTGGTCGGACAGGGCCTGCACAACCGCGGCTTCGTCATCCACGACAAGAATCGGATTGGACGGTGATGGGTTGCTCTTCATTTGCTTTCCTCCGCGGGAAAGGTCACCACGACCTCGGTGCCGCTGCCCGGAACCGACGCGAAACTCAACGTTCCCCGGTGTTCCTTGACGATGGTATCCGTAATATACAGACCCAATCCGATGCCCCCGCTTTCTTGTTTCGTCGTGAACATGAGTTCGCTGATCCGCGGCAGATCCTCTTCGGGAATGCCGCAGCCCTGATCGCGGATCGTCAGAGTCACCGAACCCCGATCCGGATCGGCGGCCGTGCCGACTTCGACGGCTTTGTCTCTGTCGGAAAGGGCCTGGCAGGCGTTCATGATCAGATTGATCACCACATGCTGCAGCTGCTGGGCATTTCCCCTTATGTCGGGAATCGTGTTTTCCAAACGAAGGTTGAAGTTGTCCGTGGCTCTCTTGATGTGATAGGCCATGAGCTCCACGGCGGAACGAACGATCGCCGAGAGGTTGACGCTGCTCATCACCTGGGGCTCGTTTCTGATATAGGATTTCAGTTCTTTGACGATGGAGTCGATTTGTTCCGAATTTGCAGCGATATCTCTGAGCCAGCCGCCAAGATTGGAGACGAACTCCTCCTCCCGGAAACCGGCGATCAGGAACTGTTCTTTCCCCGAAATATACCTCGTGACGGCGGGCTGGATCTGGGACCAGGCGCGGTGGAGAAGTCCGGATGCGGCCAGGATAACCTGGTTGGGATTGCTGATCTCATGGGCAACCTCCCCGGCCAGGATGCCCAGGGTCGTGAGCTTGTCCGTCTGGATCATGCGTTGCTGATATCGGTGATCCTCTTCCTCTCTGCGCCTGCGCTCGCTGATGTCCCGCAGCATCACCACGGAGGCGGGTGTCCCGTGCCAAAAGGTATTGGATACCGTCAATTCGACGGGCCCGCCGATCTTACCTTCGCGCAGCACATTGGCCTCCAGGTGCTTCGACTCCCGCTGCTCATCGATGTCCCCCCACAACCTTTCAGCGCCGATCTGCCGCTTATGAAGGCGAATGATCTCCGCAACCGGTGCGCCCGGGAGCTCGGAGCCGGAACGCCCGGTAATTTGCTCGGCGCTCCTGTTGGTGTAGGCGATCCGCCCCTGCTCCAGCACGATCAGGATTCCGTCCCGGGCGTTGTCGGCCAAAGCCCGGAAGTTGGCCTCGGCCTTTCGGATGGATTGCAGCATCCTGTTGAAGTAGAGGGTCAGGGCGCCGATCTCGTCGTTGAATTGTGGAGTTATGCTCACTTCGAGGTCGCCGCTGTTCGCCCGCTCCATTCCCCGGTGCAGAGCCTGCAACGGTTGTATCAGGTTCGTTTTGAACAGAAGGGGAAGGAAAAACAGGATCGAGAGGCTGGAGGCGATGAGAATAACAACCAGCACGGCCATGCGGCTGTGGAGATGGCGGTAGAACTCGATGTCGTAGGCTTCAAAAAGAACTTCGGGAGCAGTGCTGATGAAGGGAAGCCCGCCGGAGAAGCGAATCGGGCGCAATCCCGCTTGCTTGCTTCCCGGATGGATACCGATCAGTCTAGGCCCGATCGGGGAGGCCTCGCCGGCAGCACCCGGATGATGACCCGTTACTGTGGCGGAGGTGTAGACGTACATTTGAATCGGGCTGTAGCCGCTGTCTACATGTATCTCCTTGTAGGAAAAATCGATATTGCCATCCCGATGCAGCACCAGCTGGACCGTGTTTCTGTTGGAATGTCCGTACTCGGACAATTCGTTCCAGGTAACCGTCAGCCGATCCGGCTGATTCTTGAAATAGATGCCACCGCCCTTACTCATGTCGAAGTTCATCAGCAGCGGAGCAATCGCCGGCCTGGGGTTGTACCCGCCCCAGCTTTTTTCGCCGGCATCCTCCCCCAGCAGGATCATGGGCCCGTGCAATACCTGCACGGTTCTATGGGTGTCCGTATAGAATCGAAAAGGAAAAACGAGCTCCACGGTTGCCGATTGGTCGTAGCCGATATCGATTTTTGTTCCCAGATCCGGGTCGAATCGATAGGGAACCGCAGAGATCGTATAACTTTCGAACCGATTGGGGTCGAAATGAATGGTCCGCCGCCCGGAGACCAGGTTCTTGTTGAGGTAGTCCTCTTGGTACGCCCTGCCCGCAAAGAGGGATATCAACCCCAGGACCCCCACGACGAATACGAGCACCACCCCCACCAGCTTCACCTGGAAGGTCGTGGGCTCCACCGTGTGGTTGAGGTAGGTCACCACGAAGCTGCAGTAGAACAGCAGAAATACCAGCCAGATGAAATAGGTTGCCAGATGAGGTGGCAGTATTCCCCGGTTCTCGAGCAGGTACACGCCCAAGACTACGGCGGGTAAGACCAGGACCAGGGCCAGAGAGCCGGCCGCCCGGGCATCCTTGCCTTGCGGGTTGATCAGCCTGCGCCACCAGGGGCGGGCCTTGCCCGTTGAAAACCGCACTGTCTTGCGCAGCAGCAGAAAGACAACCAGGGTAAACTGCACGGCCAGAATTGTATAAAAAAAGATGTAGTAGGTGTTTTCGAAACCGATGATGCTGCGCTGTCTTTTGAGGTAGATGAAGTTGTAGTAGGTCAACCCCAGGACGAGGAGATTGGCCAGAATATACAGAGAGCGAACGATCCGGTACTCCCGGCGATCGGGTTTCTGGAAATGGGGAAAATGATAAACGAAAGACAACAGGGAGAAGGCGGCAACTGCCGCGGCGATAGCCTGGAGAAACGGGATGAGCAGGTTTTTCAGATTGTAGGGCTGCCAGTAGTAGGGACCGGCAAACTCCAAAAAGGTGGACAGGTTGATCAGGGCGCCCCCGGTGAACGCCCAGGCCAACCGCAGCGTAGGTTCAGATCTTTGTTTGAGCCTGAACAGATAGACGGCAATGCACAGAGAGATGATGAAGCTCGACAACCGGAGTACGGAGAAGTAATCCAGGTTCAGCCAGAACGGTAGGACGGTAATACGCCCCCTCCCCGGGCATCTCGCTGCTGTCTCCCCCGGTGCTTTGATCGCTTGCTGCCCTGTTGTATTGAATTGTAGGCGATCTGCATTCCGCAATCAAGAAATCGAGTTGCCGGTTTGCAACCAAGATTGCCGGTAGGACAAGAGAGCGCCGAAAAGGCTTCTAAAATAATTCTTTACACCATAAAAAATTAACAAACAATCTCAATTGGCATGTAAATTGCTCTCTATAACCAAGAGGAAAAAAATGCAGGCGATAACAGGACAGTTCAGCGATTCCTATTTCCCGATCATGGACGGCGTGTCGCTGACGATCAGCAACTACATCTCTGAACTGAACCGAACCCTGGGTCCGGCCTACGCCGTGGTGCCTGCGATTCCCGGTTATTCGGATTCGCAATCACCAGGGACGTACAGGTTCTTCTCCCTTCCGCTGATCGGTCGCCCGCCTTACAGAATCGCTTTGCCTCAGCTGGACGTGTTCCTGCAGAGGGCACTCCGGACCCGGAGCTTCGACCTGATTCACGCCCACTCGCCGTTTTTTGCAGGCAGGTTTGCCCTGAAGATCGCCAGACAGAGGGGAATCCCGATCGTAGCCACCTTTCATTCCAAGTACAGGGATAAACTGGAAAACGGGATGCCCCGTTCATCACTGCTGGATCGGGTGCTGGTGGAGCGGGTGGTGCAGGGAATCGCCGATTTCTACGCATCCGTGGATCAGGTGTGGGTGCCCACGGAAGCTGCGGTGGAGACGCTGCGGGAGTATGGCTATCGGGGTGCCGTCGAGGTCGTCAGGCACGGCGTTGATTTCGATTTGCCCGCGGATCGAGCCGAATTACGGAGACGGGGAGAGATCTTCCTCTCGTTGGATCGGCAGGATTTCCTGTTCCTCTACGTGGGGGATCACGCCTGGGAGAAGAATCTGGCCTTCCTGCTGCAATCTCTGTCGCTGCTGAACAGAAGCGGGCGACGATTCAAGATGGCGTTTGTCGGTGAGGGATATGCGTCGAAGTCCCTGCGGCTGATGTCGTCTCGGTTGGGTCTGAACGGCGCGGCGACCTTCGTAGGGGTGCTGCGGGATCGGGAAGCCCTGTCCGCCTGCTATGCCCGGTCCGATTGCTTTTTGTTTCCCTCCCTCTACGATACCTGCGGACTGGTGGTACGGGAAGCAGCCGCCTTTGCGGTCCCTTCGGTGGTGATCGAAGGTTCCGCAGCGGCGGAACAGATCGTGGACGGAAACAACGGATTCGCCACGGAAAACTCGGTTCAGGCCTATGCGGCAAAGCTCGCAATGCTCCTGGAACACCCGGACCTGCTCCACCGGGCGGGTGAAGGGGCTCGCAGGACCCTGTGCACAACCTGGCGGGATGCGGTGCGGGAGGTGAAGGAGCGATACCTGAGCCTGCTCGGAAGACCCTCCGCGGCTGCGGCGGGTGGATCGCCAGACCAATATTCAATTGACAAGGAGATGGTGTGATGAAAGCATGGGTTGCAACTGTTGATATGGGATTAGGCCATCAGCGGGCCACCTATCCGCTGGCCTCCGTGGCCGAAGGCGGGATAATTACGGTCGGAGGTGAACAAAACAGCTCACCGGAAGAGAGTCGGCTCTGGAGCAGGGTGCGGTATGGCTATGAAATGATCTCCCGATGCAAGTCGATTCCTCTGGTCGGCACACCGCTGTTCGGCCTGATGGATCGCCTGCTCAGTATCCCCCCCTACTATCCGGTCAGAGACCTCTCCGCCCCGGACTTTCAGGTCAAGCTGCTCGATTCCCTCATCGAAAGGGGCTTGTGCCGGGGTATGCTGGAAAGGCTACAAACCAAGCCGCTTCCACTCGTTACCTCCTACCTGGCACCGGCGGTAGCCGCCGACAGGGCCGGGTACGCTCCGGTGTACTGCATTATCTGTGACGCCGAAGTCGCCAGAGCCTGGGTTGCCCGAGACCCGGGGGCAAGCGGAATCCACTACCTGGCGCCCTGCGAGCGCACCGTACTGCGCCTCCGCAGCTACGGCGTTCCTGCGGAGAAGATATCCCTGACCGGTTTCCCTCTGCCCCTCGAGCTGCTGGGAGACAGCAGCCTGGATCGCCTTAAATTCGATCTTGCCCGGAGGTTGTCCCGGCTGGACCCCGAGGGGCGCTTCCGGCAGCGGTACTACAGAAGCGTTGCTCCCATTCTGGGCAGAGCAAATAATTGTGCCGGAAACCTTGAGCCGGTCACCATCACCTTCGCGGTCGGGGGAGCAGGCGCGCAGGGTGAGATCGGCCTGCAAATCGCCCGCAGCCTGAGGGATCGACTGCGGCAGGGATCGGTGCGCCTCAACCTGGTGGCCGGTGTACGGGAGGAGGTCAAGTCCAACTTCGACAGCTACAAGGAGCAGATGCTGCCCGGGAATCGGAATCTACAGGTGATATTCGGCCGCAGCAAGCACGAGTACTTCAGAAGATTTTCCGAGATCCTCCATGAAACGGACGTGCTCTGGACAAAACCGAGTGAGTTGTCCTTCTACTGCGGTCTCGGGATTCCCATCGTCATCTCACCGACCATCGGTTCCCAGGAGGTGTTCAATCGGAAATGGCTTCTCGAGATCGGGGCGGGGGTTCCCCAGGAGGATCCCGCCTATACGGGGCAATGGTTGTTCGATTTTCTCGACAGTGGGAGGCTGGCAGAAATTGCCTGGAGCGGCTTTCTGAATGCCCGGAAATACGGTACATATAACATACGGGAGATTCTCGAAAACGGGATAGAGGCAAGAGAATCAACGCGGATGAACCTGGAGGTTGCTTAAGCGAAGGTGGCTTTTCGGAAGATACTTTTCTGCCTGTGTCTGTCCTGCACGCTGAGCGCTGCGGTGACGGCCCAAACGATCAAGCTCGGCAGTCTGGCCCCCGAGGGCTCGCCTTGGGACAAGGCGCTTCGGCGGATCGCCGCGGACTGGAATGCGGCATCCGGCGGAAGGCTGAGGGTCAAGGTGTTTGCCGGGGGTATCGCAGGGGACGAACCCAGCATGATCCGCAAGATCAGGATCAATCAGCTGCAGGCGGCTGCCATCACCGGTGTGGGCTTGGGCAGCATCGTCGAAGATTTCTACGCCGTGCAGCTTCCCTTTGTGGTCCGCACCTCCGGGGAGATGGAGTACGTCATGGGTGAGCTGCAGCCGACCCTCAACCGGATGTTGGAGGAGAAGGGCTTCACCCTCGTTGCCTGGTTCCTGACAGGCTGGGCTTACCTGTTCTCGAAGACACCGGTCGCCACCCCCGGGGAAGCAAAGCGGCTGAAACTGCACGCGGACCCCGCGTCGCCCGAGATCGTCGATGCCTGGAAGGAACTGGGATTTCATGTGGTTCCGGTCGCTCCTACGGAAGTCCTCACGGCACTGCAGAGCGATCTTTTGGAGGCCTTCCTGCTGACACCGCTGACCGCGGCGGCGATGCAGTGGTTCGGCATGGCCAAGAACATGATGGATCTGCCCCTTGCGCCGATGCTCAGCGGTATCGTCGTCTCCGAGCGCGTATGGGACGGCATTCCCGAAGCCCTCAAGACGGAACTGCTCGCCATCGTAGATCGGCATCTGGACACGTTGAGCGAGGAGACCGCGGCGCTGGAGGATGAGGCTGTGCAGATCATGTTGCAAAACGGCCTGCAGATTCATTCCGTTTCAGCTCAAGGCGCTGCCGAATGGGAACGGGTGATGGAGGAGGGGTTGGACCTGATAACCGGGACAGTCGTGTCCGAGCAGATGTTTGCCGAGGTTCAGATGATCCTCAGTGAGTATCGGAGGCGGTAGGGTTTCGCCGGATCAAGGCTTGACCGCCAGCAGGCAGATGCATTTGCCCTTTTCGTATTCCTGAATCTTGGCGAGCTTGTCCGCACCCAACTCCGCCGGCTCGACGTCGTAGAAAGAGAACGCGAGGATCGGATAGCCTATCTCCTTCTCCAGGCGCTGGATATCCTCGAGCGCAGCATTCCCCAGATTCGTAGCCAGGTTCGTAAACATACTCTATCCCCCTCTACAATGCAGTATATCACAATCTCAGCTATTACGGTCTTCCGTTATAAAAACACAAGCCCGAGGGATCGGTGCGAACGTTGGTTTCAGATCTCCTTGAGCTCCCCCTTGAAGATGCGCTTGAAAATGGTTATCAGGGTCACGGCCACGCTCATGGCCAGCGGTCCGAACAACAGTCCCCAGATTCCGAAAAGGGCGACCCCGCCGAGTACCCCGATGAAAACCAGAAGAGGATGCAGCTGCGTGTCTTTTCCCACCAGCCGCGGACGAAGAATGTAGTCGATCAGGGGAATCACCCCCCCGCCGATCACCAGCATGATCACCCCCGGGAAGTACTTCCCCAGGGCAAACAGGATCACCGTGGTGGGCAGCCAGATCACCGCGGGGCCCAAACCGGGAATGGCGGCCAGAACCAGGAACAGGACACCGAACAGTACGGCGCCGGGAATGCCCAGTGCAAGGAAGAGGATCGTCCCGATCGTGCCTTGGATGCCCCCGATCAGAAAGGTGCTTTTCAAAGTGGCCCGGCTCACCGAAACGAACTTGTCGATGATCGCCAGTTTGTCCTCTTTGGGCAGGGGAATTGCCTCGGAAACGGCGAGCAGGGCCTTGTCGCCGTCTCGAATCAGGAAAAACAGACTGTAGATGAAAACGAACAGCAACAGCAGGGTCCGGGCAATGTTTCCGGCAAGACTGGTCGCCCCTTCCACGAGCGTACTTCCCGCCTGCTGGATGATGTTGACCAGCCTGGCGCTGTCGATCAAGGTGGATACCCGCTGCCCTTCGACAAAAGGCAGGGTCGCGATCCAGGACTCCACACTCTGAAGCCAGGTCTTGATTTGGGGGATGTTCCGGTTGACCAGCCGGGTTACCTCGATCACGTTCTGGGTGACCAGGTAGCCCAGCAGAGTGATCGGGACGAGGATGATCAGACAGAAAATCACGACCGAGAACAAGGCGGACAGACTGGCTCTGCCCTTGAACAGTCTGAGGATTCTCCTGTTCAGCGGATGGAACAGAGCCGCGGCGATCGCAGCCAGGAGGATCGGGAGAAGAAACACCTTGGCTACGAAAAACACCAGCAGCGCGGCGCCCGCCAGCAGGATGAGGAAAAACGTTCGGTTTAGCCTCCGGGAACCGGTCTGAAAGTCGGTGGATCGATCCGAATCTTGTCCGCGTTTCTTCGCTTTTGCCATCACCCGTCTCCGTCTGTCAGAATACTACTGGGTCGTTCCATCCTTGAAGGGGAGGAACTCGTGGTAGCCGTTTTCTTCGCTTCGAGTCCGCCGACCCGAGGCCACCTCCACCACCAGCTGCCAGAGCCGAACCGCCTCCTCCTGGAGAGAAGCTCCTTCGGTCAGGGTGCCGGCGTTGAAATCGATCCAATGGGGCTTGCGCGCAGCCATATCGCTGTTGGAGGCGATCTTGATCACCGGCACCGGGGAGCCCAGCGGGGTTCCTCTTCCGGTGGTGAACAGGATCATCTGCACCCCCGTGGCCGCCAGGACGGAAACCGCAATCAGATCGTTTCCCGGACCCTCGGCCAGGCTCAAGCCCGAATTCTTGAGCTGCTGCCCGTAGTTCAGCACATCCACCACCGGTTGGGATCCTCCCTTCTGCACACAGCCGAGGGATTTTTCCTCCAGGGTCGTGATGCCTCCTTCTCTGTTCCCGGCGGAGGGGTTTTCGTGGATCGGCTGACCGTGATCGATGAACATCTGCCGGAAGCCGTTCAGCATGGCTGAAGCCCGATCGAAGACCTCACGGTCGCAGCAGCGATCCAGCAGATGCTGTTCGGCGCCGAACATCTCCGGAACCTCGGTCAACACGGTAGCCGCACCGCAGGTATACAGCCGATCGGCTATCGCTCCGACCAGCGGGTTGGCGCTGATTCCCGAAAACGCGTCGGAGCCGCCGCACTTCATCCCCAATTCGAGCCTCGACAGCGGTAGGGGGGCTCGTTTGAATCCGGAGGCGTAGGCGGCAAGGCGGCGGAGCGCGTCCAATCCCGCCTCTACCTCCTCTGCCTCCTCCTGGGCTTCCAGAAAGCGGATCCGCCGGGAATCGAGGAGGGGCTGCAGCTGCTGGATCACCGGACGAAACTCCTCGATGCAGTTGTCTTCGCAGCCCAGGCTCAGTACCAGGACAGCCCCCGCATTGGGATGAACGGCCATGGCGGCCAGCATGCGCTGGGTACGGCGGTGATCCTCTCCTGCTTGACCGCAACCGTAAGGATGGCTCAGCACCCGTAATCCATCGATGCCGGGGGGCAGCTCGCTGCGGAAGCGGGCGGCCATGGTGCCGGCCAGGCCGTTGGCGCATCCCACCGTGGGCAGAATCCACAGCTCATTGCGGATACCCACCCGGCCGTCGGAACGTTCGTAGCCCATGAACGATCCGGAACAGGGTGGAAAACCTCTTACGGAGGATTCTGCAGCGGTTGGGCGGTACCGGTATTTCCCCAATCCCCGGAGACTGCTTTCCAGGTTGTGGCTGTGCACCCAATCGCCGGGCTCAATTGCGGATATTGCAATGCCGATGGGGCTCCCGTATTTGACAATCGGTTCTCCCGCTCTGATCGGCCGGAGGGCGACCTTGTGGGCCGCCGGGATATCCTGCCTGATCCGCAGCACTTCATTTTCAAGCCGGACGCTGTTTCCGGCCTTCAGGGCGGTCAGAGCCACGGCCACCGTATCCCGGGGATGGAGCTGTAGAATCTCATTCCCTTTCGATTTCATCTGAAAGCCGCCTCGAACGCTCTACACCTTCGGCTTGATCCACTTGATGTCGGAAGCGGCGCTCTCCAGTACCGTCTCCACGAAAGCCATCCCCCTCACCCCGTCATCGATGTTCGGGTAATCCCCCCGGGAGTCCTCTTCCCCGCGCAGCTGACGCCAAATCGCCTGGAAGAAGGCCCGGTACAGATTGGCAAAGGCGGCGATGAGACCGTCGGGATGACCGCTGGGCAGCCTCTTGGCAGCGTTGGCCTCCTCGTACAGATCCGGTCCTCCTTTGTGCAGGGTCGTGTCGAATCGGTTGAGGTCCCGCACGAGTAATGTCTCCGGCTGCTCCTGCTTCCAGAACAGGCTCTTTTTGGTACCATAAACCCGGATCGTCAATCCGTTGTGTTCCCCGGTCAGCGTCTGGGATACGCTGAGCACCCCTCTGGCGCCTCCCCGGTAGCGGATCAGCACGGCTGCGTCGTCCTCAAGGCCTCCTCCGGCCAAAAAGGAGGTCGCCTCGGCGCACAGCTCTCCTATCTCCAGGTCCGTGACGTAGTGAGCCAGATTTTCCGCATGTATCCCGATGTCCGCCATGGTCAGGGACGATCCCGACACCTTCGGATCGAACTTCCAGGCTTTGTCTCCTTTGGCCGCGCCGTGCAGGCGAAAGGGCACCCAACCCTGGAAGTACTCGACAACTACTTTCAGTATGTCTCCCAACTCGCCGTTTTTGATCATCTGCTTCGCCTGCTTCACCATCGGATACCCCGTATAGGCGTGGGTAATCATGAACAGGCGTCGTTCCTTTGCAGCGGTTTTCCGCAGGGTTTTCGCTTCTTCCAGGGACAAAGCCACGGGTTTTTCACAGACCACGTGAAACCCATGTTCAAGAAAGGTACGGGCAATCTCGAAGTGGGCGGAATTGGGGGTGACTACGACCACGAAATCGAGCCGCCGGTCCTCGGGCAATTTCGCCTCTCGTTCCGCCATGACACGGTAGTCGTGATAGACCCGCCGCGGGTCCAGATACAGCCGGGCAGCGCTCGCCTGTGACTTCTCCGGATCCCGGGAAAACGCCCCCCCTACAAGCTCGGCGTTGTTGTCCAGCTCCAGGGCCATGCGGTGAACCGGTCCGATGAACGCCCCGATTCCTCCGCCGATCATTCCCGCTCGCAGTTTCCTGTTATTCATCTCTCTTTCCTCCGTTCCGGTCGAGCGACCGAACGAGCTGCCCGCACCCGTGAAGTGCACGCGAATGGCGTTCGTCGCTTCCCGACAATCAAGATATCGTGTAGAGTTCATGAGTGCAAGGAACGAACAACAGGGGTATTCGTGGGACAGGCCGCTGACATGGAGAAACGCATCCTGGGCAGAACCGGCTTGCAGGTCGGCGTCATCGGGCTCGGAGTCGAGCATTTACGCTCAGAACAGCGGAATATGCGCGAGGTTTTCGACCTGGCCGTGTCGGCCGGCGCCGATTACGTCGATTTGGTCTACAACGATCCGACCGGGATCTACGCCGAGCATTGGGAGGCCATCACCCCCGCATTGCGGCGATATCGGGACCGGTTGATCCTTGCCGCTCACTGGGGATTCATCGCCCACGAGCCTGTCGATCGCTGTCGGTGGTGCTTTGAGCAGGTACTCGACAGAGTAGGCAATGACTACGTGGAGATCGCAGTCCTCACCATGGTGGATACCGAGGAGGTCTGGCAGGGGTGGGCCCAGGAATCCATTCAGAATCTCAAGGCGTACCGGCGCCAAGGCCGGCTGGGATTCATCGGCTTGAGCAGCCACTACCCGAATATCGCCCGTCAGGCTATGGGGTCCGGATTGATCGATGTTCTCATGTTTCCCGTCAATCTTTACCAGCATCAGGAGGACACGGAGAGTCAGGCGCTCCTGGAGCTTGCCGCGGAACTCGGGGTGGGCGTCGTGGCCATGAAGCCCTACTACGGCGGCCGGCTCCTGCACACCGAAGGCCGCCCGACCGGCATTTCGCCGGTGCAGTGCCTGCACTACGTGCTTTCCCAACCCCTGGCAACCGTGGTGCCCGGACCGCGCAACGCCGATGAGCTGCGGCAGGCGTTGGCCTATATTCGGGCTGAGGAAGCGGAGAAAGCCTACGGGCCGCTGCACGACGAGCTGACCGAACGGCTGCGCGGGCAATGCGTGCTCTGTAAACATTGCCTTCCCTGCCCCCAGGAGATACCCATCCCGGACCTGATTCGCTGCCTGGACTACGTCGAGCACTACGGGCACGGACCCGGCCACGAAAGCACCAATCGGGAACGGTACGCAGCCATGACCGCCAAGGGATCGGATTGTACCGAGTGCGGAGTATGCGTGGAGCGCTGCCCGTTCCAGGTGGACATCATCGGCAAGATGAAACGGGCGGCGGAAGTCTTCGAGGTGCGTGACTGATGGCGGGGATCGGAGACGTCGTCCAGCGGTACATCAGCGCGGAAACCTTGGAGGCGAAGACGGAGCAGTGGATGCGGCAGATCGCGGCCTGGGCCGGCCACGTCGTGACCTGTGCCGAGGTCGTCGATTGTACAGGATCGCCGTGACATTCGGGGAACCTTTCCGGCAACATGCTCATGGAAAGATCAACGGAAGAGGGGGATCCTCCAGTGGCTGAATCATCAACCGATATCGCCGCCCGGAAGCGAGCCGTGCGTGCGCAGGTAAGGGCCCGGCTGGCCGCACTTGATGGGCTGCAGATCGAGGGCAGGAGTCAATCCCTGGCCGGGCGGCTGTTCGCGACCTCCTGGTGGAGTGGCGGGGAGTGGGTTTTCATCTACATTCCCATGGGCGGTGAGGTGGATACCCGTTTCATCGTGGCCCGGGCATATCGGGAGAAAAAGCAGGTGGCCATCCCCCGTATCGAGGGGGAGGATCTGGCCTTCTACGTTTACGACGGGCGCACCGAAAACCTGATTCCCAATCAGTTCGGGATCCTCGAGCCCGATCCTGCGTGGACGTTGATCGACCCCTCCGTGCCTACGGGAAAGCGTCTGCTCGTCCTGACTCCCGGGTTAGCCTTTGACAGGCAGGGGCGCCGGCTGGGAAGGGGAAAAGGTTTCTACGACCGCTTCCTGCACCGATTACGGGCCTCTCACCCGGCGGGACGCTTCTCCTGGGCCGTGGGTCTCTCCTTTGCCGAACAGCTGGTGGAACGGGTTCCGGTTACGGATCACGATGAGCTGCTGGAGGGGATCGTCACGGATCAAGAGGTGATAGGCTGAGCCACCGTCAACTTGATTTCACGAGGGTTTCGTGAGTAAATTGTAAAAAATACAGAATGCAAACGGGATAGAACCATGTCAGAAATCAAATCGGCCCTGGAAATCGCGCTGGAGCGCACACAGGATGTGGAGGCAAACAAGGAAGCCCTGGAGGCCAACACCTTCATGACCGAGGGGAAGAAGGCGGTCTCCAAGTTTCTGTCGGAAGAGGATGTTGATCTAAAGAAATTGTTGGAGGGCCTCGACAAGAAGCACCTTCGTCACATCAAAGAGGGAGCTTTACAGGCCCTGCTGGCCAATCTCAAACTTCCCCTGGATGAAATGTCCCTGCTCCAGGGCAAGAAGGCCGGGCAGGGTTTTTACGCCCTGGTTGCCGACGGCAAACACCTCGGCAAGCTTCTGAACCAGATGGAACAGTTCCTGGAGGATTTTTTGAAGGAGCGGAAGAGGGTCGTTGAAGCGGTGGAGCAGAGATTCCAGCCGATTCTGCAGCAGAAAGAGCAGGCCATGAGCCAGCAGGTAGGTGCCCGGGTCAAGATCGATCCGGCCATGGATCCGGACTTCCAGAAGATGCTGCGGGAAAACATGACGATCCTCGAGGACCGCTACAACCAGGTCCTCGCCCGGGTCAAGCAGGAACTGCGGCGGCTGAGCGAGTAAAATTGCAGCCCCGGATCACTCTCCCGGTTCGTAGGGGATGCCGTCCGCCGCCGGTGGTTTGGCCTTGCCCATCATCCCCACCAGCACGAGGATGGCCAGAACGTAGGGCAGCATCTGCACGAACTGGCTGGGAATCGGGATCTTGGTTTCGAACATGATGCGGAAGGTATCGGCGTAGCCGAACAGCAGCGCGGCCAGCACTGCCCCCACCGGATGCCAGCGTCCGAAGATCATGGCGGCCAGGGCGATGAACCCCCTGCCCCCGGTCATACCGTTGATCCACTTGGCCGGATAGAGCACCGCCGCGGCCAGGCCGCACATCACCCCGGAGAGGATCACTCCGGTGTAACGCATCAGGTGCACGTTGATTCCCAGGGTATCCGCTGCCTCCGGGTTTTCCCCCACGGCGCGCAGGCGCAAGCCGAAGCGAGTCTTGTACAACACGAACCAGCAGATCGCCGTGATCGGGATCAGGGCAAAGGCGAAGGAATTGATGTGGAATATCGTAGGAAAGAGGTAGGGGTTCAGCTGCGACTGGGTCTCCTGGTTGAAGATGTTTTGGGAGAGGAAGCGGCCGATACCGATGGCCATGATGTTGATCGCCACCCCGCTGACGATCTGATTGACCTTGTAGGTTATGGTGGCCACCGCATGGATCAGGCTCATGATGACGCCGGTGATGATGGCCACCAGCAGTCCCATCCAGATGCTTTGAAAGGCGATCGATCCCCATACGATCGTAAAGGCGGTCACCGCCATGAAGCCCTCTAAAGCGATGTTGATCACACCGCTGCGTTCGCAGAAAACGGCCCCCAGGGCGGCAAAGGCGATCGGGCCGGAGATCTCCAGCCCCTTGAACAGAAAATTCACGACAATCGAAAGATCCATCTCAGGCAGCCTCCTTCTTTCTCAGCGCCCGAATATAGCGGGTCACGATCTCGTTGATGACAACGATGAAGATGATCATCAGGCCGGTAATAATGTAGATGATGGAGTTGGGGACCGAGGTGTACAGCTGCAGGCCGTAGCCCGCCTGTTTCAGAAAGGCGAATAAAATGGCCGAAAAGACGACCCCTACGGGTGAGTTGCGGCCGATCAGGGCGATGGCGATCCCGTCGAAACCGAGCCCTGAGGCGATCTCGAAGGTGTAGTGTCCCCGGATGGCGAAGATCTCCTGCATGCCGACCAGGCCGGCAACGGCCCCGCTGATCAGAAAAACCCCCAGCTGCACGCTCTTGACCCGCACACCGGCGTAGTGGGAGACATCTATGGAGGTACCTACCGCGCGGATCTCGAAGCCGAAGCGCAGGCGGAACAGCAGGATGTAGGCCAGCACGCCCATGAGGATGGCCACGATCAGGGAGTAGTCCAGGTACACGTGGTTGGGTACGTTGAGCCCGATGGCCTGGAACCAGTGATTGAGCTTGCCGAACAGGGCCGTGGGCAGAATCTTGCGGGTCTGGGGCTCCAGGCTCGCCTCTCCCCGTCCCGACAGGGGACCGTTAACCAGAAAGTTCACCAAAGCGAAGCCGATGTTGTTGAACATGATCGTGGAGATCACCTCGTGGATCCCCTTGGTGATCTTCAACACCGCCGGTATAGCCGCCCACAGGGCACCTCCGGCCATGGCGGCCAGCACTACCACGGGCAGATGGATCACCTTGGGCAGGGGCAGGTAGATGCCGGCCAGGGCTCCGACCAGCCCGCCGATGAAGTACTGTCCCTCCACGCCGATGTTGAACACCCCGGCTCGGAAGGCGATGGCCACGGCCAGCCCGGAGATGAACAGGGGAATGGCCACGGAGAACACGCTGGCCAGCCGGGAGGCGTTGGAGACCGTAAACTTGAAGATCGCCCTGATGGCGTTGCCCGGGGTTTCCCCCACGATCGCTGCGATGATCAGCAGAACCACGATGGATGCGAGAAATCCCAACACGGGAGCCAGCAGCTCCATGAGCCGGTATTTGTCGAATCGAAGCTTACGCATTTTGATCGCCTCCGGTCATGTACAGACCGATCTTCTCCCGGGTGGCCTCCGCCCGGCCGAGCTCCTGGATTATGCGGCCTTTGAACATCACGCCGATGCGATCCGACAGAGAGAGGATCTCATCCAGGTCCGCGGACACCAGCAGCACGGCCTTGCCGTTTTCTCTGGCCTCCAGAAGCTGGGAGTAGATGAACTCCTGGGCACCGATATCCACGCCCCGGGTCGGCTGGGCGGCCACCAGCAGGATCGGTTCGAAGCTCATCTCCCGGGCCACGATGGCCTTCTGCTGATTGCCTCCCGACAGGGCGTTGGCGGGGGTCATTTCCGAAGGGGTACGGATGTCGAAGTTCTTGATGGTCTGCCTGGCGTAGTCCCGGATTTTCGCCGAATCGATCCATTGGGAGCCTCTGACGAAGGGCGGCCGGTGGTGACGGCCCAGGGTGAGGTTGTCCGCCAGGGAAAAGGGAAGCAGCAGGCCGAAACGCTGGCGGTCCTCGGGGATGTGACCAATCCCGGAGTCCCGGCGCAACCGTACATCCCAGGAGAGGATACTCTGCCCCTGCAGAAGGATATCCCCCTGGTTTAGCTTCACCGGCTCGGTTATGGCCTGGACCAGCTCGCTCTGACCGTTTCCCTCCACGCCGGCAATTCCGTAGATCTCTCCGCCTTTGACAGAGAGACTCACCCCGTCCAGAACGCCGTGTCCCCGCTCCCCGGTCTCGTGCAGGTCCCGTACCTCCAGGATCGTAGCACCCGGCACGACGGCTTCCTTCTTCACTTCCAACAGGACGGGTTTGCCGACCATCAGCTCGGCGATCTTGGCCTTGGTGGCCTCGCCGCGCTGCAGAGTTTCGATGACCTTGCCCCGGCGGATCACCGTGATGCGGTCGGCGATGTCCAGCACTTCGTCGAGCTTGTGGCTGATGAAGATGATCCCCTTGCCCTGCTCCTTCATCATCCGGAAGGTCTTGAACAGCTCGTCGACCTCTTGAGGCGTGAGCACCGCGGTGGGCTCGTCGAAGACCAGGATCTCCGCACCGCGGTAGAGGATCTTCAAGATTTCTACGCGCTGCTGAAGCCCGACGGGTAGGTCCGCAACGGATAGGGAAAGCTCCACTGGCAGACCGTTGCGCGCCATGATCTCCTCAACTTTTTCGGCCGGCGCCTTCATCCGCAGCACACCAGCCGTTTGGGTCTCTTCACCCAGTACGATATTCTCAAGTACCGAGAAGGGAGGAACCAGCATGAAGTGCTGGTGCACCATGCCGATCCCCTGAGCGATTGCATCCCGAGGATTGCGAATGCTCGCCGCCTCACCCCGCAGGTAGACCGTTCCGGAATCGGGCTTCTGCAGCCCGTAGAGGATCTTCATCAGGGTGGTTTTGCCGGCGCCATTTTCGCCGACCAAAGCGTGAATCTCCCCGGCCTGCAGGTCGAAGCTGACCCCGTCGTTGGCCCGTACGCCGGGAAAAACTTTGGTGATTTCTTCCATCGCCAGCAGAGTGTCGGACATCACTAAGCTCCCATAGCTAACTCGAGGATTAAAAAAGCGGGACGTTCCGAAGACTCGGTCCGTCCCGCCGTTGTTACCCTATGGCATTAAAAGGTCGCTTCAGCCCACTCCTTGACCTTGGCATCATCGTTGGGTACGGCGATCTCCCCGCTGATGATCTTCCCCTTGATCTCGTCCACCTGGGCCATGATCGGATCGAGCTTGTCCCTGTTGTACTGGTTGACCGCATAGCCGACCCCGTCGTCTGCCAGGCCGAACTCGTGATAGCCGCCGGTGACTTTGCCCGTATCGATCAGCTCTTGCCCCGTGAGGAAAATGGCGTTGTCGACCCGCTTGAGCATGGAGGTCAGGATGTGTTCGGCCATGGCCTTCTCTTCGGCACTGTCGCTCGAGGCGTAGATCAGGCCCTGGTCGGAATCAACGCCGATGGCCAATTTGTTCAAGTCCTTGGCCGCCTTGAACAGACCCGCTCCGGAACCGCCGGCTGCGTGGTAGATGATCGAGGCGCCCTGATTGTAGAAGTTCTTGGCGATGCTCTCAGCGGTCTTGGGATCATTGAATGCACCGGGATCTTTGCCGCAGTATTGAGCAAGCAGGGCTTTCGGGTCCCGAAGCTTCGGGTTCACATACATGACTCCGGCGAAATATCCCCCGTGGAACTTGTGGATGAGGGGGATGTCCATCCCGCCGATGAAACCGACCTTACCCGAGGTATCCATCAACCCGGCGATGGCGCCGACCAGGAAGGAGCCCTCGTGCTCGGCGAAGGACAGGCAGGTGATGTTGCTGTCTGCATTCAGATCCGGGATAAACCCGTCGATGATGCCGAAGTGCTGGTTCGGGAAATCCGCAGCCACCTTGGTGATGGCGTCGGTGAACAGGAATCCCACCCCGATCATCAGATCGAAGCCTTCTTCGGCTTGGGCCCGCAGCAGCTGTTCCCGGTCCTGGCCACCGGACTGCGGTTCCAGGTACTTCAGCTCGATCTCCGTTCCGTAGCTCACGTTGCTCGGATCATCCTTGATATAGCCCTTGTACTCCTGGGCTATCAACTTCATGCCATTGTAGGCGGAGTCGTTGAAGGATTGATCCCCCCGTCCCCCGATGTCGAAGACGATCCCGATCTTGTACTTCGGACCCGTCGGAGCCGCCGCCTCCTCTTTCTTCTTGCAGCCCAGAACGGCCACAACCATGATAAAGGCGAGCAGCAGTAACAATGCTTTTTTCATGGATTTCCACCTCCTCCATGTGTGAATTGATTTTCTCTAACTGTAAACCGAAGGGAGTGGGGCGTCAATAATGTATTTCGAGGATGGTTTAGGAATCGAGCATTTCCAGGAATTCCGCTTCGTCCACGACCCGTACGCCCAGCTCCCGGGCCTTGTCCAGCTTGCTCCCCCCTCCGGGTCCGGCCAACAGGTGGGTGGTCTTGGAGGTTACGCTGGAGGTGACCCGGCCGCCCCGACGCTTCACCTCCTCCATGGCCAGCTCCCGGGGCTTGAAGTGCTCGAAGCTGCCGGTAACGCACCAGGTCTGAGCGCTGAAGCTCTGGGTAAGGCGCTCCCTGTCCGCCGGAACCTCCTCGCTGAAGCTCAACCCCGCCGCCTCGAGTGCTTCGATCCGCCGGCGGACCACCGGCCGGTTGAGCTCCTCGATCAGGGTCCGGGCGATCTTCTCGCCGATGCCGTGGATCCGCGTGAATGCCTCGGGATCCATCTGTTCGGCGGCCGTCAGCAGTGAGTCGATATCCCGGTAACCCCCTTCGGCCAGCAGCTCCACCGCCTTCTGCCCGATGTCGGGGATCCCCAGAGAGACCAGGACGTTTCGGTAGCTGCGCTGTTTGCTCTTCGCCAGGCCTTCCCGGATCAACTGAACTTTTTTCTCCCCGAAGCCGGGAAGCTCGAGCAGTACGGCGGGGTCGAAGGCGTAGAGGTCCTGCACGTCCCGCACCAGGCCGCGGTCGATGAGAAGGTCGAGGGTTTCCGGCCCCAGATTTTCGATATCCATCTGATTTCTACCCACGAAGAAACGGATCCGGCCGCGAACCTGGTCGGGACAGCTCGGGTTCGGGCAGAACTGATGCGCCCCCCGGCGTACCAGTTCCCCGCCGCAGGATGGACAGCTTTTCGGCATCTTCCAGGTGGTGTTGCCCAGCTCGTTCTTCTCCACCACCCGCTCCACCGCCGGGATCACATCGCCCCGCTTGGACACGCTGATCCGATCCCCGATGGCCAGCTCGAGAAGATCCACGTAGTCCTGGTTGTGCAGGGTGGCGTTGGAAATCGTGGATCCGGAGAGGAGCACGGGTCTGATTCGGGCCACCGGCGTGATGCGGCCCGTCCTTCCGACCTGGACCTCAATATTCTCCACAACCGATTCCGCTTCCGGGGCCTCGAATTTGAAGGCGATCGCCCAGCGGGGATGGTGGCCGGTGAAACCTAGGGATTCCCGGGCCGCGAGCTCGTTTACCTTGACGACCAGCCCGTCGATTTCGTAGTCCCGTTCCAGGCGGCGCTTACGGGCAAGCTCCAGGTAGCGGGAAATTTCGGCGGGTTCCCCCACGCTCCAGGCGGGATGTCGCTTTCGAATTTTCGCCGGATCGTACCGCCCGGAGAAAAAGGCCGTGTCCGGATTGAGCTTGAAACCAAGCTCTTCCAGCTGCTCCAGGACCTCGATGTGCGTCCGGGGAGGTGGGGAGAAGTGCCCCTCGTAGACGAAGATATCCAGGGGAACGGCCGCTACCTCCGCGCTCTTCACCCGGCGCAGCGTGCCGGCGGCCAGGTTGCGGGGATTGGCGTAGGGTGTCTCCTGCTCGGAGTTGATGCGCTCGAACAGACTCCGGGGCAGAAAGATCTCCCCCCGTACGGCTATGGTTTCAGGCCGGCCGAGGCGCAGCGGGACCGCCCGGATGGTTTTTACGTTGGGCGTCACGTCGTTACCGACGATGCCGTTTCCGCGGGTGACGGCCCGGCTCAGCACGCCCTCTTCGTAGTACAGGACGATCGAAGCACCGTCTATCTTCTCCTCTACGGCGTAGGAGAGAGCTTGATCGGCGTTCTTATTGGTCTTGACGATCCAGGCCTCGAGGTCCTCCGCCGTATAGGCCTTGTCCAGGCTCAAGACGGGAATCGTATGGCGGACTTCGGGAAGCTCATGGGTCAGGTCCGATCCGACTCTCTGCGTGGGCGAGTCGGCCCGGCGGCCTTGAGGGAAAGCCCGCTCCAGCTCGAGCAGGCGGTCGAACAGGCGGTCGTATTCCCTGTCGGAAATGCTGGGGCGGCTGAGCACGTGGTACTCGTATTGATAGCGATTGAGTCGTTCGCAGAGTTCGTCGATTTCCTGTTTTGCTTGTTCGGGTTTGAGATTACTCGACGTATTTGATGAAGGCATCTTTGAAACCGCGGGATCGGAACTGGTAGAGCAGAGTGCCGCTTTCATCCACGTTCAGCGGTCCCACGAGCACCTTGTAGAAGTTTCTGCCTCCCGAGCTGGCCGGCAGGATCGTCACCGAATAGTTCTTGGTGAGATCCCCGGCAAGCTTCTCCGCCAGGGTCCGGGTGGAGTAGGCGCCGAGCTGCACGAAGTACGTCCGGGAGGGCAGCTGCGCTGAGCGCGGCATCGGCTCTTCCGCTGCCGCTTCAGCTATGGCGACCTCCGCAGCCGGCTCCTCGACGGCGGGTTGCTCTTCCTCTTCGGCGACGGCCACCTCTTCGACCGGTTGTTCCTCAGTCACGGGAGTCTCGACGACTTCCTCTGCAACCGCGGCTTCCTCGATCTCGCCCGTGGGCGGTTCCTCCGGTGCCATGGTCAGAGGAGTCTCTTCCTCCGGAGCCGGCAATCGGGTTCCCTCCGGGCTGGGTTTTTCCGGCTCGGCCGCCTCCGGACCCGGCAGGGCGACCTCCAGCGGCTCTTCTTCAGCCTCGGGTCCGAGCATGCTCACCCTGGGCGGTCCCTCCTCCACGGCTTCGATTTCTTCCTCGACTTCGGCGGCCTCTACGATCTCTTCCGGGAGTTTCTCAAGCTTCTCTTCCACCGGCGGCGCTTCCTCGGCTTCCGCCACCTCTTCCGCGGGCTGCTCGGCAGCCGCGATTTCCTCCTCCATTTCCCGGACCGGGCTCGGCTCGGGTGCCAGGGCGTAGACCTCCTGCTGCCGGGGGGGCATGTACAGCTGTTTTTGCGGGATTCTGTCGGCCAGTTCCTGCAGCCGTTTTTCCTCCGGCGTGAGCGCCCTGCCGGCGGGCTCTTCGGTTGGTGTCTCGGCGATCCCGGCAGGTTCCCCGGCCACGGCTTGCTCGGCTTCTTCGACGAGCGGCTCGATCTCCTGCTCGGTTGACGGCTCCGCCGCCGGTTCCGGTTCGGGCGTGGCAGCCTGAGCGATCTCCACGGTTGGCCCGGTCTCCAATTCGGGCTGCGCCTCGGAGACGGACAGCAGCTGCTCTTCGGTGACGCTCAATGAGGGATTGAGATCCGGGTCGGGGCTGTACGGCTCTTCGCGCAGAGAATCACTCAAGTCCGTGCCCAGGGTACTGACCACGCTGGCCCGGACGCGGATCACCTGGGATCCTGTCAGCCCTATCTGTTTTCCCGCCTCTTCGGAGAGGAGGAGAAAGACACTTGCCGTGCCGGGGATTCGCTGTGTCACGGTTACCCGGACGCTCTGTCCGCTCTGGGCGTTTTGAACGAGGATGGCGGTATTTTCCGGAAAGGCGTTGGAAGCGGCATACAAGCCGGGAGCGGCGAACTCGCCGCCACGGGCTGCAGCTGCGTTTCCCTGCCAGCTTTGCTGGCTGTAGGCCGCAACCGTGAAGAGACACAGCGTGATGATAGGCAGTACTCGTCTACATTTTCGCATGGTAAGAGATATCCCCTCTTCTCTTACATCGGCTGATTCAACCCCTGAATGAACAGTATAGCAGGAAAAAGAGAAAAGCGAAATGGAGGTTGTTGCCCGGGCTCAAGCGAAGCTCCTTCAAGGTTTTTCCGTGATTTTTCTCATCAGATCGACGCCCCGGCCGGCGATATCCCGACCCACGGAGTAGAGGAACTCCGTATAGGTGAGCTCCAGTTTTTCAGGGCTTTCATTGTTGAAAAAAATCTCCCCCTTGCCGAGAGGGGTCGTATTCCCGACGTCGAAAAGATAGTAGCGCACGGATGTTTCGATTTTCAGCGACCTCTGGACCGGGCTTTCCCCCGCATCCCTCCGTGGGGCGGCCGGATCTCTGGGCTCGGTGATCGATCGCACTTCGGCGGCGAGCAGGTATCGGGCCAAACCCTCTCGGGCTATGGCCAGGGGTTCCCGGAAATCCAATACCACCCAATCCACGGCGGGTGCGTACAATCCGGTATCGAAACTCACGAATCCCAAATCAAACATCCCCCCGATCATTCCCTCCTGGCTGGCGAAGGGACGGCTGAGCTGCACTCCATCCCGTACTTCGGTGGCCGCGATCATAAAAGTCTGTCCGTGACAGGCGAGGGAGGAGAGGATCAGGAACGGCAGCACGACTGCCTTGAGTTTCATGGACGGCTCCGTAGGCTTGCAGTTTATCCCATTATCGGTGCAAACGCGTTGAAAAGCCAGAAGCGAACATGGTACCGTAGTTCGTAACCGATATGGCTTTTTTCGTCATTCAAGTGCGGACCGGTAAAGAGCAACAGTATATCAAACAAGCCGACAAGGTCCTCCAGCCTCCGGCGCAGCGGCTGTATTGGCCCAGGAGAGCACTACGCATCCGTCGCCAGGGCGAGTGGAAGGACTCGGTGGCTGCGATCTTCCCGGGCTACCTGTTCCTGCAGGTCGAATCCATTCCGCCGGCTCTGTACGGGGCCCTGAAGAGGATTTCCGGTTTTTTGCGCTATCTCAAGGACAATCAGCATATCGAGCCTCTAAATGAACGAGATCGGGAAATCCTTCTCCACTTTCTCTCCTACGGTGAGGTTGTCCAGCGGTCCAGAGTGTTCTTCGATCGGGACAATCGCATCCGGGTGATTTCCGGACCCTTGAAGGGGATGGAAGGGCGTGTGGTCAAGGTCGATCGTCGGAAGGGGCGGGCACGGATTCGCCTGGAGTTCTACGAAGATTCCTTCCTGATCGATTTCGGCTTCGACGCCCTGGAGAAGTCGGCGGATCTACCGCCCTCGAGCTGAGGCGAAGAACTTCTCATTTCAAGCCGCCTCTCGAAATCTATCAAGGGCATAACTGGTTAAGTGACGCCGCAGAATATTCCGAGAATCTAGAAGAGCCATGACTCCGCACAGGTCCGACAACCGCATATACATAATTGGGGCAGGCATTACCGGAATCACCCTGGCCGGGGAAATCCGAAAAAAGGGGATTTTCGGCAAGGTCGTTGCTTTTCTCGATGACGATCCGCAGAAGATAGGGTCCCGCATTCATTCCATTCCCGTTCTCGGCCCGATTCAGGAGGTTGTTGCGCTGCTCAAGACCACTCCCGCCGATGAGGCGATCATCGCCATTCCCGGGGCCACGCGGGATCGGTTGAAGAGTATTTTCCGGCTTCTGGTCAAGGCAGGATTTGTCCGCATACGTTTCGTACCCCGGATCTCCCAAATTCTCGACGGGGAAGCCCACCTGATCCAGGCTCGACAGATCAATCCCGAGGATATGCTTACCCGAGACCCGGTCCAGGTCAATTTGAAAAAGAGCCTGGCATATTTGAGGGGCAAGAGAGTCCTGGTGACCGGAGCGGGCGGCAGCATCGGGGCCGAGCTCAGCCGGCAGCTTCTATCCGGAGGAGCGGAGCGGCTGTTCCTCTTCGGACACGGTGAGAACAGCATCTATGAGATCGAACGGGAGCTGCGTTTGCTGCAGGAGGAGGGTGTCGGAGAGCAGGCCACGATCGTGCCGATCCTGGGGGAGCTTCAGGATCGGGACTTCATGCAATATATAGTCGAACGAACCCGGGCGGACGTCGTTTTTCACACGGCCGCTCACAAGCACGTGCCGATGCTGGAGGCCAATCCCGTGGAGGCCGTGAAAAACAACGTGTTCGGGACCAAGAATATCATCGATGCAGCCCTGGCGGCGGAGGTGGAGCGTTTCCTCCTGGTTTCCACGGACAAAGCCGTGGATCCCAACAGCGTGTACGGAGCTTCCAAGCTCATCGCCGAAGAGCTGGTGCTGCGGCAGCGCAGTCCCGGAAAAGTATTTCTGGTTGTGCGCTTCGGCAACGTTCTCGGTTCCCGAGGCAGCATCCTGCCGCTGTTTCGCACCCAGATCCTCAAAGGGGGACCGGTTACGGTCACCGATCCGCGGAGTAAGCGTTTCTTTATGACCATCCCGGAGGCGGCTTCTCTGGTGCTTCAAGCCGGCGGGGTCGGAGAGCCGAGAGGTTTGTACCTGCTCGATATGGGTGAACCTGTATCGATCAAAGAGATGGCCGAGCAGATGGTGCGTTTCTACGGCTACGAACCGCAAACGGAGATACCGATCGTCTACACGGGTCTTCGGCCCGGTGAAAAGCTGGTGGAGAGCCTGTGGAGCAACGGGGATAGGGCGAAAGCCACGGAGTACCCGAAAATCCTCAAGCTCGACCGCCATTACGCGCTGAACGGTCGGTTGGAGGGGGTCATTGAGCGGCTCCAGCCGATCTGTTTTTACGATACCGAGAACCCGGAGGTGTACCGCAACCGAACGGTGCTTCGACAGACCCTCAAGGAGATCGTTCCCACGCTCCGATTGCCCGAAGATGAGCCGGCCCACTGATTTTATCCCCTTTTATCGCCCCTCGATCGACAGGGAAGAGGAGGAGGCGGTGCTGTCGGTACTGCGCAGCGGCTGGCTGACGACCGGAGAGGTAACGCTTCAGTTCGAGCGGGAGTTTGCCGCCCGGGCTGGGGTGGAGCACGCACTGGCCGTCAACTCGGCCACAGCGGGGCTTCACCTGTGTTTGGAGGCCGCCGGTGTTCGGGAGAACGCCAAGGTGGCAACCTCCCCCTATACATTCGCCGCTACCGCCGAGGTAATCCGCTACCTGGGAGCCGATCCGTTGTTCGTGGATATCGATGAGGCGAGCTACAACCTCAGTCCCGAGCGCCTGGAGCACGCTTTCCGCAATGACCCTTCGATCGCCGCGGTGATTCCGGTGCATGTCGGAGGTCTGCCCTGCCGCATGCAGGCAATCCTGGACCTTGCATCGGCTCACGGGGCGATGGTCATCGAGGATGCGGCTCACTGTCTTCCCCATGAGGGCCAGGAGCAAGCACCGGGAACTCTCGGTGCCATGGGGGTGTACTCCTTCTACGCGACCAAACCGATAACCACCGGCGAGGGCGGCATGGTCGTGACCCGGGACGGGGAGCTGGCCCGCCGCATGAGCATGATGAGGCTGCACGGGATCGACAGGAACGTGTGGAACCGCTACACCTCCCGGGACGCGTCCTGGTACTACGAGGTTCGGGAGCCGGGATTCAAATACAATCTCACGGATCTGGCATCCAGTCTGGGGCGGGTTCAGTTGCGCAAATCCGAAGGATTTTTTCTGGCCCGGGAGCGGGTCGCCCGCATGTATCTCGGGGGCTTGCAGGGATTGGATTACCTCAAATTGCCGGCGAACGATCCGGCCCACTCGTGGCATCTGTTTCAGATCCGCCTGGTCCTTCCCAGGCTTACCGTGGATCGGGACCGTTTCGTCGACGCCCTGACGGAGCGGGGCATCGGCGTGTCGGTACACTTCATTCCCCTGCACATCATGCCCTACTACCGCCGGACCTACGGCCTCAAGGAACAGGATTACCCGGTAGCTATGCAGTGCTACCTGGAGACGATCAGCCTGCCGATCTATCCCGATCTGGGGGATGAGCAGGTCGAGCGTATCATTGCCGCGATCAAAGAGCTCGGCACCCGCTTCTACAAGAAACGATAATCTAAGAAACGATAATCCGCCTCCCTATTGCCACGCCGAGCAGGCGAAAGTAGAATGATGCTTTCAGGCAGTGATGCAAGCATTCATTCACGACATTGCTCCAAAACGGTCTCTGCGGGCTGCGGTGTTCCGCGCACCCTTTCGAAAAGGAACAGTCACCGCCATCGGCAAACCGGCTCTGCCCCGGGGATACTTCTGCGTTGGTCATGAGGATATCCCCGGTCCGAGTGTTCTTTCCTACTCCGGTTACTCTCTGCCCATCCTCGTCAAATCCAAGGTTCGCTACCTGGGCGAGCCTCTGCTTCTGTTTTGCGGGCCCAATCCGGAGGTGTTGGCCAAAATCTCCGCCTCGGTCGAGCTGTCCTATGAAGAGGAACCAACCGTGGAGTATAAAAACCTATCGGGACCGTATCGGGAGGCTCAGATCATCAATCTCGCTCACGGAGATGTCGATCTGGCCTTCAGTTTGGCCGAGCAAATCGTGGAGGGGGAGTATCGAACCGCCCGGCAGGAGCACTACTATCCCGATACCCAGGGTGCGCTGGCCGATTGGGATGGGAAATCCCTTACGATTCATGCCGGTACCCAAGATCCCTTCGGCCTGCAGCTGGCGATCGCTCGCTGCTTGAATTTGCCGCCGCGGAAGGTCAGGGTCGTGGCGGTGCCGGTCGGGAATACCACGGAGGGGAAACTTCTGTACTCGTTTCTGGTTGCCGCCCAGGCGGGCTTGCTCTCCTACGCCGCAAAAAAACCCGTGGTTTTGGTTTACGATCGGAAAGAGGATCTGTATTGCTCTCCCAAGAGTCCGCCGTTTCAGATACGCCATCAAACCGCTCTGGATCGAGACGGCGGTACGATGGCGGTGAGGGTGCAGATCTTCATGGACGGAGGCTGCTATGCTCCGAAAAACAGTGAAGCCCTGCATCGAGCCGTGCATTCCGCCTGGGGAGCCTACCGGATCCCGAACCTGGAGGTGACCGGGCGTACCGTGGCAACCGATTTTCCCCCGATCGGACCCTTTCGGGCATCAGGAACGGCGCAGGCGTTTTTCGCGGCGGAACTGCACAGCTCGCGTCTGCAGGAGGTCGCCCAGCTGGATCCGTACAACTGGAAAATAGAGAACCTGGCGGCGGCGGGCGGAAAGGAGGCGCCGGGTTCGGCACTCGCCGTGCTGGAGGAAGTTACCGGGCTGTCGGACTTCATCCGGAAATACTCGGCCTATTCTGCGGTAAAAAAGCGTCGGAAAACCATCGATCAGGGTACCTATCCTCTGCGGGGAATCGGTCTGTCTCTCGCCTGCCAGGGCGAGGCGGGGCAATGGGTGGATCTGCACAACATAGAGGTACTCCGCAACAGCTGCACGATGAAACTCGTTTTAGAGAAGGGTCGGCGCCTGCGGATCTACACCTCGCTGGTCGATTCTGCAATGGGGATCCACGCAATGCTCATTCACGCAGCGGCGGAGCTTCTCGAACTCGATCCTCATAAGGTTACCGTGCAGGCCGTGGATACCCTGGAGGTGCCCGACACGGGCCCCACCATCCTCTCCCATGTCGTAAAGGTCGGTCTCCCGCTGCTCGAACAGTGCTGTCGAATCCTCCAGCGCAAGCGCAAGGATGGGACCCTGCCGCTGGAGGTGCATCGAAGCCTCTCACCGGAGCGACTGCACCCCGTAAAAACCGATCAGGCGGTAAGGGGAAAGAGGAGAGCCGGGGAAGATGCGGCAGAACTCTCTTGGGCCGCCACGGTCGTTGAAGTGGAACTGGATCCGGTAACCTTCCAGAGCACGAGCAGGGGAGTATGGATGGTCATCGAAACGGGAACTGTCCGGAATCGAACCACGACGCTGGGGGTGTTGGAGGGGGAGATCGTTCGCTGTCTGGGTTCGAGTCGGCTGCCCGGATACACGGCTGCGGCCACCTTCGCGGTGCCTGCGTGCTCCTCCAGCGAATTGATTCCCGCCGCGACAGGGCTCCCTGAAATCCAGATCCAAATATTGGAAAGCCAAGGTGCTGAAATGAAGGGTTTCGAAAAGCTTCCCCACCTCGGAGTCCCTGCAGCTTATGCCGCAGCGGTTTGTCAGGCTACGGGATTGTACATAGATCAAGTGCCGATTACGGAGGAGGTCATTCAACAGTGCCTGGAAACGTGATCAAGCTGCGCTTCACGCTGAATGAACGGCCCGTGCTGCTTCAGTGTCATCCCGGTACCCGATTGCTGGACATCCTCCGTTACGACTTCGGCTTGAAGGGAACGCGCGAAGGTTGCGCCCGCGGAGAGTGCGGCGCCTGTCTGGTTCTTATGAACGGCGTGGCCGTCAACTCCTGCCTGATCCCCGCTTTTACCCTCAGCGATGCGGAAATCGTGACGATCGAGGGGATTCACAGCCTCAAATCCTTCGCGGATATTCGAAAAGGAATGCCCGAGAGTGATGTGTACCGCTGCGGATTCTGTTCCTCGGGTATGGAGGTGGCCCTGGCGGCGCTGCTGTTGACCGACCCCGAGCCGGGGGAAGAGGAGATCCGTAGATCTCTGTCGGGTAATCTCTGTGCCTGTGGGAACTACAGGGGGATCGTGCGGTCTGTTATAGAGCAAACCAGCAGGAAGCGAAGGTATGGCCGAAGGCGTGTTGAAAGAAGTTAGGGTATTTCGCCCCAAGAGTCTCGGGGGCACGCTGCGCCTGTACACCCGAAATCCCGGAGCGCTGTTGTACGCCGGGGGAACCGAGATAGCCAGGCAGGCCCAGCGCGGCAGCGGCCGACCCCTGGATCTGCCGCAGAAGGTTATCTACCTGGGAAATGTCCAGGAGTTGAATCGCATCTCCCGGGGTCAACGCTACCTCGACATCGGCTCGGTCTTGGATCTGTCCAGGATTCTCAGTATTGGACGAAACGTTCTTCCCCCGGTGTTGTTTGAAACCCTTTCGGCAATCGCTACAACCGGGGTTCGCAATCTGGCTACCCTTGGAGGCAATATCGCCCAGCGGGCCTGCCGGGGTGACTGCCTGCCCGCTTTGAGTGTCATCGATACCCAGCTGGAGCTGCGCACCGCCGGCTCGACCCGCTGGGTAGGGGTGGGAGAGTTCTTCGACAGACGAAACCTGCCGGATCTGCGCCCGGGTGAAATTCTCACCCGGATCCGGGTGCCCTTGGAGGAGTGGGACTTCGCCGTAACCCGCAAGGTAGACGGCGGTATGGGATCCGTGACCTCCTTGAGCTTCGCCGGAGTGGCCCGCTTTCCCAAGGGCAGGATCGAAGCGTTGCACTTCTGTGTGGGGGGACTGAAGGACCCGGTATTTCGCATGGCAGCCCTGGAGGAGCGTTTGAAAAACACCAGCCTGCCGATGCCCGCGAAACTCATCGATACCCTGTTTCGTGATCTGACCGAAGCGCTTTCCGATCAGGTGGAGGATACGCCGAGAGGACACTACAGGGCAGCCACCTCCCTTCGCCTGTTCCGCTTCTTTCTCGAAAAAATCAACATCCGCAGCCTGGATATGCTGTAAAGCGCCCACGCGGGAGCTTCTCCTTTTCAGTGCAAACGTGATACTATCGGTTGGAAAGCGCGCTGAGCGCGTAAAACACAGCCTGCAGCCAACATGTCAGATTTCGTACACCTTCACAACCATTCCGATTTCTCTCTTCTTGACGGGGCGGCTTCCATCGAAAGCCTGGTTGCCAAAGCCAAGGCGCTGAAAATGCCCGCTCTTGCCCTGACCGATCACGGCAACATGTTCGGAAGCTTAAAGTTTTATATCGAGTGCCGCAAACAGGAGATCAAGCCGATCATCGGTTCGGAGTTCTACGTTGCTCCGGGTTCGAGGTTCAGCAAATCCGGAAGCGAAGGATCGGCCCGTTACTACCATATCGTGCTGTTGGCAAAAGATGTGGCCGGCTATCAGAATCTGCTGAAGCTATCCACTCTCTCCTATGTTGAGGGCTTCTACTACAAACCCCGGATCGACGACGAACTGCTCCGGCAGCACAACC
>CAZPQC010000008.1:0-49944 GCA_964588525.1 uncultured Spirochaetaceae bacterium
TCAAGGCCAGGGCGATTTCGGCTTCCCGCGGGGTGAACAGGTGCTCGAGCAGACGGAGTTCCGCCCCTGACGGAGAGGCGGGCAGGGGAATCGGGGCACTGTCCAGGTGCCGCCGCAGCCTTTGGTAAAGATCGCGTTGCTGCATCGGCCGGCTCAGGAAACCTGCCAGAGACGAAGCAGCACGCCCGTACCGCCCTGTACCGGATCTTTATCCGGGTTGGCTACCCCGGCGATGTTGTGGTCCGCCGCCGGTCGTTCCCCGGATTCGCCGTAGCACATATCCCATTTCTGTCCCCGCGGGTAGGCTCCCACGATCCGGAAATCGGTGCTGGACTCCAGGCATTTGTGGGCCACCCCGGCAGGAATCACTGCCACATCCCCGGCGCGGATCGTTGCAGTCGGTCCATCAGGACCACCGAACTGGATCGTGGCCGATCCGCCGTACACACCCAGTGCCTCGTGGGCCGTGCTGTGGTAGTGGTGGTATGGGTACACGCCGTTTCTCCAGGCGCCGGGCCAGTCGTTGGTTGTGAAAATCTGTTCGATGGCTTCGGGATCGGCGGGCACAGCCCCGGCGTAGAGAAGCAGCGGCCGGGGATTGTTGGGAAAGGTCCCGTCATCCTCGAGAAGGAGCGAGCGGACCGCTGGTTCATCTGAAGCATATTTCATACTTTGCTCCAACTATTGATCTTCCGCCGATTGTAAACCGAAGCTGGCCGCACCCACCAGTGCGGTTTTCCGATGCATGATCACCTGAACCGGTGTCTTTTCCGGCAGGTGGGACAGACGCCCTTTGCGGACAAACCATTGTTCGAAGCTCGGTTTGCGGAGGAAGGGTATGATCCTAGGGGGAATCCCGCCGCCCAGGTACAGCCCTCCGGTGGCCATGTGACGCAGCACCATGTTTCCCGCCTCCGCCGCCAGGATCGAGACGAAGATTTCCACGGTCAGGTTGCAGATCCGGCAGTCGGAACCCTCCTGCGTAGCTGCCCCCATGATCACCGCGTTCGGATCCCTGGCCTCGACCATTTCCCGGGCAAGCCAGGCCGGTTCTTCCGCCAGACCCCGGTCTCGGATGTAGGCGTAGATGTTGGGAATCCCGATTCCGGAGCACACCCGTTCGTAGCTCACGTGATCGAAGTCTTTCAGGAGGTAGCCTAGCAGACCGATTTGCAGGTCGTCAACGGGCGCGAAATCCCCATGGCCCGCCTCCGAAGGGTGAACAGCGTACCTGCTTCCGTCCCAGTTCAGGAAGGTTTCTCCCAAACCGGTGCCCGGGGCCAGCACGGCGATGTTCCCCTGCGGCTCCGCGCTTCCTTGCTTGACCCTCTCCAGGTCGCTTTCCGCCAGAACCGGCACGGCGTGACCGATCGCTTCCAGGTCATTGATCAAGGCGACCCCCCGGAAGCCAAACGCGCGTTTCAGTTCTGTCTCTTGGATCACCCACGGCAGGTTGGGCAGGGTCGCCTTTCCGGCGACCACGGGTCCGGCCACTCCGAATACGGCCCTATGCACCCGCTCCCGCTCGGCTTGCCGGGAGTGCAGGAACTCCTTGACAATCTGCTCGAGGCTTTCGTATCGCCCGCTGGCGTAGGTTACTTCGCAGAGGGGAGAGGTGGCGTTGGAACGTTCCTCGTACAGGGCGAGGACCGTCTTTGTGCCGCCGATGTCTCCGGCTAACAGCACCAGCTCTACTCCAGACCTTTGAGTTTTTCCGCCGTCGCCTCGCCCATCATCATCTTGCAGATGTTCTTGTAGCCCACCTTGCGGTGGCGGCGGAACAGCTCGACCACATCGGTGTAGCCTTCGGGGTGTCTGGATTTCAGCTCCTTGAGCTGCTCCTCCACCGCTTTCAACTCTTCCAGAGATGCGACTGCCGGCATAGTGATCCTCCTTGTGGAAAAGATAAACCTGCACTCATACTATCACGAGCGCAAGCGCCCCGTCGCCTGCCTCTACAACCAGTTCTCGACGGGCAGCCGGGAGATCCGCTCGAAATGACTGCTGTTTCCCGTGATCAGTACCAACGCATTGGCGATGGCGATCGAGGCAACTTGAAGATCCGCCAGTGGGAGTGGCTCACCAGAACGTTCCAATTCAACTCGGAGGGCTCCACAGATAAACGCTGCATTGATATCGAACTCGACGATACCCACCTGTGGAAGCAGAAGCTCTTTCAGGTTGTGCAGATGATGGTCGATTCTCGTACTCTTGTACGCTCCGTAGACGATCTCGTATACCGTGATCGTCGAGACGAAGTGCTGTTCAGGAGGGACTTCATTCAACTTGCTCAGTAGTCGCCGAGACGGCAACGGCTTGAAGATGTTGATGATCGTGTCGGGGTCAAACAGATACATTCCTGTGCCTGTTGTTTCTGCCGCCCTGATAGAGCCCTTCAATGGACTCGGCAATCTCCGCAAAACCTTCCCATTTGCCGATCAAATAGGTCAGCCCTTTCCGCTTTTCCGCCTGGGACAAGGTTTATAACTGTCGAGAGGAAAAATGGCAAGCATTGAATACAGTTCGGCCAGCCGGCGGCGGTGGCTGGCAGCCGTTCAGTCCAGCTCCAGAGTCAGGAAGGCTCGATCGATCTCTATCTGCGGATCCGGGCTCCACTTCCACTCCTCCGCGTAGCCCAAACAGTTGCAGATGAAGCGGGTGCCGTCGACGGTCACCTGTTTGCGGTAGTGGACGTGGCCGCAGATCGAATAGCGGACTCCGTACTTCAGGGCCAGTTCTCCGTATTCCGAGCTTCCAAGGAAAGCATTGAGGTAGATCCACTCCGGATCGGGGCGCTGGACCGTGAACTCCCTGCGCGGAAGCGCGTGGGTCACCAGGACGATCTTGGGACTGCCGGAATCGGAGCTCGCGGAGGCAACGGCTTTTGACAGCTGTTTGTCCAGCTTCTCATAGAAGATGCGGTGCACCTCCAGGGTGTGGCGGTCCCATATCGCTTTGATCCGGTCCTGCCAGATCCGCTCGCCGAACTGCATGCGGTCGAAATCCTCTTGGGAGTACCGGGATCCGCCGAAGGCGTAGTCGTACCAGCCCAGATCGCCGATGATGGTCCAGTTGTCAGCGATCTCCCGGGGTCCATTGGTCAGGTTTCCGGGAAATTGTTCCAGCGCCTCATAGGCCTGCCAGGCGGTGATGTCCGGATGAGCTTCGTTCCAGATGTCGTGGTTACCCGGGACGAATAGAACGGGTATCCCTGAGCTGTCCTGCAGCCGGTCGAGGGTCTCCAGGGTCAGGCGGTAGTCGTTGGACACATCGCCGGCGACCACCATCGTCTCGACACCCCGGCGACGCATCGCTGCGAGCAGCGCCGCGATCACGGGCCGGCCGCCGTTCAGATCGACATGGATGTCCGAGAGGATTCCGATTCGCATGAAGATCGTCTACTTCCTTTGAAGGCGGGGATTGAGCCGCTCAGAGAGGGTGTCACCGATGATGTTGAAGCACAGCACGGTCAGGGCGATCGCCAGACCCGGATACAGCGCCATCCACGGTGCCTGAACCAGGTAGTTGCGGGAATCCTTGAGCATCAGTCCCCAGCTTGGGGTGGGGGGCTGGGTTCCCAGGCCCAGGTAGGAGAGGGAGGCTTCGACCACGACGGACAGGGCGAAGGTGATCGAGCCCTGCACGATCACCCGGCCGAGCAGGTTGGGGATGATGTGCTTGAACACGATCTTCAGGATCGGGGTTCCCAAAGCACGGGATGCCTCCACGTAGCCTTCGTGCCGCAGTGCCAGGGTCTCCGCCCGCACCAGCCGCGCGAACACCGGGCTGTAGATAATCCCGATGGCCAGCATCACCTGGAGCAGGCCGTAACCGAGAAATGAAACCACGGTGATGGCAAGAAGGATGGTCGGAAAGGAGAGGAGGCCGTCCATGAGCAGCATCAATGTGTTGTCCGTCCAGCTTCCCCCCATTCCTGCGGTCAGGCCCACGAGCATTCCCAGTGTGGTGGCGATGGAAACCGAAACGATTCCCACCAGCAGGGCCGATCGGGAACCGAAGATGATCCGGCTCAGGACGTCCCGGCCGAAGTTGTCCGTGCCCAGCGGGTTGGAGAGGCTGGGTGCATGGAAACGGTTTTCGACGTTCTGCGCCACCGGGTCGTGGGGAGCGATCCAGGGAGCCGCCACGGCGGCGGCTCCCAGAATCAGTAAAAAGGCAACTGCGATGTAATACAGCCGATTCGCTGTTGAACCTCGAAGCATATAACGTGCAGTCTGCTTCTATCTCAACTCGGTCCAGCGGAAGTCGAAGGTATCCAGTTTGGGGGTGATGCGGAACTCGTACACGTTGTTGCGCATGGCGTTGAACTCATAGTTGGATCCCAGATACATGAAGGGAACTTCCCGGGCCATGAGCTCCAGCACCTGGTCGTAGATCTTTTTCCGGTTTTCGTACCCCGACACCCTGGCACCCTCGGCGATGAGCTCGGCCGCCCGGGGGTTGTCCCAGCGAACGTAGCGCTTCTCCGGGATGCCGTATCCGCCCAACGTTCCGTCCGGGTCCAGCTTGCCCGTGTGGCCGATCACGGTCAGATCGTAATTCGCCTGGCTGTACACGTCGCTGAGCCAGGTGGACCAGTCCACCAGCTTGATCTGCACGTTCATGCCGACTTCGGTGAGCATGGCCTGGTACATCTCACCCGCTTTCACGTGCAGCTCGTAGTTTTGAGGCAGGAACAGCTCGAATACCCGGTCCTGTCCCACCCCGGCTTCCTTCAGCAGCTGTCGGGCTTTGGCCGGATCGTAGGGATACAGATTCGTGAAGTCCTTGTAGTAGGCGTTGTCGTAGTCCATGAAGGTGCCGATGATCTTGCCGCCGCCGTAGACCGTGTCCAGGACTTTCTGCTTGTCGATAGCGTAGTTGATCGCCTGGCGAACCCGGAGATCGTTCAGATCGGGACGGCTGCAGTTGATGGACATGACCAGGGTGAGGGCGGTCAGCCGTGTTTCCACCTTGGTGTCCGGGCTGGCCTCCAGCTGGGGCACCGCATCCGGATCGATCCGGTAGGCCACGTCGAGCTGCCCGGACAGCAGCCCCTGGACCGCAATGGTTTGCTCGGTGATGATGTTGATGTTGACCCCGTCCAGCTTGGGCAGGCCCTCCATCCAGTACTCGGGATTTTTCTCCAGCACGACCCGGCTGTCCCGCACCCACTCCACGAAGCGATAAGGCCCTGTGCCCACCGGCTGGTTGGCGAAGTCATGTCCCGCGTCGATCAGGCTCTTGGGCAGGATGGCGCTCCAGCCGGAGGCCAGGGTGGCCAGAAGCGGCGAGTAGGGCTGGGAAAGCCTGATCACTACCGTCGCGCTGTCGGGCGCCTCGACGGCGGTGATGGCCGCGTAATCCGCCCGTTTGGGGCTGGCCGTTTCTTCCTTCATCAGCCGCTCGAAAGTCGCCTTGACATCCGCCGAGCTCAACGTGTCTCCGTTGTGGAACTTGACGCCCCTGCGCAGGGTGAAGGTCCAGGTCAACCCATCTGAAGAGATCACCCATTTCTCTGCCAGGGCCGGTACGAGCTTTCCCGTCTGGTCCGGCTCCACCAGCGTGTCATAGATGCTCTTCAGGGTCTGAAAGGTCAGGGTGCCGGCGGTCTTGTGGGGATCGAGGGTGTCCGGGTTTCCCTGCAGGGCGAACTCCAGGACCTTCTTCTCCGGCTGACTTCCGGCAACCACCGTGCCCGCCGCCAGGGCGAGCAGTACCAAAACCGCCGCGGCGGTTTTCCACAGATGCGTACGTTTCATCTATTCCTCCTTCTGCAATCTTTTGCAGATGATTTAGTAACCCGCTACGCGGGATTGTGCTCTTTGCCTAGCTTGCTGCGCGCGCCGCGCGTGCAGGCCACCAGATGGCCCTCCCCGATATCCTGTAGCTCCGGCTCCTCTTCCAGACAGCCGGAATCCTTGCGATCGCACTGCAGTGCGTAGGGACATCCGTCCGTTGGTCCGGTTGTCGACTCGTTCTCCTGTATTTTTTCACTTGCCTCCAGCGTTCCGTGCAACGTGGGGCTGGCCGAGAAAAGCTTCAGCGTGTAGGGATGCAGGGGCCGCTCCATGATCTGTTCGGTGGAACCGAGCTCGACGATTCGCCCTCTGTACATGACCGCGATCCGGTCGCTGAGATAGGCAACCAGATTGAGATCGTGGGAGATGAACAGATACGTGAGGGACAGTCGATCTTTCAGGTCCAGCAGGAGATTGATGATTTGAGCCTGAATGGAAACGTCGAGATTCGAAACCGGCTCATCGAGAATCAGGAACTCGGGCTGCATGGTCAAAGCCCGTGCCACGACGATGCGCTGTTTCTGTCCTCCTGAAAACTCATGGGGATAGCGATTTCGATGGGACGGGGAGATGCCGACGAGCTCCAGCATCTCCTCCACCCGCTGCAGTCGCTCTTGTTTTGGTACGCCGAGATTGATCAAGCCCTCCTCGAGGCTGGTGCCGATCCTCATTTTCGGATTGAGAGCGCTGTTGGGGTCCTGAAACACGATCTGCATGCGTCGACGGTACCCCCTCAGGGCTTTCCCGGATAATCCCCCGATCGTGGCCCCGGCGAAGCGCACCTGTCCCGCGGTGGGCGGATCCAGGTAGAGGAGCGCCCGGGATACCGTGGTTTTTCCGCACCCCGATTCTCCGACAAGTCCGAAAATCGTATTCTTCTCGATGTCGAAGCTCACCCGGTCCACGGCTCTGAAAGCACCGCGCTTGCGGGTAACCAGGCCCCGTCCGTAGAACTCCTTCACCAGGTTCCTTATTTCTACGAGCTGATCCATTTCTTTCCAATCATGTGACAGGCGGCGGTGTGTCCCTGCGCGTGTTCTAACGTCGGGGGAATTTCCCGCGCGCAGACATCCTCTGCCAGAGGGCAGCGGGGATGAAAGGCGCAACCCTCCGGGATATGTTCGGCATCCGGTACCCGCCCGGGAATGGTCTTGAGGCGATGACCCCGCTTTTCCGCGTCGGGAATGGAGAGAAGCAGGAGCTGCGTGTAGGGATGCAGCGGTTCGTCGAACAGACGGTCCCGGACCGCCGACTCCACGATCTTGCCGGCATAGATCACCGAAACCCTGTCGGATATCTCGTGTACGACCGTCAGATCGTGGGAGATGAACAGGACTCCCATGGAAAAACGCTCCCGTAATTTCAGGATCAGGTTGAGGATCTGCAGCTGCAGGGTCACATCCAAAGCCGTGGTCGGTTCGTCCGCGATCAGCATGGAGGGATCGCAGGAGATGGCCATGGCGATCATCATCCGCTGTTTCATTCCCCCGGACAGCTCGTGGGGATACCCCGAAAGGACCCGCCTCGAGTTCGGCAAGCCGACCAGCTCGAGGAGCTCGCCGGCCCGTTTCATCGCCCCGTTTCGTTCCATGCCGCGATGTAGGCCCAGCATCTCGGTGATCTGTTCGCCGATCTTCAGGGATGGGTTCAGATACTTCGCAGGCTCCTGGAAGACCATGGCGATTTCCCGTCCCCGGGTCCGCCTGCGCTCGGCTTCGGACAGCTCCAGCAGGTCGGTCCCTTTGTAGAGAATCCGTCCCTCGTTGATCTTTGCCGGCGGTACGGGAAGCAGCCCCATGATGCAGGTCGAGGTGACTGTCTTTCCGGAACCGGATTCGCCCACCAGGCCGTGAATCTCTGCAAAGCGGAGGCTCAGGTCGATGCCTCGAAGAGCCCGGGCAGCCCCTCTATCCAGCTCGAAGCTCACGTCCAGGTTCCGGATTTCGAGCAGCTCCCCGTTTTTCCGACCGCCTGCCCCCGGATTGTTCTTCAATTTGTCCGCCGTGTCCGGTTTCACCAATCCATCCAACCTCATTCGATCCGAATTCTGGGGTTCAGCACGCTGTAGAGGATATCCACGGTGAAGTTGATCAGAGAGAAGATGATGGCTACGAACACGACTCCTCCTTGGATCAACGGAAAATCACGCTGGTAGATCCCTGTAAGAAACAATCGCCCCAGCCCGGGAAGGGAAAATATCTGCTCGGTGATGATCGCTCCGCCGAGCATGTAGCCGAGCTGGATTCCGGTGATCGTAATGACCGGCAGAAGTGCGTTCTTCAGAGCATGCTTGTACTTCACCATCCTCTCGGTGAGCCCCTTGGCCCGAGCCGTGATCACGTACTCCTTACTCAGTTCCTCGATCATAGAAGCGCGGGTCAGCCGCAGGATTATCGCCGCCCGGGCGATGCCGAGGGAAATGGCGGGCAGGATCAGGTGCACGATGCCTCCCGACCCGAACAGCGGGAAGATCGGAATCTTCACCGCAAAGATCAGCAGCAGCATGATTCCCAGCCAAAAGCTCGGTATCGCCATGCCGATCTGAGAGAAGGCCATTCCCGTGTAGTCCCATGCGGACCAGCGCTTTACCGCGGAGAGCACGCCCAGGGGGATGGCGATGAGGATCGAAATCAGGATGCCCAGGATTGCCAGCGAGAGGGTGAGGGGAAAGCGCTGGAACACCAGCTTGGTGACCGGCTGACCGCTGATCAGCGAAGTGCCGAATTCGAAGCGGACCACGTTCCAGAGCCACTGGACGAATTGCGCCGCAAGGGGCTGATCGGTCCCCAGCTTGGCGCGGATGGCGGCGATCGCCTCCGGTGTGGCGTCCATTCCAGCCACCACCAGAGCCGGGTCGCCGGGGATGATGCGGATGATGAAGAAGACGATCGTCGAGATCAGAAATATCGTCAGCAGCAGTCTGCCCAATCGCCGGGATGCGAAGATCAACAGTTTCATTGATGGTTCATTAACCTACCCAGGGTGCATATTTTACTCAGAAGGTCGAAATAATCAAGATGAACCGGCAGGACGGAAGGACAGACCAGAACGGTCCGTATCTGCCGGGGGTGCAGGGTCTGCGGGCAGGGGTGCAGGAGCACCGCTTTCGTGTTGTTGGTCGACTGAACGAATTGCTGTACACTCATCAGCGATGAAAGCGGGAGCGGCGGGCCGGGTGATGCGCGGCCGCTGGTTGAAGTTCCTAGATTCCGCGCATGGAGCGGGAGTTCCGGAATCCGGAGTTGCCGAAGAGGTGTTCGAAGAGCTCGATCGGCGTTACTGTGAAGAGCAAAGGCATTATCACAACTGGGCTCACATCGCAGCCTGCCTCGATGAGCTGGAAATCACCCGGTCCCTCGCCCTTCATCCCGTCACCGTAGAGCTGGCCCTGTGGTTCCACGATGCAGTCTATGTCGCGGGTGCCCCGGACAACGAGCAGCGCAGCGCCCGAATGGCCCGAGACGCGGCGCAGCGGATGAATCTTGCCCCGGCGATTGTTCAGGAGGTGGAGGACCTCGTCCTGTCTACCCGATACCTTATCGGGGATGAGACCGAGAAGGATGGCTCGACCCGGCTGTGCCCCCGGGATCGTGTCCTCATGCGGGATATCGACCTGTCTATCCTGGGGAAGCCTCCGGCTGAGTTCGACCGTTACGAGGAAGCGATCCGGCGGGAATACGGCTTCGTGCCGGATGCGGAGCGGTGGAAGCGGCGAATAGCCATTCTCGAAGTATTTCTGGCGCTACCGAGAATATACGAAACGGAGCATTTCGCGAAACGGTACGAGTGGCAGGCGCGGCGGAACCTCGGTCGATCGGTTTCCCGCCTGCGGAAGCTGCTAACCGGCTGACCTTGGTTGCGAAGAGCCGTTACAGGTAGTTCTCGATCTCTCTGATATCCCGGATGAACGGATGACCCTCGATCTCCCCGATTCCCTTCCGTTCGAAGCGGTTGATGATCACCGAGGGCATGCCCACTTTCATGGCCCCGATGGCATCATCGTAGTAGTTGTCCCCGATATACAGACATTCCGACGCTGATATCTCTGCCTTCTCCAGAGCCAAGAGAAAGATACGCTCGTCCGGTTTTTCAATGCCCACCTCGGAGGATACGATGATCTGCTCGAAATAGTCCGCCAGGCCCTGGCGGGTCAGGGTTGCTCGGGCCGAAGGGTCCCAGTTGGAGATGATCCCCAGGCGTAGACCGATTCCTTTCAACTTGTCCAGTACGGTTGATGTATAATCGAAGGCCCGCCAATAGTCTTCGGTGGCATCCTGGAGCTCTTTCCAGCGGGTGAAGACTCTGCAGAGGTCCAGACGCAGTCCCAGATGGTAGTTCAGGATCCCCAGGTACCAGGGAGAGTAGGTGCGCGGGTCCTTGCCCAGCACCCCCGGATATTCCCGCATGAAGATCTTGTCGACCCAGTGAAAGGCGTGGACCAGATCGTTCTCAGAAATCTCGACGCCGTGTTCACGGAGGACCTGCTGATAGGTCGGTTCCCTGAGATTGTACAGAAGCGTGTAGCCGATGTCGAACCACAGGAAGGTTGTTTTCTCCGCGCCTCCGGCAAGCTCTCGCTCTCCGCTGTTCGGGATCTTGTTCTCCTCAGCCATTATCTCTCCGTGGAACGCTCTGGATACTGCAGTCGGGGTGTAGCGATCCGGGTAGGGACTACCTTAGTGAACGATGCGGATTTCGTCAATGTTTGTACGAACGTCTAGAGGTTTTAGCGCCTCACCCGGCTGGTGCAATTCGCCGTCGAGCGGATCGACGACCACCTCCCGGCGGTGTAGCTGGGGATCACCATGACCAGCTTGGGTCCGGGCTGGACAGGGGAGCCGGCGGTGGCCGACTGCTTCGTCAACAAAGGTGTGGTCAAGAGCTCCCAGCTGGTCATCGAAGGCAAGGACGGGGACATGCCGGCCGGTTCATCCCGGAGTGGAATCTGGCCTGTCATTGCAGCACGAACCGTCCCTCGTCGCTGGCTTTGTGGAGGAGGACTCCCGGTTCGTGCTATACTGAGGAAAACCCGGGTGGTCCCGTGCCCGCTCTGACTCCAAGTGTCGGCCGTAAGGCATAATGGGTAGATGGTCGGGGAGGTGAAGGTTGAATCACAGAAAAGCCGTGCGGATGTCGAGCGCAATCCTGGCCGCCGTTCTCATTGTGTGGGCGACTTCCTGCGCCACGAACCCGGTCAGCCAGGAACGGGAGTTCATGCTCCTGTCTCAAAGTGATGAGATCGCCCTCGGCAGGCAGACGGACCCCCAGATCCTGCAAACTTACGGTCACTACGAGGATCCGCAGCTGGCCGAGTACGTCGGCGCCATCGGGTCCAGGATGGGGGCTCTGAGCCACCGGCCGGAGCTGGAGTACTCCTTCAAGGTGCTGGACAGCCCGGTGGTCAATGCCTTCGCGGTGCCCGGCGGTTACGTGTACTTAACGCGGGGTATCCTCGCCTACCTGAACGACGAGGCCGAGCTTGCCGGGGTCATCGGCCACGAGCTCGGCCACATCTCCGCACGGCACAGCGCGAAGCAGTACAGCCGGGCCCAGGCCGCGCAGCTGGGGCTGGGCCTGGGTTCGATTCTGTCGGAAACCTTTCGCCAGTACGCCGGCCTGGCCCAGGTCGGCATGAGCCTGCTGTTCCTGAGCTTCAGCCGGGAAAACGAGCGGCAGGCGGATGATCTGGGCGTGCTGTATTCCTCCAAGGCAGGATACGATGCCAACAGGATGGCCAATCTGTTCATAACCCTCCAGCGGCTCAACCCCTCGCAGGGTCAGGACGGACTTCCGGCCTGGTTCTCCACGCACCCAAATCCGCCTGATCGTATCAACGCGATCAGGCAGGCCGCCCGGCAGTGGCAGGAGTCCAACCCGCAGGTCCAGCTTCGGACAAACCGCGATCAGTACCTGATGCACCTGGAGGGCCTGATCATCGGCGAAGATCCGCGGCAGGGGTACGTGGACGGACAGATGTTCTACCACCCGGTGCTCAGGTTCCAGTTTCCGATTCCAGCCGGGTGGCAGGTCAACAACACACCCTCTCAGGTACAGATATTCAGCCAGGCACAGGACGCGGTCATCCTGCTGTCCGCCTCCGGGGAGAGCACTCCGGCGGCAGCAGCGGACGCCTTCATAAGCGGTACCCAGGCGATGGTGGTGAGCTCGGAGACGAGGCGAGTCAATGGTCTGCCGGCCGAACGTCTGGTCTGCGATGTGGCCACCGAACGGGGTATCGTACGGGTGTTGTCCTGTTTCATCCAAAAGGACAACCTGGTGTACTCCTTCATGGGCTATACCGTGCAGGAGCGGTTCGACGGCTACCTCCCAGCTTTCGACACGACCATCGGGCAATTCCAAAACCTGACCGATGCCGTCAGGATCAACGTCAGGCCTCAGCGGCTGGCCGTGAGAAAGACCTCGAGGGAGGGGAACCTGCGACAGAGTCTGCAGAGCTACGGCGTACCGCAGGACAAGCTCGAAACCCATGCGATCCTCAACGGGATGGAACTGGACGATCCGCTCCCGGCCGGCACGCTGATCAAGATCGTCGCGAGGTAGGGTGGACAGTACAGGCCGCAGGCCGTGCCGGCAGCGGCGCAATTGCACTGTGAATCGCCGGTTTACAGCCGGTTCGAGAGTTCAGAACTCCAGGACGGGATGGCGGAAAAACATCGGAAAGGGAGAAAACGGATGATTGCTTTGAGAAGAATCCTTCTGCGCGTCGGCGCGGCAGTTGCGGTGCTTGTGCTGCTCGCCTCCTGCGCAACGATCAACAGGCTCGACCGCTACGTGATCGAGAACGCGTCGCTCAGGACGGAAATGCGGGTGCCTCCTCCGCCGACGCTGAACATCGGCTACTCCACTCCAGTCGACTCGGGAGACCCGATCGGTAAGGCCCTCAGGATAGGCACGACCATCATCAAGGCCTCCGAGGCGGCGAAGGCGGAGCCCATTATGCGTGAAGCGCTGAGGTCCGTCGACGTGCCTGCGATCGTGCTGGAAGAAACCTCGCAGGCGTGCGCTTCCGTCCTCAACGCCCGTCCGGTGGATCGCGGGCAGAAGGCCGATTACCTCCTCGATCTGGACATCTACGAGTACGGGATCGAAGCGCCCTCCTGGTCGAGCTCCGTCTCGCTGCACCTGGGCATGACGGCGATCATGTATCACAACAGCAGCGGGGAAATCGTCTGGCGGCGGAAACATATCACCGTGGACATTCCCGCCAGTCCCCAGATGTTCGGACTGGGATCGGCGATGGGTGATATCGTCAGTGCCGGGGTGCTGTCCGGCCTGACCGTGGATCAGCTTGAGGAAGGCTTCCGCCGGCTTGCCCTGGAGTCTGCGCGCTGGGTCACCCGCATCCTGGAGGATGACTTATACCGCGCCCGTTATCGCTGAGTGCCGGCGGCCGGACAAGGCCAGGACCTGCCCATAATCGGAGTCGGGCCGATAGGCGCCGCGATTTTCCAGCACAGCCGCAGGACTTTCTCGTTTGCAAAGTCGAGCTTGATCTGCCACTTCTGCGTGGTGGTCGCCCCTATGATCAGTTCCTCGGATAGCGTATCCGGGACCATGAACGAGTCCGTAAAACACCGAGGGGCGTCCTCCAGGAAGAACTCGAGGAATACTTCATACTCGGCCGTAATGAAATTACCCTCAGAGGCGGTTTCGAAGATAAAGGGCTCCTGTAACGGCTCGAGGCGGGCGATCTGCTCGGCCGTGGCTCGGCGAATGACCGAATAGCTTGCGCCGCTGTCGAACAAACAGACAGTGGAGATGCGCCCCCCGGGTGCCGACCAGCGTGCAGAAAAGCTCCAATAGTGACATATCATGAAGCTGGCTCGGAGTAGCGGATCACCGGGATGATCGAATCTCATCTGCCGCTCCGGCCGCCAGCCGAGCCCGCAGGCCGCTGTAGCGTTCGCGGGTGTCCACGTTCTTCAGGGCGATGGCCAGGGCCTTCTTCGTCCCAATCAGTATCACCAGCCGTTTTCCCCGGGTTACCGCTGTGTAGAGGAGGTTTCGCTGCAGCAGCAGATAGTGCTGGGTGAGAATAGGAACGATCACGGCGGGGAACTCCGAGCCTTGAGACTTGTGTACCGACACCGCGTAGGCCAGGATGATCTCCTCCAGCTCGGTGGTCTCGTAGCGGACCCGCCTGTCTTCGTAGCGCACCAGGACAACGCGTGCCTCCGTGTCGATACTCTCCACGCGGCCGATATCACCGTTGAAGACCTCCTTGTCGTAGTTGTTGCGGATCTGCATCACCTTGTCGCCGGGGCGGAAACGGCGTTCCCCGTGCATGAGTTCGCGCGAATGAGGGTTGAGGGCATCCTGGAGCACCCGGTTCAGGTTGCTCACGCCCGCCGGTCCCCGGTGCATGGGGGATAACACCTGGATCTCGTTCACCGGGTCGAGGCCGAAGCGGGCGGGGATACGCTCATTACAGAGTTTCAGGATCAGTTGTACCACCTCTTCGGGATCCTCCTGTTTTATGAAGTAGAAGTCTCCCTCATCGTGCTGCACGGGCATCAGCCCAGCGTTGATCCTGTGGGCGTTGACTACGATCTCACTGGCCTCCGCCTGGCGGAAGATCTTGTTCAGCTCAACTACGGGTACCCGGGCCGAGCGGATGATGTCGTTCAACACGCAGCCAGGTCCCACCGAGGGAAGCTGGTCCGCATCCCCCACCAGAACCAGGGCGCTGGATGGCGGCAGAGCCTTCAGCAGGTGATACATCAGCAGGGCATCGATCATCGATACTTCGTCCAGGATCAGACAGTGACAACCAAGAGGATTGGTCTGGTTGCGCTTGAACTCCCCTTCCCGGGGAGAGTATTCCAGCAACCTGTGGATGGTTTTAGCCTCGTGACCTCCGGCCTCCTGCATTCGTTTGGCCGCCCTGCCGGTGGGTGCCGCCTGAAGAAAGCGTACACCGGCCCGCTGGAGAATGAGCAGCAGTGCCCGGATGATCGTCGTCTTCCCGGTTCCCGGTCCTCCGGTGATGACCATCACCTTGCTCTCCAGTGCCGTTTGCAGGGCTTGCAGCTGCTTCTCGGCCAATACGATATCCATCCGTTCCTGGACCCAGGGAATCGCCCTTTCCGGGTCGATCCGTCGATCGGCATGGGGAGCAGCCTGCAACCTGGACAGGAGAAGAGCGATCCCGGTCTCCGCCTGATAAAAGGCGGGAAGATACACGGCTGGATCGGGTTGATCTTCGATGATCAGCTTCCCCTCTCTTCCGAGCTCCTCCACCGCGGCGGCGATGATCTCCCGGTCGATCGCGAGCAGCTTTTGGCATCTGTGTATCAGGGCGCTGCGCGGGTAGTAGAGATGACCCTCGCCACTGCACTCCTCCAGGGTGTGCAGGACCCCTGCCTGGGCTCGGGAGGGGCTGTCCGCCTGGATGCCTATGGCCCTGGCGATGCGGTCGGCGGTCAGAAAGCCCACACCGAACATGTCCAGGGCCAGGCGGTAGGGATTTTCCTGAACCACGGTGATGGAACGATCCCCGTAACGCTTGTAGATCTTGGCAGCCAGAGCGGGACCGGCGCCATGGGATTGGAGGAAGATCATTACTTTGCGGATCTCGCGCTGCTGTCTCCAGGCGGCCTTGATCGAGGCGACCCGCTTCCGGCCGATCCCCTCCACCTCGGTCAGCCTCTGGGGCCGGCGATCCAGGACTTCCAGGGTCTGCTCGCCGAAGGCTTTAACGATCCGGTGGGCCAGCTCTACGCCGATTCCCGGAATCAATCCCGATGCCAAATAGCGCTCTATCCCCTCGACAGTGGCCGGAGCGTGGGACTCGTACTCCTCCACGGAGAACTGCCTCCCGAAACGGGGGTGGTTGGTCCATCGGCCCTTGAGACGCACCCGCTCCCCGGGTACGGGAGCGGCCAGGTTACCCACAGCGGTCAGCAGCTGACCTCCGCTGCGCAGCCGCACCACCGAATAGCCGGTTTCTTCGCTTGAATAGAGGAGGCTTTCCACCACCCCCTCGAGCTCCTCACTCATGGCTTATCCGCTGGCATATGGGGTAGTGTTTCAGCTACCCGGATGGGTCCCGCTTTGCGTGATTGCCCGAGGATCTGAGGGTGCCTATAGTAATTGGAGGGCATGATGACGGCCATTGTAGTATGCCCGGTGCCAGGGCATCAACGTCGCGGTTTTCGGAGCATGTACCGTGCTGTGCAATACCTGTATGATGGACTCGAGGGCAAGAGGTTATGGAATCGAAGAATGCTCTGAAGGAATCCCGCCGGCCTCGCCAAATGGTATTGGTTCCCGTTTTGTCAGCCGCCATTGTGGTGTTGACGGTCTGGATCGGGGGGGTTGTCAATAGAGGCACCGAAAAACAGCCAAACCCCGGCCTTAGCCGGCCATCCGGGGAATCCCTTCAGCTGGTCCAGTCCTTGGACCGGCCGCGGGACGGTACGTTCCTGATCGCCGCCCGGGGTATGCGGGATCCCAACTTCGCTCAGACCGTGGTCTTTCTGATCGACTACGATGTTCAAGGGGCTTTCGGCCTGATCATCGATCGACCCACTTCGCACACCTTGGCCGAGCTCTGGCCGGAGATCGCCGGTTTGGAGGCCCATTCCGTTTACTTCGGAGGTCCGGTGTTTCCCAATCGCCTGCTGTACCTGATTCGATCAAACGATGCAGCACAAGAGATGCGACGGGTGATTCCGGGGGTCCATCTGGGTTCGGATGAGCTGACTCTCAAGCGTATCATCGCTAAAGGGGAAGAGGAGTTTCGGACCTACGCGGGTTACTCCGGCTGGGGGCCGGGACAGCTTGACTATGAGATCGCCCGGGGTGACTGGCATGTCATACTCGCGGAAAGGCGCTTTATCTTCGCTCCCCGGCCCGCCGAGGTCTGGGAGGAGCTCATACAACGCGTTGACATCCAGGTAGTGAAACTGCCCCGGTAGCAACGTGCCGGCAGAACTCAACGGGGGGGGTGGAGAAAGTAAAGCCGGCGCACCGCCATCACCAGTTCCGGTGCAGGCTCGGCGCGCCGGCTTCCAATTCGCAATCCGGTCGGCAACCGGTGAGGCCGCCGCGCGCTGCCTCACGGACGAATGGTAATATCCCCGGATGAGGTCCGTACCACGACCCGATGGGTACCCTCCCCGACGGTGCCGAAAAGGCGGTTTCGGCGCATCTCACTGTCCGCTCCACTCAGAGTCACAGGAAACGCGCAGTCGATGTCTCCCGAAGACGTTCGGGCCTCAACGCGGAACTCAGCCGCTTCCGTGAGGAACAGCTCGACGTCCCCCGAGCTGCTTCGAACCTCCAGGTCCGAATCGAACTTACCGTATCGAAGGGTAATGTCCCCGGAGGAACTCTCGGCCTTGGCGTCCCCCTGCAGATCTCTTACCCGGATCTCACCGCTGCTGCTGCTCATTTGCGAGTGCCCGGCGTTGATTCCCTCAACCGTCTGATCGCCGGAGGAGGAATCCAGCGTGATCGTCGCTGCCTGAATGGAATGCAGCTGCATCGTTCCTGAGCTGGTCTCAACGGATAGCTCCGAGAGGATCTGGTCGCTGATCTCCACGTCACCGGAGCTCGTGTGCACGACCAATGCGCCCCGATACTGATCCGGTACTTTGATCTCCACGATCAGGTCGCTGGAGAAGAAGCCTAAGACCCACCTCCGTCCATGCTTGCGCTCGGTAGAAATGTCGATGACATCTCCAACCTGTTCGGCGGCCAGAGCCGGTATGGCATCCGCCTGGCCGGCGTACACCGTCCCGGTCAAGCGCACGTCGACGGTATTTCCCTCGCTTGTTCCGACAAAAACGTTGGTGCTGCTCGTCCGCACCTCGAGTTCTCCAATTCCGTTCGAGGCGAAAGATCGCTGTTCGTCAACTATGATTCCCTTCCCCGGTTCCCAGGGTCCGTCCATGCCCGTGGCGAAGAAGAGCACGGCCGCGATGCCCAGGGAGACGACGGCTACGGCGGCGGTAATCCACACGATTTTTTTCAAGGTGTTGTTCATGCCCGCACCTCCTGTTTCTTGATGATTCGTAGGTTGAATTGCACATACCTGGCTGTCATGCGGAAGAACAGCTGGCTGAGCTTCCACATCCCTATTACGGACAGCAGCCCCAGAGCGCTGATCCCTAGCCCTGAGAAGATCAGGAAGGGGATGCTCAAACCCCCGAGGCTGATGAAGGCGGGAAACAGCGGCTGCAGGATGACTCCCACGATCACCGCCACCCCCGACACGGCCAGGGAAACCGCTCCTGCCCACAGGCCCGCCAGACCCGCAAACAGTCCGGCGAACAGGGGTATGGTGATGATGGCGTTGAAGAATCCCAGACTCAGGGAGGCAAACACGGCCCGCATGATATTCGCGGTACGATGCCCGCCCCTCTCTTTGTCCAGGAGGCTTTCAATGCGGTAGGATTTTCCCAATACCCTGGGATTGCCGAGGGATCGAGCTATTTCCTCCTCCTCCTGTCCGTTCTCCAGCCCACTGCTGAAATGTTCTTCATAGTCGTAGAGGATCTCCTTCTTCTCCTCCTCCGGGATTCCGGAAAGAGAACGTCTCAATTGACTAAGGAATTGCTCCTTGTTCATGCCGTTTCCTCCTCTCGAATGAGATTATGGACGCTGCTCACGAAGTGGTTCCATTCGGTGAGCAGCTGGTCCTTGTAGGTCTGCCCCTTGTCTGTTATCTGGTAGTACTTGCGGGAAGGACCTTCTTCGGATTCCCTGAGATAGGTGGTGAAGTACCCCTCCTTGGTCAGCCGCCGCAGCAGTGGATAGATCGTACCTTCGGCAATGTCGATATTCTCCGAGATGGTGTGCACCAGCTCATAGCCGTAGTAGTCCCGACGGCACAGTACCACGAGAACGCAGAGCTCCAGGACTCCCTTTTTGAATTGAACATTCATAAAACCTCCAAACATTGAACAGTACTGTGTTTTATATACTACAGTATAATACACAGTACCAAACAAAGCAAGTATTTTTTGAAAAAAAGCAGATGCTGCGAGAACTTGCCAGGCGGATCGTGTTAAGATGGACTGGATATGTACAAGGATTATCTGCCGGCTTTCAGATGAGCCGGCGATAAGGTTTTCCGGAAGCTACCTGCGAGTTTCAGCAGTGTCGGTTGGCACGCCTTTTTCCGATTTCTTCAGGTCGCCGATGCGCACCCCGTAGAAGGGATCCCGCGCCCCGTGACGCATCAGCACCTTCTTGCCGTTCGGGTTTTCGTGGTCTTCGAGAAACCGCACGATCTCATCGAAGGTAATAGGGCTGATCCGGAGTCGGTTCCGATGAAGATCGCTATACGTGCGGAGCAACCGGAAGATCGGGCGGCTGGCCTGAGAGGTATTTCGGGGGTCGTCCGCTATCGGGATGAGTTCGACCGGGGGATGTAGTCCTTTTCGATGAATCCGCCTGTTCGTATATTACTATATACGATGAAACAGCCCGGTTTGCTGCTGTCAGGCATTTTCCTCTTTGCACTGATCGGAACTTCCTGTGAGACCCCGGCAATTCCGGATGCTCGATACTCGGCCAAAGTTGCGGATCTTTCCGGCTCAGCCGCCGAAGGGGCGCAAATCAGGGAACCGGGATCTGCCGAGGTCCAGTCCGACGGAAGGGGTGCTGCCGGGTACTCCACCAACTCTCGACCCGTGGATGGAAAGCCCCTGGATTCAGGACCCGCGGATGAGCGCCGGGAAGGAGAGCTGGAGATGGCGGCCCTGGCTCAGGCTTATCCGGAGCGGATCGAGGATTTTGAGTTTCGGAACGGTGACTGGGCGCTGCGGATCGACGATACCTGGTACTACTGGGCGCACGGACGTCTTTTACCGGAAGAGCTGCGTGATCAGTGGGAGCAGTACACCTCCTATCGCTTCTACTCCTATTCCCTCGTTCTGCCCCCGCTTCCCGACCCGGACGAGGAAACCAAGCACCGGCTGAAGGAGAGACTGGAACGGGCTGAGGAGAACCCGCCCAGACGGTACGAGGGCTTGCTGGCCGATCTGTACCGGGCCGCTACCCGCGGGCAAACCGAGGCCAGGATCGTCACGGTGGAGCTGATGGGCTTCGAGGTGCGGGTGCACGGACAAATTGCCGAACGGCTCGAGGCCGTGAACAGAGATCTGGAAGTCCTGATCAGAACGGATCCGGGGGTGCAGCGCTTCGTCGCAGGGCTCAGGGGACTGGCCGGGTACAACTGGCGGGAGATCGCGGGAACCCGATCACGAAGCTATCACAGCTACGGGATCGCCATCGACCTGGCTCCGAAGAGCTTCGGAGGCAGACACACCTACTGGAGGTGGGCTTTGCCCCAAACCGAAGAGTTCTATGCCATCCCCTACGAACAGCGTTGGATGGTACCTCAAAAGATCGTGGAGATCTTCGAGAAGCAGGGATTCGTCTGGGGGGGCAAGTGGTTTTACTTCGACACGATGCATTTCGAGTACCGCCCGGAGATCCTCGTCCTGGCCAGGGTTGCCGAGGGCCAACGATGAGGAAAAAGCCGACATAACATTTCGTCGCTCCGATCACAAAAAAGACTCCCGGGCGGCTCTGGAGGTATTCAAAGAGGTCGGCTGGATGGATCGGGACAACGATCGAAGCGGACAGAAAGGATCGGCTGCCGAAGCTGCAGGCGCGGATCGGGGCCTTTACCCGCCTGTGGATGGGAGCTCAGAAAGCCTCGGCGCTGTCCCTCACAGGAGCGCTGTCCGGACCCGACGAGCTGATCCGATCCCTCGACAGGGTGTTCCAAATCCCACAGCCCCACACCGATTGGGATTTTTAAGAGCTCCAGAACTTTTCTTTTTGGGAATTGGGGACGACAATATAAGCGAACAAAGGAGACACCGATCATGCGACGAGTAGTGTATGGGCTCTTGATTCTGTTTTTGCTGGGTTTTGTCCTCGGCTGTTCCACCAGCATTCCCGTTACCGTGACCAAGCCGGCGGAGATCAACATGTCCGGCAATCGGGTCATAGCGGTGCTGGACTTCCGCTATCCGGTCAATGACAAATCCATCTCGGGGAAGGATCTGCTGCAGTGGGCGATCTCCAAGCTCACCGGACTGGATCTGCCGACGGAACTCGACTTGGAGCAGAGAATGGCCGAATACACCACGGATCAGGTGATTCTGACTCTCCTCAACACCGGCTACTTCCAGCTGGTGAGCCCCCAGCAGGTTGCTCAGGCAATGCAGGGAGGGATCAGCTACAGAACGACTGCCGTAGACATCGGCAAAGCCGTCAAAGCGCAGGCCATCGTAAACGGCGAATTGTACCTGCTCGATGTTAGAGATAAGGAGTGGCTCGAAGAACGGACGATCACCGACGCCGACACCGGGGAGGAGAAGACCGCGTTCGTGCCCATGATCCGCCGCACAGCATCGGTGGGGATGAGCTACCAGGTCGTGAATACGGCTACAGGAAACGTGGTGGCCTCCCGCTCATTCGAGAGCGAAACCTCTGAGGAGAGAGAGCTGGCAGACAGGCGAAGTCTTCCCGACGCCGAGGACATGTACACGAGCCTCATCGATGACTTCATGCCCAGGATGGCCAAACAGCTGGCTCCGTACCAGGTGCGGGAAACACGCAGTCTGATGCGGGACAAAACCAAAGACCCGCGAGTGGAGCAGGCTGACGACCTTGTGAAAGGCAAGGTCTATGACAGCGCCCTGGAGATCTTCCTCGACGTTTGGCAGCAGAACGGCAATGTCGCAGCCGGCTTCAATGCAGCCATACTCTACGAGGTTACCGGCCAGTTGGATATGGCTATCGCTCAGATGAAGAGCGTGGTGGATCGTACGGCTGACAAGAAAGCCATGCGGGAGTACAACAGGCTGTTGACGGTGAAGCAGGAGCAGGCGCGCCTGAGGGAGCAGCAGAGCTAGAACGCACCGGGCAGTCGCCGCCGCCGGTGCGACGTCGCGACGCGTGCCTGATTGCCGGCCCCTCCGGACTGGGCGGGCCCGTAGCCAGGCGGGGACGAGACGAGACCTTTGCATTTTTTTTTGAAAATTCCCTTTACTAAATCCCGGTTTTACCTTAACATATGTAATAGTGTTTTAAGCTACTTTGGGAGGGGCAACATGCTTTTCGAGTACAGAAGAAAGAGCTCCAAAGAAGAGATAATTCTCACCGATGGGCGTACCAAGGCCGAAGCGGATGAGAAGATGCGGGACATGATCAAACGCAGCGGGGGACTCATCAAGGACTGGTCCCTGTCCTGGTCCTGCTAGGGTCCTCTACCTCTCTTCCGAACCCCAAAGCCCTCTGTCTTTTTGCCTCGCTTCCAGCTCCAACGCACGGAACTGCTCGAGAAATTCAAAGGGATAGCGGGTGTAGGCGTGGGCATACCCCTCCCTCACCAGGAGGGCGTTGAAGCAGGAGCCGTCGGACAGATATATGTAGGCGAGCAGGCGATCGTAGCGGTCCCGCAGCTGCCAGTCGTAGGCCAGAAATACAGGCCGGTTGAGCAGATATCTCCGGGTGAACTCACTGGACTCCTTGCCGAGGTGCTCAACCAGCTTTTGGGGATGCACCGTCTCCGGGGCATCCACTCCGATGAACCGCACCGATTCATACTGCCTCACGCTTCCCGGCGGCCGGGGAATCGAAACATACACGGTGTCGCCGTCCACATGCCGCACAACGACCGCCCGGGTCATTCGTGACAGGTCCGCCTGCTCTGGTTCCTCGACCCCTGAGACGTTTAGACGGTACAGCTCCTGGGATTCGGGGGGAGGGTTGATTCCGGGGGGCGGAGACGGAGGATTGCAGTGCCCGCAGGGCTCGTAGCCCACCGAAACGGCCGTGGACAGCAAAATAGGAATCCTGGATCGTTCGAGGTAGAAGCAGTCTTCTCGGTGGTACTTTCGGCCGGTCTCCGTTATATAGACCAGAGAATCCTCGGAGCCGGCCGTGCTCGCCGCTGCGAAGAGGAGAAGTGCCCCTACAATCGCGCTTCTTATCGATCGTTTTTCCACATCGGCCTCGAAGCCGAGCTTATCCTAACTGGAATTTTGCCGCTGTGTACAGAAGCGGCTGGAGAAATTCACCTTGACAGTGCCTATCAGCCGGTGGTACGTTCCCCGTGGCAGAGAGTTATATTTCAGAAAAGAGGGGAAACTCAAGCATCATGCCTATATTCGAATACAAGTGCTCCGCCTGCGGAGACGATTTCGAGCTCCTGGTTCGTTCGGACACCGATGAAGCCTGTCCGAGGTGCGGGAGCTCCCGCATCGACAAGAAGTTCAGCGTCTTCGCCTCTCACGTCGATCACGGCGCCGGCGCCGCGCCCGCCTGCCACACAGGTACGGCCGGCTGCGATCTGGGCCGGTGCGGCTCGGGGTTGTGCGGGATCGAATAGGATCAGTCTGTTTCCTCTCTGGAGGGACTGATCAGGGGGGAACCGTGAGCCCCGCCGACTTACCGACATCCAAGGAGTTGCTGCGCCAGGAGTACGTGGGGCGGATCAATCGGGTGATCGACTATATCGATGAGAATATCGATACCGAACTCACCCTGGAAACCCTGGCCAGGGTCGCCAACTTTTCCCGTTTTCACCTCCACAGAATTTTTTCAGCCCTGGTGGGTGAGACGCTGAATGGCTTTGTCCGCCGCCTGCGGCTGGAGGCAGCGGCTTCCATGCTCATCGCTCACCCCAAAGAAACGATCACCCGGATTGCCCTGGCTTGCGGCTTTTCCAGCTCTGCAGGTTTTGCCGGGTCCTTTTCCGAGCATTTCGGCATGAGCGCCAGTACGTTCCGGCAAAGAAGAAGGAGGCACTTTCCTGCCGGCCGTCTGAACAATAGCAAGATCGGCAAAACGGAAAGCAAGACAGGAAAAGCGTCTTTACCATCCCCTTACTATATTGATGAAAGAAACATCAATTTCAAGGGGAGGTTCGAGATGAAGGTGGAAGTCAAAGAGATGCCGGAGATGTACGTGGCATACTACAGACACGTGGGTTCCTACAGTGGAGTGGGAGAGGCCTTCGACAAACTGATGCGCTGGGCCGGTCCTCGCGGGCTGCTCCAGTTCCCCAAGACCCGGATGCTGGGGGTATATCACGATGATCCGGAGATCACCGATCCGTCCAGGCTGCGCTCCAGCGCCTGCGTCACCGTTCCCGAGGGCACGGAGGTCGACGGGGAGATCGGGGCCATGACGGTTCCAGGGGGAAGGTTCGCCGTAGCCAGTTTCGAGATCACCCATGAGCAGTTCGGCGAAGCCTGGGATGAGTTGATGGGCAAGTGGCTGCCGGAAATCCGGCAGGGAGAGGCTCTAAGGGGTTCCGGATTTCCCCGCTCTTTCTGTTCGAAACATCCTGAGCAGAGTCTCCCCGTACAGCATGGTGGCCAGGCCGAAGAGAATCAGAGGAAAGCCGATCAACATATACGGAGCGGCGGTCTCATTTCCAAACAGAAATCCTAGCATTACGGCGATTCCGGGATTCACCAGCGCATAACTGACGATCCTGATCGACGGCTCGTTTACCAGAAGGTAGGAGTAGGCCGTGATGGCCAGAGAACCGATAACTCCAAGGTAGGCGAGACCCAACAGGGATCGGAGGCTGGCTCCGGCAAATACGGCTGCCGGGGTATGTCCGGAAATCAAGGCGAGTGCCAATGATACCAAGCCGGCGAAGAGCATCTGGATTCCGCTGTTGATCCGGCTGTCCGCCGGAAGGGGAAGGCGGTGAGCCAGGCTGGTGCCGAAGGACCAAAGCAGCATGGCCGCCAGCACCATCAGCGTATGGGGGCTGAGAGTGCCACGAAGAGATTGGCCGTCGTAGAGAAGAAACGCCACTCCGAAGAAGCCGATCATGATCCCGAGGAAGCGTATCCAGGTGATGCTCTTGTGAAAGAGGAACCTGTTAAAAGTTGCCACGGCCAGGGGCACGACCGCCATAACCAGGGCAACGACGTAGCTGTCCACCTTCTGCTCGGCTACGGTGACCAGGCCGTTTGCACCCAAGAGCATCAGAGTACCGAGCAGCATGCTCGAGAGCACCGAGGCAAGGGAAAGGGGGGCACGGGCTTTGGATGAAGTCAGTCCCAGGGCAAGGAGAAGAATGCCACCCAGGGTAAAGCGCAGCCCCACAATGGGGTAGGGCGGAAAGCTCTCCAGAGCCATCTTGATGAAGAAGTAGGTCGAACCCCAGACGATGTAGACTGTGAGATAGGCGGCGACTGTTTTCAGGGTATCTCTGTTCATAACGGGGATTAAGGTTCGCGCTGCGGTTCAGGGATCTGCCTGAGCCAGATAGCTGTCCTCGAGATTGAGAATCTGGTCGCTGCGGATGAACTGATAGGTCGTCAGCTCACCTACCGTTTCGATCTTTTGTTCCACTTTGATCGGTTTGTAATCCCGATGCTCGATCGACAGCTCCAGGTTGAAAACCTTGCTTTTGGATCGAGATCGGATCGGTTTGGGCAGGAAGCTGTAAAATCCCTTGGTCCCGGCGTTCGTACGGTACGGATTGAGCCAACCCTTCTCTGCGGGGTCTGCCGGCCGTCCATCGATATTGATGCGAATCCGGGCGTCCAGTACCGGCTTGTTGGTATTCTTGTCCAGGACCCTGCCGATCAGATAGGGAAGGTTATGCCAGTACCTGCGAACATCCGGGACTTCCTCTTCGGGTGAAAGCTCCGTCTCTTTTACGGGTTTTTCGATCTTTCTGCGGCTCTTCACGATGTCGATCGCTTTGTTCACAAGGATCAACACCTCCACCAGGCTGGCCAACCCGTCCTCGTTGTCCGAATCGACCCAGTGATCCGCGGCCAGACGGGTGAAGCCGCGTTCGCTCATGATGTAACGCGGGGGAAGTCGGTTCAGGGTGTAGGCTGCAACGTCGTGCAGGAGTTCCTCGCCAGCTTGGATGTCGGGCCGATCCTTGATCACGATATCGGCCACGTACAGAACCAGATCTTCTTGGTAGTTCTTGAGCTTCATTTGCAATTCGATCCGCCATAGCATAGCCCAGGATTTTACCGCTGTGCAAGAACATTCGTTCATTTATTTTTCTGCGGAAAAGCGCTATAGTTTGAGAGGCGAAAAGGCAGGGGTAATGGTTCTGGACGACAGAGAGAGTTTTGACAGCTACATCGAAGAAAAACGGGGTGACCTTAGTACCGCCATCCATGTTCTGTGGAACCAGCGGGACGAGCAGGTCTGGAAGAAGGATCCATACTTCTACACACGCCTCGGCGAGCTGGCGGACAAGGTCGGCCAGCCCATGTTCGCCCTGGATGTGCTCGGCGAGGGTTTGAGACATCGCCAGAAATACCTTCGCCAGGGAGACCTTCGCCAGGAAGACCTTCGCCTGACCCAGCTGTTCTGCCTGTCCAAGATCAAGTGCGGGTATCTGATCGATGCTCGGGATATGCTCAGCCGCCTCGTCAAGCAGGGAAACCAGGACGAGGAAACCCTCGGTATCCTTGGACGGGTTTACAAAGAGATGTGGCTGAACTCGAGCGGAGGGGCTCCGGACCATCCCTCGCTGAAGCGATCCAGGAATCTCTACCTCAAAGCCTTTATCAATACCCACGGCAATTACTCCGGCATCAATGCCGCTTCGTTGAGCCTGATCATGGGGGACACCGCCACGGCGCACAAGATGGCCCGAAAAGTCATCGGTATCTGCAGTGAGAGCCTCAAGCAAGAGGCAAACAAGAGGGATTACTGGATCATCGCGACCCTGGGTGAGGCGTTTATCCTCCTGGGAAAACAGGAGCAGGCGCAGAAGTACTACGGGATTGCGCGGAGGATCGCCGGGAAGAACTACTCGAGCATCGCCAGCACCCGGCGGCAGCTGAAGCTGCTGAGCCGGTACACCGAGGTGGATGACTCCGTCCTGGCGACTTTGGAGATCCCGCCCGTGCTTGCCTTCAGCGGACATATGCTGGATGCTCCCACGCGGAAGAAACCGCGCTTTCCCGTGGGTTCTGTTGAACCGGTGAAACAGCAGATCGAAGCGGTTCTGGCGAAACTCGAGGCGGGAATCAGCTATTCCTCCGCGGCCTGCGGATCGGATGTGCTGTTCCTGGAGTGTATGCAGGCTCGGGGCGGAGAGACCAATGTAATCCTGCCCTTCGACCGGGAGGATTTCTACGATACCAGCGTCACCTTCGCCGGTGAACAATGGATCCGGAGGGTCGATCGGGTCTTGGATCGGGCCTCCCGGGTGTACCATGCGAATCAGGGACATTACGGAGGCGACGATCTGCTGTTCTCCTACGCAAACACCATGATCATGGGTAAAGCGATCCTGCGCAGCCGGATGCTGGAGACCGAAGCCCATCTGATCGCCGTATGGGACGGCAACCGAAACGGGGCTACGGGGGGTACCTCGGATTTTGTCGCGATCTGGGAATCACTGGGAATACCTGTCACGGCTGTTTCCAGCACCACCGGGGAGATCTTCCTTTCCCGTGAAGGTTCACCCGCAATCGAAGGAGCTCGGCGAAGCGTACCTACACGAAAACTTCGGGCTCGCCGGAGTCGAAAAGCGTTCCGCAAGCGCAGCGGAGAGGTGGGACGGGAGATCGTAGCCATCCTGTTTGCCGATCTGGTCGGTTTCAGCAAGCTGAAGGAGGAGCAGTATCCCAGCTATATCGAAGGGTTCCTCGGGACCCTGGCGCGCCGGCTGGAAGGTTCCCCCTTTGTCCCGATCTATAAAAACATCTGGGGTGACGCGATCTGTTTCGTGTTCGAAGACCTGCTCTCCGCGGCGGAGTATGCCATGGAGCTGCGGGACATGGTGCGGGAGACCGAATGGGAACAGCTTGGCCTGCCTCGAAATCTGAGCATCCGCATCGGACTTCACGTGGGACCGGTGTATTATGCCCAGGAACCGCTGCTGAAGCGATTGAACTTCTTCGGTTCTCATGTGAATCAGGCCGCCCGCATCGAGCCGATCACCACCGCCGGAAACGTATACGCCAGCGAGCAGTTTGCCGCCTTTCTGCTCGCCAACCAGTATAATCCCCTGGAGTGCAAATATGTCGGAGAGATCAAGCTCCCTAAGGAGTTTGGCAGCTACCCGATCTACCATATTAAAAGGAAGACGGATATAGAGTGAAAATCACTCAGGAGAGAAATCACGATGCCGAAAACAAGCAGCTCCGCAGGTGATAGAAGCAGCGGCAGAAGCTCCCGCAGCGCGGCAGGTAAGAAAACAGCGGCCGCAGGAAAAACCGCATCTACGGTGAAAAAAAGCACATCCACTGCCAAGAAGAGAAGTACGGCCGCAGCCGCGAAGAGAGGAACAGCTGCCGTGAAAAAAAGAAGCGCAGCTGCTGCCGCAAAGAAAGGTAAGGCTGCCGGGAAAAGCACGAGCACCGCAAAGAAGCGAACTCCGGCCGCAACAGCCGGCAGGAAAGCTACCGCCAAGAAGAGGAGCCCGGCTGCGAGAAAAAGTACGGCATCCAAAAAGAGTACGCCCGTGAAGAAGAGCACGGCCGGCAAGCCGGTCAAGAAAAAGAAGAGCGGGAAAACTGCTGCCCGGAAGAGCACGACCAAGACCACAGTAAAGAGTGCCTCCAAAAGGACGGCCAAACCGGCGGCAAAAAAGAAGCCGGTTGCCAAAAAGGCAGCCAAAAGACCTGCGATCCGTTCCGCCCGCAAGCCCGGTATATTGAAAAAAGTGTCTAAAGCTCTGGGAAAGTCGAAGAAGAAAAAAACGGCCACCAGTCTCAGCTCATTGCAGAAGGTGTTGGTCGCCCACGGCGTGGAAAAGAAGGCCCCGGCGGTTCGTCCCCCCTTCCCCGCCTATCGGGGCACCATGCCTTACATCTTTGTCAGCTACTCCCACGCGGACATGAAAGAGGCGTTTCGGATCATAAAACAGCTCAACGCCAGCCGTTATCGTATCTGGTACGACGAAGGCATCGAGCCGGGAAACGAATGGCCGGAGGTCGTGGGACGGGCGGTGCTGGGCTGTTCCCAGTTCATCGTGTTCATGAGCCCCACGGCAGTGGAATCCAGGAATGTCCGCAATGAGATCAACCTGGCCACCAGCGCGGACAAGAACATCATCGTGATCTACTTGAAAAATACCGCCCTGTCAGAAGGCCTGCTGCTGCAGATTGGAACGGTCCAGTATTACAACAAATTCGAAATGGTGGACAAACAGTTTGTCGACAAGCTCAAGCGCGTATTGAGCAACGACCTGCACAATTAATGCCGGATTCGACGATAACATCAGCCTGTTCGTCCGCCAGTTCCTGCCCCTGGCCCTGGTGTTCGTGGTGGGTGGTTTCGGCCGGGCTTTGCTGAACGTCAATTCCCTGCCCACGGTCGTGGACATGACCACCCTGGCCGTGATTCTGGGAAGCCTGTAGTGCATCTCCGAAGCCGAGCTGCAATTTTACCCTTGGGGTGGATTTGTTTCAGCCGCCGTTGAAACCTGATTTGCTTCTGTGCCCTTACTCTCCTGCCGCAGGCCTCCCAGAATCGCTCCGCAGATCACAGTCAGCACCACCATGATGAGGGCGACCACGGCGAAGCTGTAACGGAAGTCGTAGCGATCGCTCAGCCAGCCGATTAGTGGGGTGAACACGCCCCCGCCAGCAGAGCTACCCAGGAAGTACACCCCCAGAAGAGTAGCACGGTACCGGGCCGGGGCATGGGCGAAGAGGAAAGATTCGGAGACGGGCATACGTATGAAGACGAACATACCAATTATAATGAGCAGGCTGTACAGGCCCAAACCCATGGAGACTCTGGGAAGCAAGAAGATTGCAGGAACCACGACGGCGCAGGCCACGAACAGCAGACGCAGCTTTCCCACCCGATCCGAGAGGTAGCCCGCCAACGGGCCTACCCAGAATCCTCCGGAGAAGATGATGGCCTGCAGGCTGGCCGCGGTTTCCTCCCGGAGGCCGTAGGAGTCCACCAGCAGCAGCGGGACGAATCCGATAGTGGATCCAACCAACGCCCCGCTCAGCGTGCTCAGGACCAAAAAGGAGAACAGCCAGATCCAGAAACGAGGACCTCGCTTCTTCTCTTTCGCCGCACGCACTTCCGTTTTCGAGACTCCGCGCTTGACAGCGGCTCTCTGCAGCAGCAGCACCAGAGCCACACCCAGAACCAGGGTGGGAACGCTTAAGGAGATGTAGGTGCCTCTCCACCCCACGGCAGCGGCGACTGCCCCGGCCAACAGCGGTGCCAGGAAGGAGCTGGCGCTGCCCCCGATAACATGCACCCCGAGGGCGCTGCCGCGCTGTTCCGGTCTGGATAGCCGGGCGATCAGGTAGCTCGCCGCCGGGTGGTAGCCGCTTCCGGTCAGTCCGATCAGGGCGTTGGCCGCGACCAGCATCGAAAAAGTGGGTGCCAAGCCGAACATAAACCCGGCAATCGCGATACCGGCGATCCCGACGAAGATCATCAGAACGGGACTGATCCGGTCGCTCAGCCAGCCTGCCGGCAGATGCCCTATACCGTAGGCGACGGTGAAAGCCGAAAGCAGCAACCCCGACTGGGTGTAGCTCAGGGAAAAACTGGTGCGGATCAGCGGCAGCAGAGGCGCGGCGATCGCGGTGATCACGTGATGGGTGAAGTGGGCCAGCACGAACAGCGGCAGGATGGAGCCGAAGAACGCCCGGAAGTACCCGCGCAGTTTTTGGGTTAGCAATTGGCTTCCCTACAGAGTGGACTCATGCGCTACGTTATAGCTCAGGCGCGAGGGGTCTGTCTACAAGACTGTTTCCGGAGATAAGTTTCAACCTTGTCTGAAGCGTTCCTTGAGATCCTGATACAGGTTGATAAATCGCGCGTACTGCTTCTCGTATTCGGGGTGCGGATCCGGGAAGTGGAGTTCCCGATCATAGCGGCATATGTCGGTGACCGTTTGCGGAATCGAAGAGATCAATCCGAGCGCCCGAGAGCATATGAGCATGTTGCCTACCAGACCCGTATCCGCCAGACCGACGGTTCGAATCGGCTTGCGCAGGATCTTGCCCAGGGTAGTAAGCCAGGTTTCACTCTTAAGGCCTCCTCCCACGGCCATCACCCGATCAACCGCGATCCCGAGGGACTCGAGGGTTTCCAGACAGTTGCGCAGAGCGAAGGAAACCCCCTCCATGATCGCCTTGATGAAGTGCGCTTTCCTTGTAGCCAGGTTGATGCCGAAGAAAACGCCCCTTGCGTTCGCATCCCAGTAGGGAGTGCGTTCGCCGTTCAGATACGGCAGAAATATCAAGCCGTCGGAGCCGTCCGGAACATCGCTGATGGCATTGTTGTACTGCTCGAAAACATCCCCGGAACTGGACTCAGCGGCATCATTCTGATCAAAAGCCGTTCGGAACCAGTTCAAAGATTCTCCCGCCGTTTGGGTAATGCCCATCATCACCCATTTGTCGCGCAGACAGTAGTTCCAGCAGATTGTCCGGTCCCGATCGTCCGGAAGGGGATTGTCGGCGCAGGCGGCAACAACTCCGGCCGTACCGATGATCAGGGTAACCTCTCCGGATTTTACCATCCCTGCACCTAGTGCGGCGGTGGAGCAGTCGGCGCTGCCGTTGGCCACCGGAGTACCGGAGCGCAGGCCCGTGGCCTTGGCGGCCTCCTGCGTGACGGTTCCGATGATTTCATCCGATGGTTTCGCCTCGGGAAGAAAAGCGGAAGGAACTTCGAAAAGGTCGAACATCTTCTCGGACCAGCGGCGTTCTTTGACATTGAACAGCAGCGTCCCGCTGGCGTCTGAATAATCGGTTGCCATCTGTCCCGTGAGCCGGTATTTGAGGAAATCCTTGGCAATGAGGACGTGACGGATTTTGGACCAGATATCCGGTTGGTTGTCCTTTATCCACTTGAGATGGGTGGCCGTATAGGTCGAGGTTGCCACGTTTTGGGTTTCAGCGAACACCGCAGCTTTCGTCGATTTATCCCTGTTGATGCGCTCGGCGATCGAGCTGCCTCGCTGGTCCATCCAGGTAATCGCCGGGCGGAGGATCCGCAGGGACGAATCCAGATGAGCCTGGGTGTGCATCTGGCCGCAGATTCCGATTCCCTCGATCTGAGAAAAAAGCTCGGGATGAGACTCTTTCAGGGATTTGCAGCAGGTCATGAGGGCCTGCCACCACTTTTCAGGATCCTGCTCGGCGTAGCCCGCTTCAGGAGTATCGATGGAATATTCTTTGCTCGCCGAAGCCTCTAATCGTCCGTCGGTTTTTATCAGGCCGACTTTCAGGCCGGTCGTGCCCAGATCGATGCTCAGGATGATACTCATGGTTTTTACACCTTCCCTGTGGAAGTCTAGGCCGTTGCGACCTTGGGTTTCTGGCCGTACATGGTCCGGGCGAACAAGCGCATCTCTCGAATATCCTCTTCGGATATCAACTGCGGTTTTCCGACGCTCATGGCCATGATGTACACCTGGGCGGTCTTCTCCACCACGTAGCTGACTTTCAGGACTTCCCTCAGGTCCCTGCCGGCACAGAGAGTTCCGTGGTTGGGCAGGATCACCGCGTTGCGCTCCTTCCCGAGAGCCTGGATCACGTTTTCAGCCAACTGCGGGGTTCCCGGAAGAGCATACTTGGAGCAGACGATTTTCGCCCCCACGATCTGGACGAAGTCCTCGCTGATGCCGGGCAGATCCATGTGGTTTACTCCCAGGACGCTGGAATAGATCGGATGCGTGTGGATCACCGCACCGATATCGGGACGGGCTTTATACACGGCCGCGTGCATCGCCTTCTCGATCGAGGGAACGGCGGTACCGTCGACCACTTCGAGTTTTTCGTTCAACACCACCACGTCCCGGGTGCGGATATCTTCATACTCCACGCCGCTCGGACTGATGTAGATTAACCCGGTCTCCCGGTCCCGGATGCTGATGTTGCCCCAGGTACCCACGGTGAGGCGCTGTTTGACCATGGTAACACCCCCCACCACGACCAGTTCCTTGAGTTCTTCTTTTATCTTTACAGGCATCTTTCCTCTCCTATTGGCGTGTTTACGCTGTTCGTCGTTCCTGCATGGTGGTGCTGATGAAGTTCACCACCATGACCACGATGATAATCATTCCCCAGATGGCGATCGTCATAAACGAGCTGATCCGCAGCAGATTGAAGCCGCTGGAAACGATCTGCAGAATCACCAGAGCCATGACGATGCCCGCAACTCTGCCGAATCCGCCGGATGCGCTGGTTCCGCCCAGGACCGAAGCAAGGACGGTTACCAGGAGGTAGGATTCTCCGTATCCCGCCTTGGCCGAGTTGAAGCGGGAGATCATGATCAGCGCAGCGAAACCGGCGTATAAGCTCGAGAGCAGGTAGGTCTTGTACAAAACCGCCTGATTGTTGACGCCGGAGAAGTAGCTGGCAGTCGGGTTTGAACCCAGCATATAGATGTTGAAGCCCAGGGGGGTCCGGTTCAGGATCACGGCCAGGGCAAGGGCGCAGAGGGCGAAGATGATCGTGCAGAATGGGATGCCCGCTATGGTTCCGTTTCCGATGAACCGCACCGCATTGGGCAGGCCGGAAATTACGTAACCCTTGGTGATCACGATCGTCAGACCGTTGATCAGGGTCATCATCCCCAGGGTGGCCAGAATCGGTGACACGTTGAGCCCCGCAATCAGAACGCCGTTGATCAGGCCGATGACCAACGCGGTGGCCAACCCGGCGGCGATCGCCAGGATGACCAACCCAAAGGCTCCGGGAGGCGGTGCGGCAAGGTCGATCGTCCTGGTCAGGATCATGGCGGTGACGATCCCTGTCATATTCGCCGTGGCGATGATGGAGAGATTGATTCCTCCGGTGAGCATGGTCACCATCATGGCCATGCTGAGCAGTCCCAGTTCGGGCAGCTGAAAGGCCATGGATTGGAAGTTGCCGAAGGTCAGGAACTGTCTCGGGTTGAGAAGCCACATCAGGAGAAAGACTGCCACCATGATTATGCCCAGGATAAAGCTTTGAGAGAGTTTAAGCTTCGTCAACACCAGGCCTCCTTGACATTATTCGCCCTCGATGATGATCGCGCGCTTGGTTCTGGTTCTCCGCTGGTAGGCGCTGAAGGAAACGCTCAGGATGATCACCAGCCCGATAAACACGTTGTACCAGAAGGAGGAGACCCGCATCAGGGTAAGGCCGTTGCTCATTATGGCGATGAGCGTCACCCCCAGGATTGTGCCGAACAGGGTCCCGGTCCCTCCGGCCAGGCTGGCTCCCCCGAGCACAACCGCAGCCAGTACATCGAGCTCCTTCCCAACTATGGAGTTCGGGGCCACGGTTTGAACAAGCAGGGCCTGCACCAATCCCGCAAGTCCGGCCATCAGGCCCATGAAGGAATACACGAACATCTGGAGTTTGAAGATGTTGAAACCGACCCGCCTGGCCGCGGTCATGCTCCCGCCCATGGCATAGATCCCGCGGCCGAGCTTGGTGAAGCGTAGGATTGCCCAGGCAACCACGATCACGATGATCCAAATCAGGGTGATGATGGACAGTCCATAGGCGATGCCCGCGGCATTCCGCAGGGTGAATATGCGGATATCGGCAAAAGAGCGAAACCAGTCCGGCAGGGCATAGATCCACTTTCCCCCCGAGATCACGATCAGGATCCCGTAGAAGATATTCAGGGTGGCGATTGTGGTGATGATCGTAGGAATTTTAAAGAAATGGATCAGGGTTGCGTTGATCAAACCGAGGAGGATGCCCACCCCCGCAGCCAGCAGGAAGGCGAGCAGGATGTTGCCGCCGTATTTGATGATCACTACCGCCATGACGTATTCGGCCACCGTGGCCACCGCGGTGAAGGAGATGTCGATCCCCCCGGAAATCAGCACGAAGGTCACCCCGACGGCAAAGATGCCGATAAACGAATAGCTCTTCAGCAGGTCGAACATGTTCTCCAGGGTTAGGAAATTGGGATTGACCAGGGTAATGATCATGGAAAAGAGAATAATGACCAGCAGCACGTAGGTCTCGTGATGTTTGAACCACTTCTTCATATAGCCAACCCTCTATCGCACGGTATTAACACAGCTCTGCACCTCTTCCTCGCTGGTTTCGGCGGCCTGGAACTCATCGACCAGCCTGCCTTTGTGCATGACCAGGATGCGGTTGCAGCTGTGGAACACCTCGGCGACTTCATCAGAGATGATGATGATCCCCATGCCCTCCCGGGCCAGCTTGCGGATGATCTCATGGATGGCGCTTTTCGCCGCTACATCGATACCTACCGTCGGTCCGTCCAGGATCAAGATTTTCGGATCGGTGGCAATCCACTTCGCCACTACCACCCGCTGCTGATTGCCTCCGGATAGGGTCTGCACCGGAGATTCGACCGAAGGGATGCGGATCGAAAGCTCCTCGATCCAGTGTCCGATGCTCTCCTGTTTTTTCTTTTGATCGATCAGCTTGAGTGCGCCGAGGATCTTTTCGATGATGGTGATCACGATGTTCTTGCCCACCGACTGCTCCATGACCAGTCCCTGAACCAGGCGGTTCTCCGGAACATAACCGATTCCCAGGTCGATTGCCTCCTGAACCGATCGGATGCGGACCGCCTCTGCCCGGATGCGTATCTCTCCGCAGTCCGGCTGCATCATGCCGAACAGACATTGGGCCAGCTCGGTTCGACCGGACCCGAGCAGTCCGGTAAGTCCAACGATCTCTCCGGGCAGGAGGGTGAAGTTGATATCCTTGAAATTGCCGCCCTTGCTGAGATCTCTGACTTCCAGCAGCGGCTGTTCCGCCCGAGGGGAATATTCGTAGTGGCTGTAGTCGAGCTTTTTCCCGGTCATCAGAAAGGTCAGTTTTTCACTGCTCAGCTCCCCGCTGGGAAAGACTCCGATTTTCTTGCCGTCCCGTAAAACCGTCACCCGCTGGGCGATTTGAAGCACTTCGTCGAGCTTGTGACTCACGAACAAGGTGGCGATACCTTTGGACTGCAGGTCCTTGATCACCCGGAACAACGCTTCGATTTCTTTACGGGTCAACGCCGTGGTAGGTTCGTCGAGAATGAGCAGTTTGACGTCGCTGGTCAGTGCCCGGCAGATGGCAACCAGCTGTTGATCTGCCACGGAAAGGTCGCTCACCAATTCGTCGAGGGGGATCTGCACCTCGATTCTCTCTGTGGCTGATTCGGCAATTCGACGCACGGCGCCCCAATTGATGAATCTGCTGTCCGCGGCGATCGTTTGAGCCAGGGCGATATTCTCGGCGACCGTCAGATTAGAGAAGAGGGAAAGATCCTGATAGATGACCTCGATTCCTTTTCGAATCGAATCGATCGACTGGAGATGGTGCTGCCTCTGGCCGTCTATTTCGATTTGAGCTCCATCATCGGGTCGCTCGACTCCCGAGATGATTTTGATAAGGGTGGACTTTCCCGAGCCGTTTTCTCCAACCAGGCAGTGGATTTCGCCTCTTTCGATCTCGAAGTCCACGGAGTCCAGGGCCTGAACGCCCGTGTAGCGTTTGCTGACATTTTTCATGGAAAGAAAGAGATCGCTCACCGTTTTCCCCTTGCTGATTAGTATAATGCTCCGGCGTAGAAAGATGAATAGAGCCTCCCCCCGGAGGAGAGGCTCTATCCGAGTTTTAACGATTTAGCGCTTCGACTCTAGAATCCGAAGCTGTCCACGTTTTGGGGAGTAATGTCGGCCATGGCATCGACCTTGATCACATCGCCGTCCAGGCTGACCTTTCCTACTCCCGGCACTTCCATGCCGTCGGTGATCTTGCCGCCATCAAGCATCGTCTTGGCCACCCAGGTGAGGGAGTAGCCGGCGTCCTTCGGGTCCCAAAGGATGCCCCACTGCATGCAGCCCTCTTTGAGGTACGGAGCGGCGTGTCCGGGAATTACCGTACCGACAACCGTAACCTTGCCGCAGAGGCCCTTTTCCTTCAATGCCTGGGCGGCTCCCGGAGGTCCGAGGCTGCCAAAACCGACGATCCCCTTCAAGTTGGGATAGGCTTTAAGCAGCTCCAGGGTCTTCTGTTTGGAAAGTTCCTGATCCTCTCCGCAGGGGATCCTCTCGGTTACCAGCTTGAGGCCCGGATACTTCTGCTTGGCCCACTTGATGCCTTCGTCGGCCCACAGGTTGTGGAGGGGCACGGTCAGAGAGCCGACGAAGATGGCGTATTCGCCGGTGTCGCCCATGAACTCGACCAGCTTGTCCCAGTGGTGACGTCCGAACTCGACGTTGTCGATCAGCTCGATGTCGTAGTCCTTCCCGACCTGATCCGGAGATTCGTGGGTGAGAACTACGATTCCCTTCTCTTTGGCCTTGGCAAAGGCCGGCTCCAGCGCTTTAGCGTCGTTGGGAACGACGCAGATGGCATCGACACCCTTGCTGATTAGATCTTCGACGATCTTGACCTGCTGGGCGGGATCCGCATCCGCGGGCCCGAGTTGATAGGCGTTCACTCCCAGATCGCTGGCTGACTGCTTAACCCCTTCCTCGAGTCGGTTGAACCAGGGGATTCCGGTGATCTTGACTACAGTGACGATTTCATACTCCTGCGCTGGTTTCGCCCGATTTCCTCCGGCGAACAGAGGCAACGCGAAGAGAAGCAGAATCGCAACGGTAATCAACCGTTTTGGCCATGTACGCATGACGTACCTCCTTAGATTGGTTTTATACGGCAACGGGTACCACGCCCGTGTGCTTCCTTACAGCAATACTATAATGAACATATTCTCATTGCAATTATAATCTTCTGAATCCGGCACCGTTAACGGCTGCGGTGTGTTTTTTCCCACAGGTAGGTTGACAAAATGTTTATTTTTTGTTATAAAGCACATATATTGAACAATTAAACAGGATTTTTGTTTGTTTGTCAAGCGGTTTTTGTGAATTAAATGTCGTACGAACGCAAAAAGCGGATACGGAATATTGTTAATTTGCTCAACCAAAAAGCGGAGCTTTCAGTGAAAGAGGTTGCCGGAATGCTCCACGTCTCCGACATGACGGTCCGGCGGGATTTGGACGCCCTGGAACGGCAGGGGACCATCCGCAGAACCCACGGCGGAGCTGTCCTGCTGGATCCGGGCACCGGCGTGAGAGATCCGTACGTACTCGGGGAACAGACCACGAAGAATGTTCGGGAAAAAAACCTGATCGGGATCAGGGCGGCTTCCCTGGTTCAGCCGCAGGAGACCATCTTTCTCGATTCCGGCTCGACGACCCCGTTTATCGCCAAACACCTGAGCTCCGATCTTCCGATCACCGTTCTCTGCTACACCTTTACCAACGCCTTGGAGTTCTACCCGCGAAAGAACACGAACCTGATCCTCCTGGGCGGCTTCCTGCACAGGGATTCGAATATCTTCCACAGCGTCGAAAACCGCGCCCTGGTAAGCAACACCCGTGCGGACATAGCCTTTATTTCTACAGGCGGGCTCGATTCTGAGCTCGGTTTGACGACCTACTTCTACTACGAGGCGGATATCAAGCGGGAGATGATCCGCTCCGCCAGGCGGATCATCCTGGTCACGGACTCGACGAAATTCGGCAAGATCAGCATCACCCATTTTGCCGGTCTCGATGAGGTCGATACGATCATCACAGACGAGGGTATACCGAAGGAGTACCGCAGGATACTTGAGGATCGGGGCATCGAGCTGATCATTGCCGATCAAAGCGTCGCTCAATAGAGAACAGAGGAGCTGTACCCGTGAACCTGGACTTCAAAGGAAAAACTGCAATCGTGACCGGCGGCAGCCGCGGGATCGGCGCAGCCATCAGTGTCCTGTTCGCCTCCAGCGGCGCCAACGTGATGATCGACTATCTCCCGGTCGAAAAGGACATCGAGGGTCTGAAGCAGGTCGAGCAGGAGATCAGGGACGGCGAAGGCTCCTTCGAATCATTCGCCGGCGATGTCACCTCTCCGGCGGCCATGGAGGAGTTGTGCGGCAGAACCCTGGACCGGTTCGGCAGCCTCGATATTCTGGTCAACAGCGCGGGGTTCACCACGCCGGCCAAGATCGGAGAGCTCTCCGCGGATTTGTGGAAGCGCGGGATCGATGTGAACCTGAGCGGCGCCTTCTACGCCACCCAGGCCGCCTGTGGACACATGATCTCTCGAGGGCGGGGCAGGATCATCTACATCGGATCGGCGGGCTCGATCACCGGCGGCGGCGGCTCGGCGGCCTACTCGGCGGCCAAGGCGGGAATCAACGGATTGGTCAGAGCCCTCTCCAAGGATCTGGCTCCCAGGGGAATTACGGTCAACGCGGTATTGCCCGCTCTCATAGAAACCGATCTGTTGAAAGACAAGGAACCGGACCCGGAGAAGAGAAAGAAATACCTAGAGCGTATTCCTGTCGGGCGATTTGGCAAGCCCGAAGATGTGGCCTATATGGTGCTGTTCCTGGCATCGGAGCACGCCGGATTCATCACCGGACAAAACATCATCGTTGATGGTGGAGCTACCTATAAATAAGTGAGTAGAACGACGACGGCCGGAATAGCTGGCCGGTCGACATCTGCAGCGTTTGGAGGATTCAATGAACAAACAGCAAGTCTTGGACAAAGCCTACAAGCAGGGTTTCGAGGGAGAGCGCAACGTCAGAGGGTGCGCCCAGTGCGCCATCGCCGCGGTCCAGGATGCCACGGGGATACGGAATGATTTCGTGTACAAGTCGGCCAGCGGTCTGGCCGGAGGTGCGGGGGAGTGTACCGACGGGCTCTGCGGGGGGTATTCCGGCGGAATCATATCGATGAGCCTGTTTTTCGGCCGCACCCGGCAGGAAGAGGCGACGGAGAAGGGACGCGCGGACAAGTACGTGTCCTTCAGGATGGCCGCGGCGCTGCACGACAAGTTCATGGAGAAGTACGGCACCGTGATCTGCGCGCAGATACACAAGAAGATATTCGGCCGCTCCTTTGACTTACGAGACGACGAGCAGAAGCAGCAGTTCCGGGATGCCGGAGCCCACGAGCGTGATGATGCGTGCTGCGCCGTTGTCGGAGACGGAGCTCGTTGGGCTACGGAGCTGATCCTCGATGAAATCGAAGCGAACGGATTATCCCTGGAGGATTTCAAGGATCTGATCTACCCGAGGAAGTGACCTATAGACCCGGGACAGCCACGGCTATCAACGACACAGGAGGTAACTGTCATGCCTGAAGCGGACAAAGAAGGAAAGACCTATTACGTGGACGTGCCCCAGAAGGGGAAGTTGTTTTTTTTGAAAGGCTCGACCGAGCTGGACTGGGGGATGAAAAACCGGCTGGCCCGGATCTTCAATCCCAGAGACGGACGGACCGTGATGCTGGCCATCGACCACGGCTATTTCCAGGGCCCGACCTCGGGGCTGGAGCGAATCGATGTGAGTATCATGCCCCTGGTGCCGGACGCCGACGTGCTTATGTGTACCCGGGGCATCCTGCGCACCGTCGTACCGCCCTCGGTCACCAAACCGGTGGTGATCCGGGCTTCCGGAGGCCCGAGCATTCTCAAGGAGCTCTCCGACGAGCAGATCGCCATGGACATGGAGGACTGCATCCGGCTGGGGGTGTGCGCCACGGCCATCCAGGTGTTCATAGGGGGCCAGTTCGAGTCCCGCTCCGTAGTGAACATGACCCGGCTGGTGGATGCAGGCCTGCGCTACGGGATTCCCACCATGGCGGTCACTGCGGTTGGCCGGGAGCTGGAGCGAAACGCCAAGTACTTTCGCCTGGCAACGCGGATCTGTGCCGAGCTGGGCGCCCACTACGTGAAGACCTACTATGTGGATGAAGGATTCGAAACCGTAACTGCGGCCTGTCCGGTGCCGATAGTGATCGCCGGAGGCAAGAAGCGGCCCGAGCTGGATGCTCTGAAAATGGCCTACAATGCCATCGACCAGGGAGCCTCCGGGGTGGACATGGGACGCAATATATTCCAGTCCGATTCGCCGCTGGGGATGATGAAGGCCATCAAGGCTATCGTGCACGGCAAAGAAAAGCCGGACAAGGCGTACGATCTGTACCAGACGATCAAGAACAAGAAGAAATAGCGATCCGTGATGAGCTACCTGGAAAAATACTCGAGTGAAGTCCGAAACTTCACCATGGTCTGCAAGCGCCTGGCCGAGAGGATGTACGTTACCAGCCAGGGGGGGAACCTCTCCTACAAGCTCGAGGACAACCTGGTTCTGATATCACCCACCTGCGTGTGCAAGTCCGAGATCTCGGAGATGGACGTGGTGTTCATCGATCTGGAGGGCAGGACCGTGGAGGGGACGCGCAAGCCCACCGGTGAGGTACCGATGTACCTCAACTTCTACCGTGACCGTTCCGATATCAAATCGGTGATCCACTGTCATCCGCCCTATACCAACACCTTCGCCATCCTCGAGGGAACAAACTGGCTGATGAGACCCGTGTTTCCGGAGACCGTGGCGGAGGTGGGCCCGGTTCCGCTGGTACCCTACGGCGAGCCTCTGACCCAGAGGCTCGCCGACAACTTCGCCCCCTTCGTGAAAAAATACAACGCCTTTCTCATGGAGAACCACGGCCTGACGATCCTGAGCCCGGCGGATATTCGCAGGACCATGCAGCTGGTGGAGATCCTCGAAGTGAGTGCGATCTCAATCCTCCAGGCTCTGGCCGTAGGGGAGGTCAAAGAGCTGAGCCGGGAGGATGTCCGGAATCTCGAGAACACAATGAGGACGAGAAACCTGCCCATGATCGGAGCACCGGGAGCGAACAGGTCGATGGTAGACCTGTATTTTCCCGAAGAGGGATAAACCGCTGGATACGTCCTGAACCTATAGAATAGAGAACATCCCGTCTTCGCTATCCAAATAGTACTCAGAACCGTATACTTCGTTATTGTATCCGGCCAGGAGGGGTTCCCTTGTCCCAGACTCGGTTTTCCACAATAGTCCAACCGGATGTCGAAGAGCTTCTGGCCGTGCTGCGCCGGGAGCGGGTGCCGAAGCGGCTTCACCACATCGAGCTGTTCCTCGATCCGGAGATGATCCAGGCGGTCGACCGACGCTTTCAACTCTGCGCACCCCTGTCCAACTCGGAACCCTTCTACTCCCTTCAGCGGGACATCCGGGTCCACGCCTATCTGGGTTATGACGCCTTCCGGATCGGCTTCGTGCACAAGGACATCTTCCCCCTGCCCGTTCTGGAAAGCGGCGATACCGCGGCGGGCAGCCAGAGCCGGGGCCGGCGGGAGTGGATCGAGGAGCACGAAGGAGCGATCCGCGGCTGGGCCGACTTCGAGCGCTACCCCTGGCCCAAGGTGGACCAGATCGATCTCACCTCTCTGGAGTGGATGGAGAAGAATCTGCCGGAGGGCATGGGCTGCTACGAGCTGACCGCCCACGTATTCGAGATGGTGACCTTCCTCCAGGGCTACGAGCGCCTCTGCTACAATCTCTTCGACGCTCCGGATCTGGTGGCGGCTATCTGCGAGAAGATCGGTCGGTTCTACGCGGATTTCACAGAGCTGATCTGTGATTTCGAATGCATGTCCATGGTGTGGGGATCCGACGATCTGGGATTCCGCTCCGCCACCATGACCAGCCCGGAGTTCCTGCGGGAGAGAATCCTGCCCTGGCACCGGATCTGCGCCCGGATCGCCCACGAGCACGGTAAGCCCTACCTGCTGCACTCATGCGGCAACCTGGATGCGGTCATGGAGGACCTGATCGACACGGTTGGCATCGACGGCAAACACTCCTTCGAGGACACGATCCTGCCGGTCACCGAAGCCTACCGGCGCTACGGACAGCGGATCTCGATTCTCGGCGGCATCGACGTGGATTTCCTCTGCCGGGCAACAGAGACCGAGATACGTGAGCGGGTGCGGCAGACCCTGGAGAGTTGCACGGCCGGGGACCACGGCAGCGGCTACTGCCTGGGCACCGGAAACACCGTGGCCAACTACATCCCCCTCGACAGCTACCTGGTCATGATCGACGAGGGACGGCGGTACCGGCTGTAGTAAGCAGCCCTACGGCTAGCACGTGATGATTCAAGCAGATACGCTCACAATCTGATAAAATTCAGGAAGATCGATGGTTTCCACATCCGAGAAGACCGAAAAATCTGCCTGGTTTTCGGTAACTAGCTTTGATAGACCGTGGGTCAGCATGGTGGCGACAACATTGGCGTCGTGGATTCGTGTTCCGATCAATTGATAATTGTTAGTCAGAAGTCTCAATTGGATCGATCCGGCCTCGGTCTCGTCGAAGAATAGGAGCCGTTTGCTGAACTCGTTAACATTGCTGAGGGCATCAGCTGGCTCGATTCCCAAGCCGTTTACTTCGGGTGCACGCGTAGCCACCACCAGGTACTCCCGGATAATCTGCCCGCTGATGCCGAGATGAAGGCCAATCCGTTGGTGTGAAGCGATCACAGTCCTGGCAAACTTGTGATGGGATCTGGATTCATCCGTCGCTGTGAGCAGGATATTGGTGTCCAGAAATAGGATCTCACCTGCCGTGATTACCATAGATTTCTTTCCGACTCCAGGTTGCTGCCTTACCGGTTTTTACTGTGACCAACTTTAACTCATCCTCGCCGGGATCCGGGGGTGCCATTCGTGCGGCTTTGGTGAGTATGGCCCGGAGTTCGCCTTGCAGGGACCGGTGATGATTACGGGCAAGACGTTTAAGACGCTCGAGAGTTTGCGAATCGATATTTCGTATGTGTATCGATTTCATAGTGATATTATAATGCTACCATTTTTTGATGTCAATATTGAATCGGACCAACGAGCTCATGCATTTGAAGAAATCGCGAAAGGTGTTAGATTTCAACTACCGTTTTGTTTAGTCAAACTACAGAGCTCGAGCTACCCGATTCATCGGCATGCTGCCGACCCGGTACTCCACGCCGGCCTTCCTGGCCTCTTTGTCGCTCAGGCCAGGGCGGCCGAGCTGGGGATCAATGAACACGGTGTAGGGTATCTGATGGAGTTCTTCATGGTTTCTCGCTGTTGCCGTATGTATCGTAGTAGACTAGCTCGCCCAGCGGCTTCTTACGGGCTTGCTGCGGAGAGACTGCGGGCATGCCGATGGGAAGGATGGCCAGCAATCGCAGGTGTTTGGGAACGCCGAGAACCTTTTTTCCGTAGTCCTCCTGGTTGAGCACGTACCCTTCCACCCATACCGACGCATAGCCCAGAGCCACAACCGCCAACAGCATGTTTTCGATTGCTGCTCCGGCGTCTTCCTTCCAATACTTGCTGGCCCGCTCATCCATGACAAAAGCGATGGCGGCGAACCCCTCGGAGATGCAGCTCTGGATCCTGCCCAATTGATCGAGGATCGTTCTGTCCCGAATGAGGATGAACTCCCAGGGCTGACGGTTGTACCCCGAGGGGGCGCGTCGTCCGGCATCGAGTATCTGTTCGAGCTCCTGCTCCGTAACGAGGCAGGGCTTCAGGCTGCGTACACTGGCGCGGGTGCGAATCGCTTCGAAGACATCCATAATGATTCCTTTGATCTGATTGGTATCGGCCTTTGGGGATGGGCTCAGTCGGAGGATTCCCCCTCACCCTCTAACGCACCTGCATTCGAGGGCGATTCGGTCTGCAGCATCTGTTTCAACCGTTCCTGGATCGTTTCACCCCTGCGAAGGGACAGCTCCTGAAAAGGAGTTCGTTGTTTGATTGTGGACCAGAGAGCTTCGAAATCGCCGTACTCCTTCGGGATCGTCACCAGCTTGTCCTCCTCTTCTTTGTAGACGAACAGGAAGGGGCGCCCCCGCTCCTGGGTGCAGAAGCCGGCCACCGTGACCTGATCCCAGGAGAAAACGAGCAGGTCTCCGTCGGGCATCTGGCATTTCAGCTCCGTGTCCGTGGTTTCCACCCAGCTCTTCATATGGTTGCCGAAGAAGCGCAGCAGTGAATAATCCAGATAGGCTGCTGCGGCCAGGGCGATGATGCCGATGAGGGTGCCGGCAAAGATCAACAGCAGGATTCCGGCGGCCGGAAGAGCGATCACGACCAGGAAGAGGATGATCATCCGCGGATTCGAGGCAATTGTTATGGTGTGTCTCATCGATCCCTCCCTGTCATAGAACCAATGATCACGGATCCCGGGAAATCGTTGTCGGTTCGCCGTCGCCTCCACCATACCCCGGATCTTCCCCAGGCTCAACACGGTGAAGGTCTGGAAAAAAGCCTGGATCTCGGTTGTCAATTCTTCGTATGGATGGGATGATAGCTGCGAATATTTGCGTAGAGGAGTTGACTGTGGAGTTCAAAGAGATCGTGGAGAAGAACCGTTCCTATCGCCGTTTTGACCAGAGCCGCCGTCTGGACAAGAAAACCCTGCTGGACCTGGTGGATCTGGCCCGTAAGACCCCCTCGGCGGCAAACCGGCAGCTGTTGCGGTACGTGATTTCCTGCTCGCCGGAGATCGACAGCCGGATCTTCGAAACCCTCGGTTGGGCGGCCTCTCTTCCCGACTGGCCCGGACCCGAGGAGGGGGAGCGCCCAGCCGGCTATATCGTGATCGTGGCCGACGAGGACAGCTGGGATTGGGCCCGGGTGGATCTGGGCATCGCCGCCCAGACGATCCTGTTGGGCGCGGCGGCTCTAGGTCTGGGAGGCTGCATGCTCGGCAACGTGCGCAAGGAACGGCTCAAGGGGATCTTGGAGCTGGAGGAAAGCCTGGCGATCCAGCTGGTGATCGCCCTGGGCAAGCCGGTGGAAGAGGTGGTGCTCGAGGAGGTGGGCGAGGGCGAGTCGATCACCTACTACCGCAGCGAGGACCGAGTGCACCACGTGCCCAAGCGCAAACTCGCGGATCTAGTGATTCGGATCTGCGACTGAGGAGCGTTGAAGCAAGGGGGCAGCGGATACCCCGATTCCGGCTGCGGTGATCAGCAGCCCGCCCACGATCTTGTTCACCGTCAGCGACTCGTGGAAGTAGAGCACCGCAATGACTGCGGTAATCGGCAGGATCAGCATGGTCATGATCGAGGCCGTGGCGGTGGACAGCCTCCTGTAGGCCACGGTCACCATGATATGGGCAAAGGCGGAAAACAGGCCGATGGCGAAGAGCAGGAGCCAGATCGTCCCTTCCGTCAGGCTCGCAGAGGAGGTGAATCGCCAACTCTGTCCGGGGATCAGGGTGACACCGATTCCCGAAAGGACCCCGGCGAAGCTCATGAACAGAAGCACGATGTTGCCGGGACTGTCGGTCCTTCTCAGCTGGCGGAGCGCAGCCCGGGCTATTCCCCCGAGCAAGGCGGCGCCTAGCCCGATCCCGTGGCCCAGGGTGAAACCCTGGAAGCTGGGATTCACGATCAGGTAGAGCCCGACCAGGGCGGCGGCCAGAGGCGCCAGGATCCATGGAGAGAAGCGCTCTTTGAACAGCAGCACGGCAAAGAGGATGGCGAATACGGGGTAGACGTAGAGGTAGAGAGTTGCAGTAAGGAGGTCGATCAGGTCGATCGCCCAGAAGAAGCAGGTTATCGAGATCGCTCCGGCAAGCCCCCTCATGAGCAGCAGAGGCCAGTTGTTGAAGCGGATCTTTTCCCTGCTGATAAGCATCCAGACCAGAAGAAAGAAAATCGTGAACAGGCTGCGGTAGAAGGTCTTGGTCCAGGAGCTAACGGAGGAACCGAGATAGCGGACCAGGGACTGCATCACCGAAAGGCCGAGCACCGACAGCAGCATGGGTAGTTCCCCAGGTACGGGTTTTCGCTTAGAGGAACCGGACATGGCTTTATGCGGTTTTCTGGATCCGAGCGGCGATGCGGTTGGCCTTCTCGGTGAGCTCACCCTCCTCCACACCAACCAATTTGCCCCGTTCAACCACCATTCTCCCGTTGATGATCGTATAGGCTGCCTGGTGGTTGACCCCGGCGAACAGCAGCGCCGCCAGGGGATCGGAAAGCGCACCGGCGTATTCGAGCTTGTGCACATCGAAAAGGGCCAGATCAGCGCCCCAGCCGGGCTCGATCTTCCCGATCCGGGAGAAATTCAACACCTTGGCGCCGTTGTGGGTGGCCAGGGTAAAAACCTGGGGTACGCTGATCGCATCCGCGCCGTAGCGGATGCGCTGGAGAAATAGAGCCTGGCGCATCTCTCCGAGAAAATCCGAGGCATCGTTGGAGGCCGAGCCGTCCACGGCCAGGGAAACGGTGATCCCCCGTTCGAGCATCTCCTTGACACGGGCGATGCCGCTTCCCAGGCGCATGTTGGAAGAGGGGCAGTGGCAGATCGCTGTGCCGGACTGACGCAGCACCTCCAGCTCCTCATCGGTGAAGTGGATCCCGTGGGCGTAGGACACGTCCTCCCCGACGAACTTCCACTCCTCCATCAGCTTCAAGGGCCGCTTGCCGTAGTTGCGCAGGCAGTAAGCGTCCTCATCCTGCGTTTCGGCCAGGTGGGTGTGCAGCCGAACCTCGTAGGAGCGGGCCAGACGGGCGGTTTCCACCATCAGATCCTTGCTCACCGAGAAGGGGCTGCAGGGAGCCAGAACAACCTTGCGCATGGCCAGGGGACCCGGATCGTGGTATTGCTCGATCACCCGCCGGCTGTCCGTCAGGATCTGCTCCTCGGTCTGCACCACCGAGTCCGGGGGCAACCCGCCGTCCTTTTTGCCCAGGCTCATCGAGCCCCGGGTAGGGGAGAAGCGCATGCCTACCCGTTCGGCCGCCTCGAACTGCAGGCCCATCAGGTCGGCTGCGAAACCGCGGGGGTAGAGGTAGTGGTGATCCGTGGTGCAGGTGCAGCCGGTCTTGGCCAGCTCCCCCATGGCCACCTGGGAAGAAACAAGCACCGCCTCCTCGTCGATGTTCTTCCACACCTCGTAGAGATACACCAGCCAGGTGAACAGCTTGGCGTTCTGCACCGCCGGCACATTGCGGGTCAGGACCTGATAGAAGTGGTGGTGGGTGTTGACGAAGCCGGGCACCACCACACAGCGCGAGGCGTCGATGGTCGTTTCGGCCTTAGGTGCCGTGATGCCGCGGTCGATCCGGCTGATCAAGTTGTCCTGGATCAAAATGTCGACGCCGTGGAGGGGTTCGCAGTTGGGGTCGGCGGGATCAGGGTAGAGTGCGTAGCAATCTTTGAGCAGGATCATGGGCGTCAAGATCCTGCGGACCGGCCGGTTGTAGGGGCGGAATCAACCGCCCCCCTCTCGTCCCGAAGCGCCCGCCAGACCTTCTCCGGGGTGATGGGCAGATCCCGGATGCGCACCCCCACCGCGTCGTAGACGGCATTGGCGATGGCCGGGGCCGGACCGTTGATGGCCACCTCCCCGATCGACTTGGCGCCGAAGGGACCGGTCGGCTCCTCGCTGTCCACCAGGATGGTCTGCATTTCTGGGATGTCCCGGGCTGTGAAGATCTTGTAGTCCCAGAAGCGTGGATTGGTCATGCGGCCGTTTTCGTCGTAGCGGTACTCCTCCCACAGGGCGTAGCTGAGACCGTTGACAACGGCCCCCTCGATCTGGCCCTCCGCCAGAACCGGATTGATCGGCCGGCCGCAGTCGGCGGCACTGACGAAGCGCACCACCTCCACCCGCCCGGTCTTGATGTCCACATCCACCTCGGCGAACTGGGCGATGAAGGGAGGCGGGGACTGCTGGCAGGTGTAGGAGGCCTGGGCCTGGATCTGGTACTGATCCCGGTTGTAGGTGGCGCTGGTGGCGACCTCCTCGAAGCTGATACTTTTCTTGCCTGTTTTGTCCCGCACCGTCTCTGCTTCCAGCTGCAGACTCTCCGCGTTGGTTTCCAGCAGGCTGGCGGCGGTAGCCAGGATCTGGGCGGCGATCTTCTCGGCGCAGGCTTTGACGGCCTGGCCGGACACGTAGGTGGTGGAGGAGGCGTAAGCGCCCACGTCGAAGGGCGTAAGGTCGGTGTCGGAGGAGAGCACGATGATCTTTTCGATCGGAACCCCGAGCACCTCCGCCGCGATCTGGGCCAGGATCGTGTCCGAGCCGGTGCCGATATCCGTGGCCCCCGCGTAGAGATTGAAAGAACCGTCCTCGTTCATCTTCATTGCGGCCGCCCCCATGTCGATCAGGGGGATGCCGGAGCCCTGCATGGCTACCGCCAGGCCCACGCCTTTGACCCTGTCCTCCCCGACGCGGATCCGCTTGTCCCGCTTCTCGGTCCAGCCGATCGCCCGGGCGCCCCGGTCGAGGCACTCGCTCAGGCCGCAGGACTGGACCACCTGGCTCACTCCCTCCTTGCCTTCACCCAGGGCCTCGAACACTCCGGAGGTCTCCCCGGCCCGTATGTGCCAGCGCTTGCAGTACTCCACCACGTCCTGGCCGGCCCAACGGGCCACCGCGTCGATCTGCTGATTCCAGGCAAAGTACCCCTGGGTCGCTCCGTAGCCGCGGTAGGCTCCGGAAACGGGCAGGTTGGTGTACACCGAGCGGCCGTGGAAGCGGATGTTTTCGATCTTGTTGAACAGGGGCAGGACCTTGGCTCCGACATTGGACAGCACGGTCAGGGAGTGGGTGCCGTAGGCCCCCGCCTCCAGGAGGCAGTCCATCTGCAGGGCGGTAATGCTGCCGTCTTTCACGGCCCCGGTTTTCAGGTGCAGATCCGCGGCGTGGCGGGTTCGGGTAGCGACGAACACCTCCCGGCGGGACAGGACCAGGCGGGCCGGCCGTTTGTTTCGCCAGGCCACCAGAGCCACCAGGGGTTCCAGGATCACCTCCTGTTTGCCCCCGAAGCCCCCGCCGATTCGCGGCTTGATCACCCGGATTCGGTGCAGGGGGCACCCGATCAGCTTGCTCACGATCCGGCGGGCGTGGAAGGGAACCTGGGTCGTGGTCACGATGACCAGCCGCCCCCGCTGGTCGATGTAGGCCAGGGCGGCGTGGGGCTCCATGGCGCAGTGGGAGGCCGCGGGCAGGCTGTAGTCGTGCTCTTCGACGAGCTCGGCCTGCGCGAATCCTTTCTCCAGCTCGCCGAAGGCTATCTGAACCTCCGCGGCCAGATTCTTCTCCGGTTCGTAGACCACCGGGATCTTGGCGTGATCCTCGCCGCCGTGGAGCCGTGGTACACCCTCATCCATGGCGCGCCGTCGGTCCAGAAGCGGTTCCAGGATCTCGTAGTCTACCTCGATCTTCTGCACCGCTTCCCGGGCCGCCTCCAGGGTAACGGCTGCCACCAGGGCGGCCCGGTCTCCCACGAAGCGCATCCGCCTGTCGAACAGCACCGCATCGTAGGGGGAGGGTTCGGGATAGCCCTGCCCGGCGG
>CAZPQC010000009.1:0-47766 GCA_964588525.1 uncultured Spirochaetaceae bacterium
ACTTCTACTCGGATATTAGAGCAAATCCTGCGGAAACGCAACGATATTGACATGAGCACTGCAGAAAAGGCAGTGGGCTTTCAGGCGCTACCGGTCACCGACGCTCCGGCCTTCCCTCACCCCCCCTCCCAGACCCTCCCCCAAGGCTTACCCCCCGTTAAGGTATCCTATTGAAGTTCTGGGAGGGGGATGCTCAAAAGGGGGTTCGGTTTTGGTACGCGCCTCGCTTCTTTGACGTCCTGTCTCGTCACTCGGCGCTACCAAAGGCCCTCCGCTTTCCGGCTGTCGTGCCGCTGCTGTTTGCTGCCTTACTCACTGTCGGCATCGCTTGCGAACCGGATCGCTCTGCGGCTCTATGCCTGTTGATTGACATCGTTCCGTCATTCGGCGATAGTGGTGATGGCCATGCTGTCGCCGGAACTTCAGGAACAAATCGAAGAGCTCGCCGCCCTGGTGCGCGCCAGCCGCTACCTGGTGGCCTTCAGCGGCGCCGGCATCTCCACCGAAAGCGGTATCCCTGATTTTCGCGGTCCCCAGGGAATCTGGACCAGGATGCGCCCCATCGAGCTGTCGGAGTTTCTGCAAGATCCCGCCGCCCGACGGGAGTACTGGCGGCGCAAGATCGAAAGCTATCCCCGGATGCGGGACGCCGAGCCGAACGCTGGTCACAAGGCCCTGGCCCGGCTGTTCGAAGCGGGCTTGCTGAAGACGATGATCACCCAGAACATCGACGGGCTTCATCAAAAGGCGGGAATCCCTGAGGGCAGGGTGATCGAGCTGCACGGAAGCAATGCCTACATCGCCTGTCTGCAGTGCCGCAAGCACTACGCCTGGGAGGAGGTGCTCCCCTTTTTCGAGGAGCATCCGGTTCCCTCCAACGACTGCCCTCTCTGTGATGACTGCGGCGGCTGGCTCAAGCCGGCCACGATCAGTTTCGGCCAGGCCATGCCCGCGGAAGAGACCCGGAGGGCATTTTCCGAGGCGGGGAAAGCGGATCTGCTGGTCACCGTGGGTACCTCCCTGCAGGTGTACCCGGCGGCGGGAATCCCCGGAGAAACCCGCCGTCACGGAGGGAAAGTTGCGATCGTCAACAACCAGCCGACGGCTCTGGATCATGAAGCTGACCTCGTCGTGCGTGGACCTTCCGGGAAGATCCTGTCTGCCCTGGCGGACAGACTCACGGCATCGGAAAAAAACGTGGAGGGAAGGAATGACGGATGAACAAAAAGGCATCCTTGATAATCTGAGAAGAGCAATCTTCGAGTACAACGCCGATCTGGCCCAAGAATCGGCGCAGCAGGCCATAGAAATGGGTGTCGGTCCGGTTGAGGCGATGAACGTGATGACCGTGGCCATCAGAGAGATCGGGGATGCTTTCGGAAAGGGCGATTTGTGGCTCCCCGACCTGATCGGGGCGGCCACCGCCATGCAGGGTGCCACTCCGGTACTCGAAGAAGAAATCAGGAAGCAGGGCGCTCACAGGGAGATTCTGGGGACGGTGGTCGCCGGCACGGTGTTCGGAGACATTCACAATATCGGTAAAACCATGGTAACCACGCTCCTCACAGCGGCAGGATTTCATGTCGAAGATCTGGGAGTCAACATCAAAGCCGAATCATTCATCGAGACGGCACAGACACACGAAGCGGACCTGATTGCCATGTCTGCGTTGATGACCACCACCATGACGGAGCAGGAGAAGGTCATCGAATCGTTGAAGGACAGGGGTATCAGGGAGAAGGTAAAGGTAATGGTCGGCGGAGCAGCGGTTACAGAGGAATTTGCCCGGCACATCGGCGCCGACGGCTACGATCCCACCGCACCGGGCGCGGTACATCTGGCAGAGAAGTTGCTTGGTAAGAGCAAATAGAAGACACGAGGTCAAAACGCAGGCTGCGGCGGGGAAAGCATTTGTACCAGGAATGAAAAGAATACCAGAAGGAGGAGACTATGGCTCTGCGGGGTTTTTTGAGGGGTTTCAAGCCATTGGAGCTCATTACCGAGCAGCAGGTTGAGCAGATTCACGAGGGTACACTGGATGTTCTCGCTCGAGCGGGAGTGAAGATATACAACGACGAGGCGCTGAAAGTATTCAAACAGAACGGCTGTACAGTCGATTTCGACACCAAGCTGGCACGTTTTCCCCCCGCTTTGGTCGAGGAATGCCTGCGCCGGTGCCCGAGCAGCTTCCGCGTAAAATCCAGGAACCCCGACCACGACCTGGTCCTCGGATTGGATCATGTTGTGTTCTTCAACTTTCCCGGCAGGGACATCGTGGATCTGGATACGGGGGATTCCCGGCCCCCTACCAGAAAAGAGCATGTCGATCTGGTTACCGTGCTGGACGCGCTGCCTACAGTCCATTTCCTCAACAATTACCCGTACTTCGGCTATCGGGGAATCCCGGAAAACATGAAAGAGATGGAGGGCGCCGCGATCAGGCTTGCGCATTCGACCAAGGTGACCATGGAGATCGCCAACAACGATATCGACCGGTTTACCTTCCGGATGGCGAAGGCAATCGGTACGGAGATCTTTGCCAACCCGAACACCTCCTCTCCCCTCACCTGCTATACCGATCAGACGAACGCCTGCTTTCTGGCCGCTGAGTATGACCTGCCCAGCATGATATGGGATGGGGCGACGGCCGGAAGCACCGCACCGGCGAGCGTGGCCGGAGCGGTCATCTCCGGAAATGCCGAGGTCATTCCCTACATTGTGCTCCTGCAACTGCTCAAACCGGGGGCGCGGGTCGCGGTGGCGAATCTGGTGCTCCCCCAAAACATGAAAACCGGAGCCCCGGCCTTTGGCGATATCAGCGTGTCTCTTCACCTTGCAGCCTACAATCAAGTTTGGCGAAGATACGGAATACCCATGGTGGCCTCTTCCTCCGGTGTGAGCAATGCCAAGGTTATAGGGTTTCAGCTCGCCTATGAGAAAACCATCCCCAGCCTAGTCGCCGCCATTTCCGGGTCCAGTGCGGTGCAGATCCACAGCAGCGTATACGGGGAGATTTCCGCTCATCCGATACAGGCGATCCTCGACGACGATATCGCCAACATGATCGGAAGGTTCGTGGAAGGTATAGAGGTCAGCGAGGATTCGGCGGCGGTTGACATGATCAATGAGGTGGGGCCGATACCGGGGCACTTTCTGGGTCAGGCGCATACCAGGAGGTGGTGGAACAGAGAGCAGTATATGACCAAGAGCGCAGACCGTTTGACCTACCCGGAGTGGAAAAGCGGGGGCAAGAAAAACGAAGTGGATTACGCCCGTGAGCGTATGGAGGAAATTCTGTCCAACCATGCGGTACAGCCGCCCCTGTCTCAAGGGGAGCAGGAAGAAATCGAGGGTATCCTAGAGGAAGCCCGTGAGTACTTCAGAAAAAACGGTCTCATATCACCTTCGGAGTGGAAGGAATACATGAAAACCCTGCAGGATGAGGGGAGGGCATAGATGCAGAAGAATGCAGAGAATCCAAAAAATATTGAGAGGATGAATCAATGAAACAGCTCAAAGTGAATCCGCCGGAAAACCGGCTGAAAAGCGGCACGTCCAAGGTCGGGATCCGCCCGACCATCGACGGCCGGCTCGGGGGGGTGCGGGAGAGTCTGGAGGAGCAGACCATGGCTATGGCCAGGACCGCGGGGCGAATCATCACGGAGAACCTGAAACACGCCAACGGATTGCCTGTGGAATGCGTGATCGCCGACAGGTGTATCGGCGGCGTGGCGGAAGCGGCCGGGACGGCCGAGAAATTCGCCCGGGAAGGAGTCGGAGTGTCCCTCACGGTGACTCCCTGCTGGTGCTACGGCTCGGAAACCATGGACATGGATCCTCTGATGCCCAAGGCGGTCTGGGGCTTCAACGGAACCGAACGGCCCGGTGCGGTCTACCTGGCCGCGGTTCTGGCGGCCCACAACCAGAAGGGACTGCCCGCTTTCGGGATCTACGGAAGGGACGTGCAGGATGCCGGGGACAGCTCCGTGCCGGAGGATGTGCGGGAGAATATCCTGCGCTTCGCGCGCTGCGGACTCGCCGTGGCCACCATGAGAGGTACCAGCTATCTGTCCATGGGCTCGGTGTCCATGGGAATAGGCGGATCCATCGTTCAGGAGGATTTCTTTCAAGAGCATCTGGGGATGCGCAACGAGTACGTGGATATGAGCGAGTTCGCGCGCCGCTTCAAGGAGCAGATCTTCGACCCCGAGGAGTACAAACGTGCATTGGCCTGGGTCAAGGAAAACTGCAAGGAGGGCGCGGACGACAATCCGCCGGAGAAGCAGAAATCCCGCCAGCAGAAGGATAGGGACTGGGAGCTGGTCGTGCAGATGACCCTGATCGCCCGGGACCTGATGGTGGGCAATCCCCGCCTGGAAGCCCTGGGCTTCGGCGAGGAGGCTCTGGGACACAATGCCCTGGCTGCCGGATTTCAGGGCCAGCGGCAGTGGACCGATCACTTTCCGAACGGAGACTTCATGGAGGCGATGCTGAACTCCTCTTTCGACTGGAACGGCATCCGCGCGCCCTACATTCTGGCCACGGAAAACGACAGCCTCAACGGCGTGTCCATGCTCTTCGGCTATCTGCTCACCGGTACGGCTCAGATTTTTGCCGATGTCCGCACCTACTGGAGCGCCGAGGCGATCAAGCGGGTTACCGGTGTAGCTCCCAAAGGACTGGCCGAGGGAGGAATCATCCATCTGATCAACTCGGGGCCGGCCGCCCTGGACGGGACGGGCCAGATGCGCCGGGACGGAAAGCCCGTTATAAAGCCTTTCTGGGAGATAACCCCCGAGGAAGTGATCAAGTGTCTGGAGGTCACCGAGTTCAGGCCTGCCGACCTGGGCTATTTTCGCGGCGGCGGCTACTCTACCGATTTCCTGACCCGGGGGGGCATGCCCGTGACCATGTCACGGCTTAACCTGGTCCGCGGTCTGGGACCGGTCCTGCAGATCGCCGAGGGACATACCGCCGAGCTGCCGGACAAGGTTCACGACGCCCTGGACGCCCGTACCAATCCGACCTGGCCGACCACCTGGTTCGTGCCCCGATTGACCGGTAAAGGGCCGTTTAGCGATGTGTACTCGGTGATGGCAAACTGGGGGGCGAACCACGGGGCCATCAGCTACGGGCACATAGGGGCGGATCTGATCACCCTGGCCTCTATGCTGCGGATTCCCGTGTGCATGCACAACGTGGAGACGATCTACCGGCCCAGTGCCTGGGCGGCCTTCGGTATGGACCCGGAGGGTGCGGACTACCGGGCCTGTGCTAATTTCGGACCGGTGTACGGATAGAGGAGGATACAATGCTGAATGGAGTTCCTGCTATTCTCTCACCCGAACTGTTGAAGGTCATGATGGAGATGGGCCACGGAGATGAGCTGGTCATCGCCGACGGGAACTTCCCCGCAGCCGGCATGGCCCGGCGTCTGATTCGGGCCGACGGACACGGGGTTCCCGAGCTGCTGGAAGCGATCCTGAAATTCTTTCCCCTCGACAGGTACGTGGACCATCCCGTAGCCCTCATGCAGGTGGTGCCCGGGGACTCCACTAAACCGTTGATCTGGGAGCAATTCCGCGGCATCGTCAAGAAATACGAAGGGAAGTTCGAGGATTTCGAGCTCGTCGAACGTTTCGCCTTTTACGAGAGGGCCAAACTGGCCTACGCCATCCTGGCCAGTGGAGAAACGGCGCTGTACGCCAACATCATCCTCAAGAAGGGTGTGGTGGTCGAATAACTGATAAAGGAGCGGTGACTATGCAATTCGAACAACTGATACGCTCGCGCTACAGCGTACGGGCCTACAAGGCGGATCCGGTTCCGGATCAGGTGTTGGAGAAGGTGCTGGAAGCGGCGTGCCTGGCCCCCACGGCTGCCAATCGACAGGCCTTTCGCATACTGGTGATCCACACCGCCGGGCGGGAACAAGAGCTGAAGCGCATCTACAGCCGGGACTGGTTCGTCCAGGCGCCTTTGGTGATCGGAGTGTGCGCCCTCACCGACGGCTGCTGGGTGCGGGCCGACGGAAAGAGCTACGGGGAGGTGGATGCGGCTATCGTCATGGATCACCTGATCCTGGCGGCTGCCGATCAGGGTCTGGGCAGCTGCTGGATTGGAGCCTTTGACGCCCGGGCGGCCCGTGAGATCCTGGGGCTGCCGGAATCCGTAGACCCGGTCGCCTTCACCCCTCTCGGGTACCCCAACGACAGCCCCGGGGAAAAAAAACGCCGGCCTGTCGATCATCTGGTGCGCTTCGAATCCTGGAGCTGAAGCTCCGACGGGGGGATCCGATGTACGGCGTGGGTGTAGTCCTGGCGGTTTGCTCGGGGATCGCCAACAACATAGGGGTGCTGCTGCAGAAAAAGGCGGTCAACCAGATCGCCTCCGGCCGGCAGCGTTTCTTTGCCAGGTTGGTGCGGCACCCCCTCTGGTTGGCCGGGTTCGTCGTCCAAATGGGGTTGGGAAGCACCCTGTTTCTCCTGGCCCAGGCGCGGCTCGGGCCGGCCTTGATTCCAGGTCTTATGGCCGCGGGCCTGGTCGTCCTGGTATTGGGTTCGATCTGGATCCTCAAGGAACGGCTGGGCGCCGCGGAGTTTGCGGGGATCCTCCTGCTCATTGCGGCCATCATCCTGCTGGGGTTGAGCCGTATGACCATCGATGTGGGAGAGTTCGACGTGCTGGCCGGCAGCTTTATCCTGCGCTCCGTCCTGTTCTCCGTGGTCGTCACCGCCCTGATCCTGATTTTGGAAATCGCGGGGAAACGAATGACCCGCTACCACGGATCCGTTCTAACCGTCAGCTCCGGGCTTTTCTACGTTCTCTCCAACTTCTGGGTGGGTCCGTTCATGGGCGCGGTGTTGCGGATCTTCAAGGGGATCTTCACCCTTCCGGTGATAGCTCTGTTCGTAGCCGGTTCCGCGATCCTGGTGATCACGAATATGTACGGCATCGCCAAGGTGCAGCTGGCCTTCAGGGTTACCAACGCCAGCCTCGCGATTCCCCTCCAGCAGATCCCGGTTCAAACAGCCCCGGCCTTCGTCTTTTTGCTGGTTTTCCGTCTGTCTGCCCCATCCGCGGCAGCGGTGCTGATGTTTTGCCTGGCCGTCGTTTTGATCATCGGCGGTACCTTCGTGCTGGCTCGTCGCCAGGGCATGATGGAGGCGATTGAGCCGGCCCGGACAAGCTCCCCGGGCGTCCGGAAGTAGAACACAGACGCCGCGACGCTCGAATCAGGCGGCTGGTTAGCACAGGCGGTATCAGAAATCCAGCAGTTCGACCTCGAAAATCAGAAACTCGTTCGGCGGAATGACCCCCGGATAGCCACGCTCGCCATAGGCCAGCTCCGGGGGAACGATCAGAATCCGCTTTTCTCCCCGTCTCATGCCGGTCAGCGCCTCGTTCCATCCCTGAATAACCCTTCCGATTTCGAAGCTCGCCGGCTGACCCCTCTGGTAGGAGCTGTCGAAGACCAGCCCGTTGAGACGCTGTCCGGTGTAGTGGACGGTGACCGAGGTTCCGTACTCCGGGCTCGACTCTCCGGACCCTGGATTCAGCACCAGGTAGCGAAGCCCGGAAGCCGTCTGATCCGCGGTGGGCCAGCGTCGTTCGATCTCCTCCAAAGCCAGCTTGCGGGCGCGGGCGGCATATTCCTTCTTTCTTGCCGGGGCTTCCCGGAGCAGGCCGTCGAACAGGGCCTGATCGACCCGAAAATCGCGGGCCGCCGAGCCGATGCGCAGGATCTTCACGGAATCGATCCGGTCACCCTGGCGGATGGCATCGACCACCTCCTGTCCTTCAAGTACCCGGCCGAACACGGCGTGGAATCCGTCCAACCAGGGAGCCGCCTTGTGGGTGATGAAGAACTGGCTGCCGTTGGTATCGGGTCCACTGTTGGCCATGGAGAGAATCCCGGGACCGTCGTGTTCGAGCTCGGGAGCAATCTCATCGGGCAAGCGATATCCGGGTCCTCCCGTTCCGTTTCCCAGGGGATCGCCGCCCTGGATCATGAAGTCATCGATGACTCGATGGAAGACCAGGCCGTCGTAGAAGGGCCGACCCGCCGGCCGGTTGTCGAAGGCGATCGTGCCTTCGGCCAAACCGACGAAGTTGGCTACCGTAAGGGGGGTCTTCTGGAATTCCAGGGAAATGAGGATCCTGCCCCGGGTGGTGTTCATCTCCGCATACAGCCCGTCTGGCAGAGACTGGGCAAGGGCAGGATGAAGGGGGAGCAGGGTGAGAAATGCGCCGACCAGAATCGTCCTCTGTACAGTTTTCATCAGTGTCCCCATTGGAGTTGGCGAATCGCGTATCCGCAGCTTTCCAGATCACGTACGATCCCGTGGGAGAGCTTGTCCGTTACGCCCTTGTAAAACAGGCGGATCGTAAAGGTGATGACCATCTGGTTTGTTCTGTAATCCCTATCGAAGTCCAGGAACAGGATCTTCAGGTGCGTGCGTTTGACCACCTCGATCAGCTCAGAGATGCTGGCATCGTTGGCCACCGTGATTTTCAGAACCCGGTAGGAGTCCTTGGCATAGATCTTTTCAAATCGGTTGACCATGACGAGAGTAAACAGGCCGATCAAGGTGACGAGGATGGCCATCTCGAACAGACCCGCCCCGGCTGCCATGCCCACACCGGCGGATACCCAGAGGCAGGCGGCAGTGGTCAGCCCCCGTACGTTGAATCCCTCTTTGATGATCGCCCCGGCGCCGAGAAAGCCGATGCCGGTAACGATCTGAGCGGCGATCCGGCTGGGATCCACCCGCAGGCCCGTACTTTCCGGTCCCCCGGAGGCGATCTGGGCTATGACCACGGAGACCAACATGAATAGAGCCGCTCCCAAACTGACCAGCATGTTGGTGCGAAGACCTGCGGCCCGGCCGTGGATGTCCCTCTCGAAACCGATGACCCCGCCCAGGAGGCAGGCCATCAGCAGCCGAAAGGCGAAGTTGCCGGTGAAGGCTTCCGGAAAAAAATTGAGCTGCGCAAACATATTCTGAAGAGGATAGTCGATTTTGCGCGAAAGCAGAAGCCCCTTCCAGCCGGGAGAGGAACAAATTTTGGTTGTTCCTCAACCGCAGAAAAATCACCCGGGTGGAGTAAATTTATGTTAGCTAGTCATCCTAAAAAAATTCGTATTCTAGTACTTTTTTGTTAGAAAACAGTTAGGAGATACTTGCGTATCTTGTGGTTTCGGGTATAATAGGAACACAATATCTTGTGTGCAGGGTATGAAATGCCCGTTCTGTCGGCATCCCAAGACGCGGGTAGTGGATAAGCGAAACCTTGACGAACTCGATACCATCAGGCGGAGACGAGAATGTCTGGCCTGCGGGCGGCGCTTCTCCACCTACGAGCGGATCGAGTGGACAGGGGTGTCGGTCATCAAGAAGGATGGGCGGCGGGAAAGCTTCGATCGGGACAAGCTTTTAGCCGGCCTGCTCAAAGCCTGCGAGAAAAGGCCGATAGCGCGGGAAGCAGTGGAGAAGCTGGTCAGCACGGTCGAGGCGGAGCTGTACAACTACGGGAACCGGGAAGTTCCGGCGCAGGTCATCGGAGAGTTGGTGATGGATCGGCTTAAAGAGCTAGACAAGGTGGCCTACATCCGCTTTGCATCGGTGTACAGGGAGTTCACCGATCTCAAGTCGTTCGAGAAGGAGCTGAGAACACTAAAGAAAACCTAAAAGCTTTCTAACGACGGAAGCGTCGCAACTGTGATTTACTCAAGCACTGGGAGGGGAACTATGTTATGCAAAGTGGAGAATATCCGAAAGAGAAACGGGCAAGTCGTCGCCTTTGACCAGGAGAAGATCACCAGAGCGATCTGGGCCGCGGTTCAGGCCGTAGGTGGTCGGGATATCACTAAAGCGCAGAAGCTCTCCGACCAGGTCGTCAAAGGGATCCGACGCAAATACGAAGACGGAAGTGTTCCTTCCGTCGAGCATGTTCAGGACATCGTCGAAAAGATCCTCATCGAAAACGGACATGCCAAAGTAGCCAAAGCCTATATCCTTTACCGGGAACAGCACAAAAATATACGCGAAGTCACCAAGCTGCTGCGAGATATCACCATCATCGATGATTATCTCGACGAGATGGACTGGAGGGTGCGGGAGAACAGCAATATGACCTACTCCCTCCAGGGTCTCAACGTGCACATCACCCAGAAGGTCGTCTGCAACTACTGGCTCAACAGCGTCTATCCCAAGGAGATCCGGGATGCCCACATCAACGGGGAGTTTCACATCCACGATCTGGGAACTCTCGGTCCCTACTGTGTCGGCTGGGACCTCCAGGATCTGCTCATCGAAGGATTTCGGGGGGTGAGGGGCAAGGTCGAGTCCAGAGCGGCGCGGCATTTTGACGTGGCCTTGATGCAGGTTGTGAACTTCCTCTACACCCTGCAGGGAGAGGCGGCCGGCGCCCAGGCCTTTTCCAACTTCGACACGCTGCTGGCTCCCTTTATCTACTACGACGGGTTGGGCTACGACACGGTCAAGCAGTGTCTGCAGAAGTTCCTCTACAACATGAACGTACCGACCCGGGTCGGTTTCCAGACGCCCTTCACCAATATCACCCTGGACCTCAAGGCTCCGGAGTACCTCAGAAGCCAGCCCGTCGTGATCGGCGGGGAGGTCAAAGACAGGTCCTATGGAGAGTTCCAGGAGCAGATGGACATGTTCAACCGGGCCTTCGCGGAGACGATGAGCCGGGGTGATGCCACCGGACGGCCCTTCACCTTTCCGATCCCGACCTACAATGTGACTCCCGACTTTCCCTGGGAGAGCACGGAGCTGGATCCTGTCTGGGAAATGACAGCCAAGTACGGCATCCCCTACTTCTCCAATTTTATCAACTCCGACCTGAAGCCGGACGATGTGCGCAGCATGTGCTGCCGACTGCGCTTGGACAAGCGGGAGCTGCAGAAGCGGGGCGGCGGGCTTTTCGGCTCGAATCCCCTGACCGGGTCCGTCGGGGTTGTAACCCTCAACCTGCCCAGGATCGGTTACGAGGCTCACTCGGAGCAGGAGTTCCTGGAGATACTGGGCAGCCGTATGGAGCTGGCCAAGGAAAGCCTGATCATCAAGCGAGAGGTGCTGGAAAAGTTCACCGACCGGGGTCTGTATCCATACAGCCGTTTTTACCTGCGCACCATCAAAGCCGGATTCGGGAACTATTGGAAAAATCACTTCTCGACGATCGGGATCATCGGGATGAACGATGCGGTGTACAACCTGCTCGGATTCGATCTTACTCAGGCCGAAGGCGTGGAGTTTGCCGTACGGGCCCTCGATTTTATGCGGACCAGATTGGGGGATTTTCAAACCGAAACCAACAGCATCTTCAATCTGGAAGCCACCCCCGCGGAAGGAACCAGCTATCGTCTGGCGCGGATCGACAAGAAGCTCTTTCCGGACATCAAGATCTACAGCGAGGATGCGTACTCCACCGGCAATGGCAAGAACTTCCGGGCCCCCTACTACACGAACAGCACCCAGCTGCCCGTCGGCTTCACCGACGATGTGTTCGATGCTCTGAAGCTGCAGGATCCGCTGCAGAGCCGCTATACCGGCGGGACGGTTTTGCATGCTTTCCTGGGGGAGAGGATGCCGTCCATCCAAGCCACCAAAGCCCTGGTGAAAAGCATCGCCGAAAACTTCCATCTGCCCTACTATTCCCTCACCCCGACCTTCAGCATCTGCGAGCAGCACGGCTACCTCCGGGGCGAGCAGCAGGTGTGTCCGAAATGCGGTGAGGTCTGCGAGGTTTGGTCCCGTTCGGTAGGGTACCTTCGTCCCGTGGATCAGTGGAACCCGGGAAAACAGGTGGAGTTCAAGCATAGGCGCACCTACGACCGGCAGTTGAAGGCGCAGAGCCCGGCTGTTCAATTGGTCGGTCCCCCGCTTGCGAAGCAGGAAATTCCGCGGGCGGCGGAGCCGACCCAAGCCCTCGAAGAGCAGCCCCGCAACCTGGAGCGGATACCGGCCCATAATGCGGCGGCGCTGTAGCACGAATCTCGTTGACCTTTAAAGGCTGGCAGAAGACCTCTCTCATCGAGTACCCGGGGAAGATCTCAACTGTGGTATTTACGGGGGGGTGCAATTTCCGCTGCCCCTTCTGCTACAACGCGGAGCTGGTCGAGCGGCCGCAGCAGCTCGCCGATCTCGGCTCGGAAACCGTGCTGCAGTACCTGAAAGAGAACCGGGCGCTGTATCAGGCCCTGGTGATCACCGGGGGCGAACCGACCCTGAACGCCCGGATACCGGAGTTCCTGGCAGAGATCAAGGCCTTGGGTCTGTGCACGGGACTGGAGACCAATGGAACCAATCCGACCATGGTCGCACGACTTCTCGAGCAGGACCTGGTGGATTACATCGCCATGGACGTCAAGGCGCCGCTGGAGTGGGAAGCCTACCGCAGAGCCGCGGGATTGCCGCAGGCGAAAGAAGGGGCGCTCGAAGATATCAAGCAGACGCTGCGGCATCTCGAAACCGCTAAAGTCGAACTGGAGCTGCGCTGCACCGTAGTTCCTCGGATCCACACGCCGGAGGATATCCTGAGGCTGGCCGAACAGCTGCGGGGATATCCCAGCTTCGTTCTGCAACAGTTCGCCCCGGAGGGGGCTCTGGACCCGCAGCTGCGGGATCAGGTTCCCTTCAGTTATGAAGTTCTAACGGAGCTGCACAGGCAGATAGATCCGTTTTTTCCCCGCTGCGAGCTCAGGGGGATCTGAAGAAGCTCAGCATCTGCCGGGGTAGGGCAATCACGGATTGAGCACCGTTTTCCTCCAGCTCTTGCCTGGTCCGGAATCCCCATAGCACGCCCAGGGCGAACATCCCAGCACGGCGGGCGGTCTGCATATCCGTGTTGGTATCTCCCGCGTACAGCACCTCCCCCGGATCGAGTCGCCAGCGGCTGCAGATCTCCAGCGCCGCGGCGGGATCCGGCTTGGAGGGGACTCCGTCCCGGGCGCCGAGCACCGGATCGAAACGCCAGGGGCTGAAGTAGTGCTCGGCCATCACCGTAGTGAACTCATGAGGTTTGTTTGACAGGATGGCCCGCCGAACCTTTCGCCGCACCAGTTCGTCTAGAAGGACGCTGATTCCCGGATACAGGTCGGTTCCGTCGGCCCAATGCGCGCCGTACTCCGCCGCCATCTCCGCCTGCAGCCGTTCGATCGTCGATTCCTCGCGATCGGCCGCCGGCAGTACGCGCTTTACCAGATTTCTCATGCCGTCCCCGACGAAGTACTTGTAAGCCTCGACAGGGTGGGGCGGGTAGCCGCCTCTGTCCAGGACACGATTCATGCAGTCTCCAAGATCCTGAAGCGTGTCGAGGAGCGTTCCGTCCATATCGAAGACAACAGCAGTGTATTTTTTCATCTCACCCCCGCCGGAGTAGCATATCTAATTTTCCCGGGCGTTGAAACCCGCGGGCGGCGGTCCGCATTGGCGGCGGTGGGTGGCAATGCCATAACCGGCGGTCCAGAGGTTGCAATACAGCCGGCCAATGTGGTTCAATAGAAGGTGTAGAGGAAGGAGGAGCGGCAGATATGAAACGCGGATCGAGAAGGGCGCAACAACGCAGCAGCTCACCTCTGGAGTACGACAGAGAGCTGCTGCGGGGCAACACGGATTCCCTGCTGTTATACCTGATCAGCGAGTCCGGCCGTATTCACGGCTACCGCCTGATCAAAGAGATCCAGCAGCGGAGCGATGGATTTTTCAAGTTCCGGGAGGGGACCGTCTATCCTGCCCTGCACAAGCTGGAGAGTGACGGCCTGATCCTGGGAGAGTGGCAGGTTCAGCCCAACGGTCAGCAGCGACGCTACTACAGAATTACCGAAAAAGGAGAAGAGGTGTTGCTCAAACGGATCAGTATGTGGTTCAAGTTTTCCAATGCCATGAATCTGATCCTCAAACCGGCACGCGCATGATGCGTTAGACAGCTACCTTAAGTCATGGGAGCCGTAGACACCTATCTCAGCCAGATCAAATCCAATCTTCACCTCGACCCGGGTACGGAGCGCAGGGTCATAGGAGAGCTGAAGACCTATTTCCAGGACAAGATCGAGGATTTGCGAACCGAGGGCTTCACCGAGGCGGATGCGGCCAGGCAGGCGATCGACTCCTTTGGAACACCCCGCAAGGTGGCCAAGCTCCTCTACGAGGCGCACAGCAGGGGCAGCTGGTTGGAGGCACTGCTGGCGGCCCAGCCAGCTCTGCTGGGAGCCGGATTGTTCGCCACCCACCTCTGGTCCCAGGGCCTGGTTTTGATCCCCGCCTTTTCCCTCCTCCTGTTCGTGACTCTGTTGGGCTGGCTGAAGGGCAAACCGAATTGGGTTTACCCCTGGATCGGTTTTGCCTTTGCGCCGATACTGGCGGTGGTGTTTCTCTCCCGCAACTTCGTGTACCAATCGATCTACAACATCGTTATCGGTTCCGGGGTTTCCGCCGAGCACGTTACCCTGCTGCTGTTTCTGGGTCTGTACGGGGTGGCGTTCTGGATCGTACTGGCCGTGGTCTCCAGGATCTTAAAAAGGGATTGGCTGCTGGTGTCCTACATGCTTATGCCCCTGCCTTTACTGGGAATCTGGATCGCCGCAATCGACGACATGGGGCAGGTACTGTTCGCCCTCGGACTGCGGATCCACCAGTGGGACCGGAGCATGGTGCTCGCCCTCCTGCTTCTGAGTCTCTCCGCGGCCCTGTTCACGCGTCTTCGCCAGCGACTATCAAAGGTTGCAACGCTGCTGGTGATCGGCATGGGTTCCACCATGATCGCAGGGTGGACCGTGCTGGGAGCCAACCATTTTCTCAACCTCCTGTTGATCTCCGCCATTCCCATTTCAACGGTTCTGATCCCGGCAGCCTTGCAGACCCTGTTCGTACGTTCGGGCGAGTGACGGGACGGCGGCGGAGCAGGCACCCCTCCTAGCTCACGACTCTGAAGGGAAGGATTCTTTGGAGCTCAGCAGCCGATCCAGGACCAGACCGAAGAAAGAATCTTTTCCCCGATAGACCCAGCCCAGATGGACACGGCAGCTGCTGCACATGGCATAGCGCCAGGCGTAGCCGTCGAACCAGGAATAGAAATCCGTTAACTCTCCCGCCTGTTCACAGCCTTCGGCTTCCCGAAAACAGCCGATCTCGAAACGGTATCCCCCTGGATTGGTGAAGGTGTGTTTGTGGGCTCCCTCGACGGGGATGCGTTGATGGGTCTGGGTTATGATCTGACCGCAGATGAAGCAGTAGAGGTTCTCCTCCTCCTTTTCCCGCTCCACCCGGTCACTGCTTAGGATTTCCTCCAGCCAGGCATCGCCGTCGGGCTCAGGTTCTTCCTGGCGGTAGGCCCGGATCATGGGATCAGTATATACCTATTTTTGTTTGCGGAATACCAGGCCCTCTTTGCCCGTATCCACCAGGACCGTGTCTCCCCCCTTTATTTCCCCCGCGATGATGCTCCTGGCCAGCGGGTTTTGGATCAGGTTCTGGAGGGTGCGCTTGAGCGGCCTGGCTCCGTACTGGGGATCGAAGCCGACCTCGGCTACATGGGCCTTGGCCTTGTCGCTGATCTTGATCGTGACATCCTGCTCCTCCAATCTCTTGGACAGGAAAGCGAGCTGGATATCCACGATCTTCAGTATCTCCTCTTTGCCCAGCCGATTGAAGGTGATGACCTCGTCCACCCGGTTGAGGAACTCCGGCTTGAAGGTCGCCTTCATCAGGTCCATGATCTGATCCCTGAGGTCCTCGATCTTCTCGGTCTGCTGGATCAGCGTACTGCCCAGATTGGAGGTCATGATGATGATCGCGTTTTTGAAATCCACGATATGTCCCTGGCTGTCGGTCAAGCGGCCCTCATCGAGCAACTGAAGCAGCACGTTGAACACATCGGGATGGGCTTTCTCGATCTCGTCGAAGAGGATCACCGAGTAGGGTCGGCGGCGGACCGCCTCCGTCAATTGACCGCCTTCCTCGTAGCCCACGTAGCCCGGGGGAGCTCCGATCAGGCGGCTGACCGAGAACTTCTCCATGTACTCGCTCATGTCGATGCGGGTCAGCGCCTTCTCGTCGTTGAACAGGAACTCCGCCAGAGTTTTGGCCAGCTCAGTCTTGCCGACTCCGGTGGGACCGAGGAAGATGAAGGTGCCCAGCGGGCGATTGATATCGGAGAGTCCCGATTTGTTGCGCCGGATTGCATCGGATACGGCGCGAATCGCCGCTTCCTGGCCTACCACCCTTCGGGATAGTATCTCCTCCAGCCTGAGAAGCTTGGCTTTCTCGGAGCTGAGCATCTTGGAGACGGGGATGCCGGTCCAGTGGCTGACGATGCGGGCGATGTCCTCTTCTGAGACCTCCTCCCGCAGCAGCCTGGACTCACCCTCTGGGCGTTCCAGCTCTTTCGTCTTGTCGGCCAATTTTTTCTCGGTTTCCGGGATCAGGCCGTGCTTGACCTCCGCCGCCTTTGAGAGATTCCCCTCCCGCTCGTAGCGGGTTTCCTCGATGTTCAGTTCCTCGAGTCTCTGCTTCAAGGCCCGGATCTCTTCGATAACCTTTTTCTCGTTTTGCCACTGAAGCTGCATGGCATCCCGCTTGCCTTTGAGCTCCGAGAGAACCTGGTCGATCTCCTTTAGTTTGTCCTTGGAGGCGGCATCCGTCTCCTTGGCCAGAGCCTGTTTCTCGATGTTCAGCTGCAGGATGCGCCGCTCGATCTGGTCCAATTCGGTAGGCTGGCTCTCGATCTCCATCTTCAGGCGGCTGGCCGCCTCGTCGACCAGGTCGATGGCCTTGTCGGGCAGAAAGCGGTTGGTGATGTAGCGGTCGGAGAGAACAGCCGCGGCGATGATGGCCTCGTCCTTGATGCGAACCCCGTGGTGGACCTCGTAGCGCTCTTTCAGGCCCCTCAGGATCGCGATCGTGTCCTCCACACTCGGCTCGGCGGTGTAGATCGGCTGGAAACGGCGCTCCAGGGCGGCGTCTTTCTCGATGTATTTGCGGTATTCATCGAGGGTGGTGGCGCCGATCGCTCTCAGCTCCCCCCTGGCCAGAGCCGGCTTCAACAGATTGGAGGCATCCACGGCTCCTTCGGCGGCGCCTGCGCCGACCAGGGTATGGAGCTCGTCGATGAACAGAATGATCTCTCCCTCGGCCTCGATGATCTCCTTGATCACGGCCTTGAGACGCTCCTCGAATTCCCCCCGGAACTTGGCGCCGGCCAGAAGGGCACCCAGATCCAACGCCAGAACCCGCTTGCTCTTCAGGGAATCGGGAACATCCCCGGAAACGATCCTCCGGGCCAATCCCTCCACGATCGCCGTTTTCCCGACGCCCGGGTCCCCGATCAGGACCGGGTTGTTCTTGGTGCGGCGGGAAAGTACCTGCATGATCCGGCGGATCTCCTCATCCCGGCCGATCACGGGGTCGATCTTCTCCTTCCGGGCCAGGTCTGTCAGATCCCTGCAGTAGCGGTCCAGGACCTGGTACTTGTCCTCCGGCGACTGATCGGTGACCCGCTGATTGCCGCGGATGCGCTGCAGTGCGTTCAGCACGGCCGTCTTCTGAACGCCGTGGCGGTTCAACAGCTCCCGGGTGTCACTCTGAACGTCCAGAATCGCGAGCAGCAGATGTTCCGTGGAGATGTACTCATCCTTGAGGTTGCCGGCCTCCATCTCGGCGTTGTGCAGCACCTTGTTTGCTTGAGGTGAAAGTTGGGCTTGTGAGCTGTCGCCGTAGACCTTTGGTTTTGCGGCCAGCTGTTTTTCCAGTTCCGAGCGAAGCGCGGAGCTCTGCACGCCCAGCGTTGTGAACAGCGGCGGTATCACCCCGTCCCTCTGATCCATCAGGACCAGGAGCAGATGGTCGGTATCCAAAGTGGAATGATTGTATCGATGGGCCAGGGATTCCGCGGACTGAACCGCTTCCTGGGCCTTGATCGTAAACTTGTCGAATCTCATGTCGTTTCAAAAATACGCAAACCTACCCCAATATGTCAAATTCCAGCTGCTCTTGCCCGTCCGGGCTAAAAACTCCTATACTCTTTAGATATCGGAAAGGGGAGAAGCGAATTATGAAAGCGGTTCGTTGGGGTGTACTCGGGGCTGCCAATATCTTTATGAAAAGAGTCTTGCCGCCCCTGCTGAAATCGGATTTGGTCGATCTTTTGGCCATCGCATCGAGAAGTGCGGAGAAGGCTCGGAGCGCGGCAAAAGCCTTCGGGATTGCCAGATCGTACGGGACCTACGAGGAGCTGTTGGCCGATACGGATGTCGAAGCGGTCTATATCCCTCTTCCCAATCACCTTCATTCCGAGTGGATCCGGAAAGCCGCGGATGCGGGAAAGCATATTCTCTGCGAAAAACCCCTCGCCCTGAACGCAGAGCAGGCAGCCTCCTGCGTCGAGTACGCTGCCAAGCGCGGGGTACGGCTTATGGAAGCGTTCATGTATCGTTTTCATCCCCAATGGCAGCGAACGCAGGAGCTGGTGCGCATCGGGGAAATCGGGGAGATCCTGGCCGTACACACGGCCTTTGCCTACAATCTCAAAGATCCCGAGAATATCAGAAACAAGCTGGCCATGGGCGGCGGGGCCCTGATGGATATCGGTTGTTATGCCGTGTCCATTCCTCGGTTTATCTTCGGCAGGGAACCGGCGCGGGTCATTGGTCTTTTCACCCGGGATCCGAATTTCGAGACGGACATCTTGAGCTCGGCCATCCTCGATTTCGGAGGCGTTCGATCCGTATTTACGGTTGCCACTCAGTGTTTTCAGACCCAAGGGGTCGATATCTTCGGCACCTCGGGAAGGATGCACATCGGGATCCCCCTCAACATGTACCCGGACGTTCCGCCGCAGCTCACCGTGATTACGGGGATCGGTGAACGGCGCCCGGTCTTGCCTGCGGCGGATCAGTACGGTTTGGAGTTCGAAGCCTTCTCCAAAGCGCTTCGCCAGGATAGGCCGGTTCCGACCCCTGCAGAGGATGCCGTGGCCAATCAGAAGGTGCTGGATGCCCTGTTTCGCTGCGAATCATCGGGCAGCTGGGAAGCTCCCTGAGTAGTCGGAGAGTACGTTTTTTTAGTAATTTGAAACGGGCGGTTAAAAAGGTTTACGGTATGGAGAACAATGTAAGAATCAAACAGAATATTCTCGCCGAGGTGGTGGACTGCCTCTGCGATTCGGAACACGGAATGCTCTCGTGGAAGGCCAAGGGGGGGAGGCTGCTGCCCTCCAGAGATCAGGTCGTCGAAGCTGTAGAGGCGCTTCGCTCCGTCCTGTTTCCCGGCTACTTCGGTATCTCCGAGCTGACCGAGGACAACATGCGGTTTCACGTCGGGGCTTCTTTGGATCGCGTACTCCTGGTGCTGTTCGAACAGATCAAACGAGGTCTGTGCTTCGAGTGCGACCACCACGGATTCGAATGCCCGGCCTGCTTGGAAAAGACCCAACGGATCACAACCGAGTTCGTCCAGCGCCTGCCTCGGATCCAGCATATCCTGGGCACGGATGTTCACGCCGCCTACTACGGGGACCCGGCGGCCAAGAGCACCGATGAGGCTATCTTCTGCTACCCCGGGATCCTGGCCGTCACCTACTATCGCCTGGCCCATGAGCTGTACTGCCTGGAGGTACCTCTGATTCCCAGAATGATAACGGAGAGAGCCCATAGCCAGACGGGTATCGACATACATCCCGGAGCCAAGATTGGGGAGGAGTTCTTCATCGATCACGGAACGGGCGTGGTAATTGGAGAGACCTGCGTTATCGGAGAGCGGGTGCGCATCTATCAGGGGGTCACACTCGGGGCCAAGAGTTTCCCCCTGGACGAGAACGGCAAGCCAATCAAGGGAATCCCGCGGCATCCCGTCGTGGAAGACGATGTGGTGATCTATTCCGGCGCCACGGTCCTGGGAAGGGTTACCATCGGTCGCGAGTCGGTGATCGGAGCGAACGTATGGATCACCCAGGATGTGCCGCCCCGGAGCGTGGTTACCCACAGTGTGGAAGAGGGTTCCCCGGTCGGCCGCTGACCGTTACTCGTCGTCGGAATCTTGATTGGGAAGGTGATCCTGGAACCAGGATACGTCGCTGACGACAACCAGCCCGACCAGGCCCCCCAGCAGGGAAATTCCGAGAAACAGAAAGAAAAACTCCCCAAGATCTCCCTGAAGGAACTGCGCGATCATCGATGGGTTGGTTCCGATCACGACGAGTAGAAAAATATTGAGCACGCAGAAACCCGCCCAGAGGAGGGTTTTTTTTATCTTGCCGGGGATCTCGTGGATGTCCGCCATGACCCGATCTACGAAACCGACCCTGGCGAGATATGTCGAGATATCCCGTTTTAGTCCTTCTTTCGGTTCGATGCCGTCGAGACGCCGAGTGCCGTCCACAGCGGATTGGTCCATCAGATGACTCCCTCCTCGAGATACCCGTAGACATAGGTCCCCAGGCGACTGCGGAGCAGCTGCTTGGCCCGGAATACGTAGGACTTGATCGTATTTACCGGCATGCTGAGAGTTCGGGAGATTTCCGGATAGCTCAACCCTTCAAAAAAGTGGAGATTGATTACCGGTTTGTAGATATCCGGAATCTTTTTCAGCACCTTTCTCACTTTCTCTCGCAGTTCGCCCCGCAAGAGGCGGGTTTCCGGGCTCAAGGAGGTATCCTGAGGTTCACATGGCAGGGCAACCTCCACGTGGCCGCGTTTGCGCTTGTGGTACTGATTTACCGCCATATTGTAGGCGATCTTGTTCAGCCAGGATGCGAAGGGAACCTCCGCCTTGAAGGTCCGAAGCTTTTCGAAGGTCTTGAGAAAGACCTCTTGAGCGTAGTCCTCTGCATCGTGGCGGTTGTGAAAGAATTTCAATCCCACATAGAAAACGCGGGCTTGATGGCGAGCTACGATCTCTCGGTAGGCGTCGATCCGGCCCGCGAGAACATGTTTGACCAGTTCATTGTCGGTTGTTTTTTTCACGCTCTCTGATCTTCTTTAAACTGTGTATCAGGATGTAGTAAGTGATGATACCCATCCCCGATGCTGTGGGAATAATACCGCCCAGAAGGGAATTACTCAAGCCCGTTTTCAGTCCGAAGAAAACCAGGAGCCCCACACCCACGAAAAGGGCCACGATTCCTATGAGGAGCAGCTTGTCGTCGATATTTCGAGGTTTGGGAGCCAACCCCCGTTCGATCATAAGCTGCTGCTTCCTGTAATCCCAGAGAATGACGAAGAAGCTGAGCACCGCCAGTACGGAGACGGATACGATCGGAATTGCGGCGATCAGCACCTGAGAGGCTGAGTTGATTTGCGACCATTCCCGGGTCGTCTGCTGCAGCGCGGCCTCGATGAGCCATCGAATTCGAAGCAAACCGGTAACAACCATTGCCATGAATGACAATGGAGAACCGCGGACGGTTGCAACTAAGCCCTCAGCTCTTCGACATAACCGGCAATTTTCTCCTGCCGTCGTTGGAGCTCTTCCTGCTTGTCCTTCTCTTTCTTTACGACCTCTTTGGGAGCTTTGGACAAGAAGGCTTTGTTCGCCAGTTTGCCTGTGCTGCGCTTCAGGGCTGCTTCGAGATTCCGAAGCTCTTTCTGCAGCTTGTCGATCTCTTTTTCGAGGTCGATCGCCTCTTTTATATAGACGAAGGCTTCGAAACCGGAACCCACCGCGGGGATGCTCCCCGCTCTGTGCACCGTCCCGTGGGTGATCTGAAGGCTGTCCGATCCTATGAGCAGAGCAATCAGATCCTTCTGCTCCTGGAATATCAGCCGGGAAGATTGGTCCTCGGCGGTCTTTACCGTGACCGGGATCCTCGTCCCCGCAGGTATGGTGAACTCGCTGCGCAGCGTACGCACGGCGCGAACCAGTTCCTGTACCAGGGAGAAACTCTCCTCGGCGGCCTTATCCACCCGGTTTTCCAAGAAATCCGGATAGGGGGCGGTGACGATGCTCCGGCTATGGTTGGGTAGTTTCTGGTAGATTTCCTCGGTTACGTAGGGCAGAAATGGATGCAGCAGCCGGAGAGATTCCTCCAGGATCGTCAGGCAGAGCGTGATTTTCCGGTCCTTCTCCGCCTCTTCGTCGCTGTCCAGGGCGAGTTTGGAGGCCTCGATGTACCAGTCGCAGAAATCGTTCCAGAAGTACTCGTAGACCGCCTGGCTGGCATCGTTGAAACGATACTGATCCAGGGCGGTTCGGGCGCTTTGAGCGCTCAGGTTCAGCCTGTGGAAGATCCAGCGGTCCACCTCGTCGAGCCCCGCCTCTTTCACGAGGGTACGGCCTTCCAGGTTCATCAGGATGAAGCGGGAAGCGTTCCAGATCTTGTTGGCGAATTTGCTGCCCAGTTTGAAGCTGTCCTTGTCCATAAGGATATCCTGACCCTGGGCCGCCAAGAAGGCGAGGGTGAACCGAAGGGCGTCGGCGCCGTATTCGTCGACCACTTCGAGCGGGTCGACGCCGTTGCCCAGAGACTTGGACATTTTCCGACCCTGAGTATCCCGAACCAGGCCGTGGATGTATACATCCGGAAAGGGGACCTCTCCCATGAACTCGAGTCCCATCATGATCATCCGCGCCACCCAAAAGAAGATGATTTCATAGGCGGTGACCAGCGTGGAAGTGGGATAAAAGGTCTTCAGGTCTTCGGTTTGATCAGGCCATCCGAGGGTGGAGAAGGGCCAGAGTGCGGAGGAGAACCACGTGTCCAAAACATCCCCATCTTGTCGAATCTCCGTGCTCGAACAGTGCTGACAGGCGGAAGGGTCCTCCCGGGAAACCGTCATTTCGCCGCAGGCCTCGCAGTACCAGACCGGGATGCGATGGCCCCACCACAGCTGTCTGGATATGCACCAGTCGCGAATGTTCCGCAGCCAGTGTACGTAGGTGTTTTCCCATTTCTTGGGGTAGAACTGTACGTCCCCCCGTTCCCAGGCTTTGAGGGCCGTCTCCGCCAGCGGGCGCATGCGCACGAACCACTGGTCCGAGAGATAGGGCTCGATCAGGCTGTGGCAGCGATAACAGTGCCCGACCGTGTGCATGTGCTTCTCGTCTCGGACGAACAGGCCCGCTTTTTTGATATCTTCTACAACTCGCTTTCGAGCCTCGATGACTGCAAGACCTCGATAGGGTTCGGGAACGTTGTTGTTCAGGGTGTTGTCCGGGTTGAGTATGTTGATCCGCGGCAGATTGTGTCGTCTGCCGATATCGTAGTCGTTTGGATCATGAGCCGGGGTGACTTTCACGACTCCGGATCCGAACTCCATATCCACGTAGGTATCGGCCACAATCGGAAGAATCCGGTCCGTTAGCGGCAGCAAGGCCTGCTTGCCCACCAGATTCTTGTACCGATTGTCATCGGGATGCACCGCCAGGGCCGTATCCCCCAGCATGGTTTCCGGGCGGGTGGTGGCGATTTCGATGGAGCCGCTGCCGTCTGCCAAGGGATAACGGTAGTGGTACATGCGGCCTTCGATTTCCTCGTGTTCTACCTCATCATCCGATATCGCCGTACCGCAGGACCAGCACCAGTTGACCAGATAGTTGCCCTTGTACACCAAACCCTTCTCGTACAGGCTCACGAACACCTCCCGTACGGCCCGGGAAAGTCCTTCGTCCAGGGTAAAACGCTCCCGCTGCCAATCGCAGGAGGAGCCGATCTTCTGCAGCTGCTGCACGATGATGTCGTGATGTTTGTTGGTCACCTTCCAGGTTTCCTCGACGAATCGGTCCCGGCCGATCTGCTCCCGGGAGGTGCCCTGCTGCCTCAACTGCTTTTCCACGACAGCTTGGGTGGCGATTCCGGCGTGATCCGAACCGGGCAGCCAGAGGGTCGGCTCACCGGCCATGCGGTGATAGCGGATCAGCACGTCTTGAAGGCTGTTGTTCAAACCGTGCCCCATGTGCAGGACTCCGGTCACGTTCGGCGGAGGGATCACGATTACATAGGGTCGACCCTTTCGTTTCATGTCCGGTGCGAACAGGTTGTTGTCCAGCCAGAATTTGTAGAGCCGGTCTTCGAAGCTTTTCGGGTCGTACGCAGGAGGTAGCTCAATCGCCTTCATCATGGGCGCACATTTTACAGGAAAACGCCCGCCGCTTCAATCAACCAAGATGGGATATAAACCAAGACGGGCAAACGGCCAATGCCAGGACGGCCGACGGTAAAGCTTGCAATAAACGCACTGCGATTGTATATTCCCATTGAACCTAACTCATGCACCAGGAGGAGTGACTATGGCTGAATGGTTTCCGCTGACTGAAGTAGACGGTCCTCATAAGGGTCATGGCAAGCACCTCTGCGTTGCTCACGTCATGAACTATATCCAGACGAATTTGTCGGATTACAAAGACCTGGTTCGAAACGGCAAGTACGTCTGCAAGCAGTGTGGTCGTGTGGCAGCCAAGCCCGACTACCTCTGCGATCCGGATTCCCTGTAGTTAGAACCGTACTATTTGTTTTACAGCAATAACCCCTCCCTCTGTCGGGGATTTCCGGCCGGAGGGGTTTTGTGCTTTATTTAACAAAGTCCCCTGGAAGAATTGATCTTTTGTATTAAATTTGTATTAATTTTGTAGACATTACCTATGACTGGACCGAACAAGCTTCTGCAAAAATCGGCGATGGAGCAATTCCCCAAGGTGGAACTTCATAGACATCTGGAAGGAACCTTTCCCGTCGAGAAGCTGCACCAGCTGTCGCTGAAGAACAACCTGGAAAGACCCCGGGATTTCGAATCCTTCAAGAAAGAGGTCCAATTCCCGAAGGACTCCAGCCCGGATTTTCTCACCTTCCTCACCAAGTTCCGAAACGACTGGTACCGCTCACTGGAGGATGTCTATTTTATCACCTATCACTCCGTGAAAGAGTTGGTTCAGGACGGACTCTTCTACTGCGAACTGCGGTTCTCACCGGAACATTTCGCTTTGGAAAATGACTTCGACCGCGCCCAAGTCACCAAACTGATCGTTCAGGCCGGAAATGCGGCGGCCGATGAAGTTGGCCTGATAATCCGGTACCTGCTGAGCTTCAACCGGAGCAAGCAGAACGGCGCGGAGATGATCGATCTGTACAACCGGCTGAAGCGCCTCGAGATACCGGAGATTGTGGGGATCGATCTGACCGGAGACGAGATCAACTATCCCCCCGAGCAGTTCCGAGATTTTTTTGCTCTGATCGAATCCGACGGGCTCTACAAGTCGACGATTCATGCCGGGGAGGTCACTCCCTCCGAACAGATCTGGGAGGCGATCCGTAATCTCCACGCCGATCGAATCGGCCACGGCACCAGTACGATCGACGATCCACCTCTCCAGGAGTTTCTCAAACAGGCCGGTATCGCCCTGGAGATGTGTATCACGTCCAACTATCAAACCGGTTCATGGGAAGACGAACGGAACCACCCAGTGGGAGCGCTGTACAGAAACGGCGTGCCGGTAACGTTGAACTCGGATGATCCTTTTATTCAGAATACCGATCTGACGGATGACTATATGAAAGCGGTTGAGTACTTCGGGTTCGATATCGAGGATTTGATTCAATTGAATCTGAATGCGATCGGGGCCAGTTTTTTACCAAAGGAAAAACAGGACCAGCTGCGAAGAGACTATCTAAAAAAAGTAGAGCTGTTCAAAGAACACCACTGCCTCGGAGGTGTAGGATGATCGTCCGGATTATTGATGTCCACGTGAACAAGCAAAGCATCGAAGAGTTCAAGCGGATCACCGTGCAGAATAGGGCAGGATCGATCCAGGAACAGGGGGTTCTGCGATTCGACGTGCTGCACTCCGATAGTGATCCGCAGCATTTCATCCTGTATGAAGTATATCGGGATGAGCAGGCAACCTTGGACCACAAGGAAACGGACCATTACCAGAGATGGCGGGAGGCGGTTGAACCCATGATGGCCCGCAAGCGGGAAAGCACCTCCTGTGCCCCCGTAGCGCCGACCGATCCGGGGGAGTGGTAGATGCTTCTGTACATCTTTCGCCACGGTGATGCCAAACCCGAGAACGAGGACCCGCAGCGGGGGCTCAGCGACCGGGGTCGGGAAGAGGTCACGGCGACCTGCGCTGTTTTTTCCAAGATCAGCCCTCAAATCGAGGCGATCTGGCACAGCGGCAAAACCCGGGCCGAACAGACCGCAAATATCCTTGCTGCCGGTCTGAAAATCAAGGGGCGGGTATATCCACGAAGCGGTTTGAATCCCAATGATCCTCTGCCGCCGCTGGTAGAAGAGTTGGAACGTCGGGAGAAGAATTTGGTGATCGTCGGACATCTTCCCCAGTTGGGCAAACTCATCTCGGTGTTGCTGCTCGGTGCGGAACGGGAGCTGCTGGACCTTCCCTCCGCAGGGCTGGTATGTTTGGAGCGTACCGGCGATTTCTGGCGGCTGAACTGGTTCCTCACCCCTGAGCTCTGCTGAAATCACGTATTGTAATATAAATCCTTGATCTGATACTCGTATTGTGTTATTCTTTGGGTGATGAACGATTTCGCTGCCAGATTGAGGGAGCTTCGTGTTGCTGCGGACCTGCGCCAGAAGGATCTGGCGGACGCATTGGGTGTGGCGCAGACCACGATAGCCAATTACGAACAGGGCGCTCGCTTCCCCGATGAAAAAAATCTGCGGCGGATCGCGGATCACTTCGACGTATCTCTGGACTACCTGATGGGCAGAACCGATGTGAATCTGGTAGCCCGGGATGTCCAGAATCCAAGCGGTTACTTCCGGGAAGAGGAAGAAACGCTGTCTCCCATGAGTCCTCTGGCGCGGGAATACCTGGACCTGCTGCTGGCGGGAGAGCGGGAGGAGGCGAGCAAGCTGATACATGGGGCAGTCAAGGAGGGACACGGAGTAAGGGAAATCTACAGGACCGTTTTCGAGCGGACCCTGAAGGAAGTCGGTCTCATGTGGATGCAGAACAGGGTGGACGTGGCCATGGAACACTACTTTTCCGCCTCCACCCAGCTCATAATGTCCCAGCTGTATCCCTACATCACAGGCGCCTCGCGGGTGAAAAAAGAAGCGGTCTGTCTGGCCATCGCCGTGTGTGGCGAGTTCCACGATATCGGCGCCCGCATGGTTGCGGATTTCATGGAGATGGACGGATGGAGAACCTTTTTCCTCGGCAACAATCTCTGCAATGAAGATATCGTGAAAGCCGCGGTAGATCACAAACCCGACATACTGGCCCTTTCGGCTACCATGTTTTTCAACGTGAAGTCGATAGCTCGGGCTATTCGAGCGATCCGTGCCGTCGACGGCTTGGGGGATCCGGTCATTTTGGTTGGGGGCCGCCCGTTCAATCAGGATCCGGAGCTATGGAGGAAGGTCGAGGCCGATGGCTTTGCCCCCAGTGCCGAGGAGGCGGTGAAGCTTGCCAACCGTCTGGTCAAGAAGAGAGCCGCCGCAACGTCATCAGCATGCCGATGATCGCCGGATCGGTGAGGGCCGCACCCGTGGGCGAATCAATCGACCAAGAGGGCGTTGACGCGCCGCAGATAGCCGTCCATGTCGAACTTGCGGTGTAGGCCTGAATCCGCCATGTAGCGGACTTTCCCGAAGATCGGTCGCTCCATCCACGGCCGGTCGTGCTTGCCGAAACACCAGGCCACACCGGCGTAGGAATTGGGGTCCCGCCCGTCGAGAAAGTAGCGGTTGTTCAGATGTAAAGCGGTCTGATAGGCCTGCTCCGGGCTCTCACTCCACTCGAGGATCTTCTTGCCCCAGTACATGCGCATGTAGCCGTGCATCTTTCCGGTCAGCCGCATCTCCTCCATGGCTGCATTCCAGTACGGATCGTGGGTGTCTGCACCCTCCAGCTGTTCCCGGCTGTACAGATAGGGACGGCTGTCCTTCCTGTGTTCCTCCAATGTCCGCTTCGCCCACTCCGGCAGGCAGGCGTAGCCGCCGTAGTGCTGCTCATAGTACACGAAGTTGAAGGCTAGCTCACGGCGAACGATCAGCTCTTCGAGAAACGCGTCCTTGGCTTCCTTCGGTGCTCCCCGAACCGCCTTGACCGCCAGGGCAACGGTGAGCGGACTTATCTGCCCGAAGTGCAGGTACGGGCTCAGGTTGGATTGATGCTCTTGAGCCGGATCGTTGCGCAGGCTGTGGTAGTAGCGCAGGGAGTTCCTGCAGAACTGCTCAAGGCGTTTAAATGCCCGGCTGCTGCCGCCCTTGAACTGGGCAACCGGCTGCACGGAGCGGTCGATGTCGAGTCTGCCGATCAGCTCCTGGCCCGGCTGGAGCGCACCGTCGGTCCGTATGCCCAGCGAATCTTTGCGGGGAGAATACAGCGGACCACCGGGCAGGAGAAACCGATCCCGAATTCTGTTGATCTTTCGCCGGATCGTTGCAGCGGCCCACTCGCTCTTGTCGGACACCTCTTCGACCGGCAACACCAGATCCCCCTCGACCTGCCGCACCGGACAGGGCGCTCGCCGAGCTACTTTAGTACGCCAGCGGCGCTGGTGGGTCAGGTAGCCGCGGTCGGTGACGAGCAGCGCGGCTTCCGGAGTCAATCGCAGGGCCGCCTCATCCGGCTGTGCGTCCAGGACGGTGAGTCGGATGCCGAGCTTTTCCAGCTCCTGCTCTGCATCCCGGAGTCCCTCCACGAGGAAGGTGAAGTGGCGGAGGTTGGCCTCCGGATAGCGGTCTGTCAACCCGAAAACAGCCAGGACGGGAATGCCGAGCTCGTCCGCCTGCTGAATCGCGTACAGCAGAGCCGGATTGTCGATCACCCGCACCGAAGCCTGCATCCAGTACAGGACGTAGCCGCCTTTTCGAATTGGCAGATCGTTGAGCTGTTTGATCCGGCTTGGCTGAATCATCGCGCGCTGCGTCGGCTGAGGCGAAGCGAACAATCCTACCGGACTGTCACACCCAGGGACACGGAGAAGGCGTGCAGCCAGTTCTTTACGTATCCGTCCCCCGGGCCGGTAACATCGGTCTCGGTTCCCAGCTTCATGGTTTTTACTCCTGGCTGCTGCTCGATTGTTCCTAAAATATGGACTTTCGAGGATCATTGCAAGATTCGAGTACGAATACGGTGATATGCTTACTCGGACCGACCCTGCGTATTGTGCTCGTTGATACTTCTCTGTTTCACGTTATCCCAAAACTCGTCGTGAGATACTCCGCTACCGGCTTTTATGCTTTTACGTGATTTGTCGAGTAAAGATTGGAAGTGAGGGGATCGTGACAGTAAGAGACGTTCCAGATCGTCGTCATCAGCCGGCGTGAGTATTACCGCTACAGCTTTTCCGTTGCGTGTGATAACAACGGGTCCCGATTCTTTGGCTTCCTTCAGATACTTGCTTAGTTTGGCTTTCACCTCGGCCACAGAAGCAATTCTCATGGCATCAACTCCTCTCCGCCGATCATCAGGCGGTTTCGTTTCTTGATTCCCATCGCCAGTATCCAGACTGTTCTATTCTCTTCATCAACCTCATAGAACAGGCGGAATCGGTTGTCAGGACCGAATCGCAGTTCCCACGTTGAGCCGAATGGTCCTGGCAACTCTTCAAGCGGCTTCCTGTTTCGGGTTTTCCTACTCGGAGTAGTGGTTAGCTGCTCCTCGACGGTCTTTTTGATGAGGTGGTGATATCTACGCTCGACGGTGTCGGTATGCCCGAAAACCTCAGGAGCATAGAGAACCGAGAATCTTCCGCGACGCCTCATTGACCATAATTGTAGTCATGTTGAGTCTCCTGGGCAAGTCCAGATTTCACGCAGCCGTCACAATTCGTTTCATTGCACACAGTGATTTCCAGGTCTATTCTTGTCGTACCCTCAACGGGAAGGAGACGTCTATGAATCGGTGGAACCGTCGCTGGATCGTACTTCTATTATTGCTCGCAGTCTGCGGATCGCCGCTGTTTGCAGACATCCAGCAGAGTGTGCTCGACCTGCTAACCAAGCTTTCCAGGGATTATGTGCAGTACCGTGAGGCGGTGTATTTCAAAGTTCCCCTGGCGGTTGTCCCCTTCGTCAACTCCGGTCCGCTGGCCAAACAACACGAGATCGGAGCCGTTGTGGACGAGCTGATACGTGGCGAGATCACCAATTCCACCTACTTCATTCTCACCGAGCGGGAGAACCTGGAGCAAATCCTCGAGGAGATCGAGTTCTCCCTCTCCGATCTGGCAGATACCGGTCAGACCGTAGAGGTGGGACAGCTGACCGGCGCCAGGATCCTCCTGGCCGGAAGCGTAACCGAGTCGGGTTCGAGTTTCCTGCTCAACGGCCGGCTTGTCGACGTCGAAACCGGGGTTGTCATCGGTGCCCAGTCGGTTTCCGTTCCCAAGGAGGAATTGATTACCAAGGCCGAAGCCTTCAAGTACGAGTACGTCACCCGCTACGGCCTGGGGTTTCAGACCCTGGCAGGCGCGGACATCCCGTTTAGCGGCATTCCCCTCCCTTCTCCATACCGGAATAGGGGTATCCTACCGTCCCCGGCGTTTTCTCCAGATCGCCGCCTCGATGAATGTGACCTGGGGCGAGTTCCAATACGGGGAGTTTAATCCGCGCTCATCCGAGTATCAAAATGCCGATTTGGTTGAGGCCTACTTTGAGTTATATTTTTCGGGCGACACCAACTTTCCTAGCTACTCGATCGAGTATTCGCAGAAGTATTTAGACCTGACTGCCTTCTACGTATATCAGCCCTTTAAAGGGCTGACCCTTTCTCTCGGAGCAGGAGGCTTGGTCGGGATGTACAATAACTACATCAAGATCAGCAACGTGCCAATATATATAGGACCAATATTGTCGGGCGGTGTCCCGGGTGATCCGGCATTACCAGCGAACTGGCTACGCCAGGACTTTGTGATCGAAGGCGGGAACGCGCTGATGTACGGTCCGGTGGCGGCATTCAAAGTCGAATATTTCCTTTCCCCGAGGCTTCTCGCCTATCTCACCGTTCAATATAGAGCTTTTTTTGCCACGAAAGCCTACCGTTATTCCCTCGGAGGATTGGCTGTTGCTGAGGACGAACCGTTCTATGTACTCGCAGGCTGGATTCCCGGTATCACCCCCTACGGAGACGATCTGGATATCAGCTTTCATTCGATCGGGGTGTATCTGGGGATTTCGGGGTCGTTCTAAGGCTTGGATCAGCCGCCGGTAACCGGCGGTTTCGGTTCCAGCTGAAGCGTATCGGCAAGGAAGCGGGTAGTGTAGTGGATAGCTCGCCTGGATAGATCCTCACAGATATGGGGCGGGTTGTCGGGTGTAAAGCCTTCGGGGCGCAGCTCACTGCAGATCAGGCTGCCGAACTGCTTTTCGAAGCCCTGGGCAAAATCCTTACAGAATACCGAGATCCGATCGCGCTTCAAACCGCGGCGGCTGCCCAGAATCCCGATGAACATCAGGGCTCCCTCCACCAGGCCGCACTGGGCGCGGTGCCCGCCTGCACCCCACATGCCTAAAGCTGAATCCATTACCTGGGATTCGAGGGGGAGGGCGAATAGAGCGGATACGATGGAGAGGGTGGTGAAGGCACAGGTATCGTCATGGTCCCAGTAGTGCCGGTGGACCTCCCCGTCGACGAAGCGTTTCCAGTCCATGGTCCATATGTGTATCACGAGCGAGGTGGATCTGTCAAAGAAACGTGGCCCCCTTCGATCTTGTCAGGTCACCAGCGAGCCGCTATACTGTTGAGCAAATCAACACGAATCCCGGGTTATGCTCTAGGCTCATGAGGAAGCCATCCAGACCCGTACTGCGGCTCTGGGTGGCTTTTCTATCGAGGTTGGAAGGGTAATGATGGTTCGGACAGCGAGTCGGAAGGAGGGCTTAGAGGAGCCGCGAAATCTTAGGCGAAACCGGAGGGAACTATGTGGCAGCGGTTGAGCATCATCCTGGCCTACCTATTGATCACCCTGATCGTCGGTATCGTCTTCCGCAAGCGGTCGTCGGCGAACAAGGTCGAGTTCTTCCTGGCCGGCAGGGGCGTGGGCAGGCTGCTGCTGTTTTTCACCATGGCGGCCACCAACTTCAGCGCCTTCACCATCTTCGGGCTGTCCGGAGCGGGCTACCGGATCGGCTACGCCTTCTACCCGGTCATGGGCTTCGGCACCGGATTCATGGCCCTGTCCTTCCTGCTCATTGGAAAGCCGATCCTATCTCTTTCCAAAGAGAGGGGCTACATCACGCCTTCGGATTTCATCGCCGATCGCTACGGGGCTCCCTGGCTGAAGCGGCTGTTCTCCGCCGTCATGATCGTTTTCACTCTGCCGTATATCGCCATACAGGCCATCGCCAGCGGCAAGTCCCTCAACACCCTGGTCGGCATTCCCTACCTTTCCGGAGCTGCGCTGATCACGGCATTCATCGTGGTCTATGTTGCCCTGGGGGGAATGCGCTCCATCGTCTGGACCGATCTGATCCAGGCCTTGATGATGATCGGGTTTACCCTGACCGCGTTCTTCATCATTCTCCGCGGGAGCGGAGGATTCGTACGTACCCAAGACGAGGTGTACGGTTCCTTCCCGGCTCTGTTCTCCCGTCCGGGCCAGGACGGCTCGATGCTGTTCGGAATCTGGTTCGGCTACCTGTTTCTCTGGTTTTTTGCAGATCCCATGTTCCCTCAACTCTTCCAACGCTTCATCGCCGCCAGAGATCAGAAATCCCTGAACACCACGGTGGTACTCTATCCGCTGATAACAACCTTTCTCTTCTTCCTCACCGTGTCTATAGGGGTGTTGGGCAGGTACACCTTTCCAAATCTGTCAGCCGCCGAATCGGATGCCGTGTTCCCCCTGCTGCTGCAGCGCTACGCCGGGGTGTTCCTCAGCACCCTGCTGATTACCGGTTCCCTGGCCGCCCTGATGTCTACGATGGATTCCCAGCTACTCACGTTGACCTCCCTGATCACTGTGGACTTTGTTCAGTTCAGGAAGAGGGAGGTGCTCAAGGAGAAAGTGGTTACTGTCCTGCTCGGTGTGCTGGGATTTCTCATAGCTGTCAGACCACCGCAGACGATTCTGGATTTTATCAGCAAGACTACCTTCAACGGTCTGGCGGTTTTGGCCCCCACTGTTATCGGCGGCCTGTACTGGAAGCGGGCCAACCGCTACGCGGCCGCGGCCAGCATTATTGTCGGCGAGGGGATGGTCCTGGCCTTCTACTTCAAGATTCTGAACGTTCCGGGGATCCTTCCGGTCGTCCCCGTTCTGGCCGTCACTGCCATTGTATTTGCGGCGGTCAGCTACCTATGCAGACAGCCGGGGGAAAACACCGATATCGTGTTTCCGATCCGGCCGGGTATCTGGCCATGGGTTGCGATTTTCGGGCTTCTGTTCATCCTCGGCAATGATTTCTGGGCCTGGAGTCGCGAACCGCTTCGCTTAATCGGACTGCCCCTCTGGGTCTGGTATTACGTCGGGCTGGGAATCATCCTCAGCATCGTATACGGGGTGTTTGTGCGGCGAGGACGGAACGCCTAGAGGGCCGCCGAGCGATCAGCGCTGCGGAGACTGCTCCTGGACGAGCACCTTGGTCGTTCCGGTTTCGTCGTTGAACCAGAAGATCAGTTTGGAGTCCTCGGTGGTGAAGCACTCTTCCAGGGTTCGCCGCGTGCGGGTCGGCTCGATCCTGCCGTGAAGCGCCATTGCTTTTTTGAGCAATTCTTCCTTAATGGTGTCCATGTTCCCCTCCCAAGGGTGGTCATAAAAAGCATAGCAGATGGGAGTGGGATTGTAAAGCTCTTTTTACGCTTTCGCCAGCATCTCTTTGAGCAACAGGTGGCAGAACAACTGCTGCCGGGGCAGATGGAACGGGCCCTTGAAGTAGCTCCCCTTCAGATCGAGCGCCACCGTTCCGTCGCGATGCAGATAGCCGATCCATTCCCCATGCTTTTTGTCGGGGAAATGCTTCAGAGACCAGTCGAGGATCTTTTCGAACCACCTCTCGTACTTCTGTTCTCCGGTGAGCGCGTAGGCCAGCAAAGTGGCGTAGATCGCCTCATTGTGCGGCCACCACAGCTTCATATCCCATTCGAGCTGAAACGGCTGCCTTCCCTCGATATCGAGGAAATAGAGGATTCCCCCGTGTTTCTTATCCCAACCCATCTCCAGGGACCAATCGAGTATAGGCAAGGCCCGCTTGACCAGCTCCATGTCGTTTCGATGCCGGCCTTCCTCCATGATGAACCAGGCTGTCTCGATCGCATGTCCCGGATTCACACAGCGGCCCTCTGGAAGATGTCCCAGGTACTCTCCGTTCTCACCGACGGTCTCGAGGAGCGCCTTCTTCTCGGGCTTCACGAAATAGCGAAACACCTCCTCGATCGCCTTGTCGATCCATCTGTCGTACTCTGTGTTCCTTTCGGCGCTCCTCAGTACCTGGAGAGTGTTGATCCGGATCATGGCCATGGAATGGCCCCGGGTTTTCAAGGCATCGGGAAAAACCTTGGGTTCCAGGGCACCGGGTTTGTCGTACAAATCGAGGACAAGATGCATAGTCTTTTTCGCAAGAGCGAGACAGTCGGCATCACCGGATGCGCGGGCGTATTCGGCCAGGGCGATGACCCCGAAGGTTTCTGTGAACAGGTACCTCCGCTTGCGCAGCGGTTGGCCCTCCCGCGTCACCGCATAGAACATCCGCCCATCTCTGTCAAAGCCGTATTTACGGATGAACTCGATGCCGTGGCGGGCCAGATCGAGCCATTCCTTCCTGGGCTCCAGGTCATTGTAGAGCCTGGCGAAGAGCCAGCTGATTCTGCTCAGAACCCACATGGGCTTGTCCGGACTGAGCAGATCTCCCCTGCGATCCAGACAGGTAGTAAATCCCCCGTGTTCTCTGTCGGTTGCGTGCTCGATCCAAAACGGTATTGTGTTGTTCACGAGTTCCGAGTAGAAGGATTCGCTCAAGCTCCGGATTCGTTTTTTGTCCATGGACTTCTCCTTGATCATGTCGGTTTGCGACATGATGTTAAAACACTATCGGTGAGTGGACAAGCAACAATCGCCTTGGAGGGAAACGGGAAATATACTAAGATGATCACACACCCTACAGGAGGACCTCATGGAAAATTTCGAATCAGTGGATGCCGTCTTGGACTTTGCAATAGAGAGGGAGCAGGAGGCTTCTGTTTTTTATACGGATCTGGCTGCCAAGGTAAAAAGACCCGATATGAAGACCCTGTTCGAACAGTTCGCAGAAGAGGAGAAGGGTCACAAGGCCAAGCTCCAGGGTGTCAAGCAGGGCAGACAGTTACTCCCGGCCGAGAGGCAGGTTTTGGATTTGCAGATGAGTGACTACCTGGTTTCTGAAAAACCAACGGAGGAGATGACCTATCAGAATGCTCTCATTCTGGCCATGAAGAAGGAGAAGGTTTCCTTCAGGCTTTATACGGATCTTGCCGCCAAGGCGCCGAGCGACGACCTGAAGAACACTTTCCTGAATCTGGCCCAGGAAGAGGCGAAGCACAAGCTTCGCTTCGAGGTGGAGTACGACAATGAAGTCATGGCGGAGAACTAGAGAACTGGGCTGCTACTCCATGGCCTCCGGATAGCGCTGGAGGGTCTCGTAACTGAACACGGGGCCGTCTTTGCATACATACAGATCGCCGATATTGCAGCGGCCGCACTTGCCGATTCCGCACTTCATCCTCCGCTCCAGAGTTGTGAAGATCTGCGAGGGTTGAAAACCCAGCTGGATCAGATTCTTGATCACGAACTTGATCATGATCGGCGGGCCGCAGGTGACGGCCACCGCCCCTTCGGCCTTGGGCGAGACCTCGAGCAGGTTCTGAGGCACGAACCCGGTGAAATCCTTCCAGCCGGGCTCCTCCACGTCGATGGACAGGTGAAGATGCAGCTCCTTGCTGCCCCGCAGTTGGTCCAGGTCTTCGTGATAGCAAAGATCGGCGGAGCTGCGTGCTCCATAGATGAAGTCCAGAGCTCCATAGGGATCCCGATTGTCCAGCACGTACCGCAGGATCGACCACACCGGCGTGATGCCGATTCCGCCGCCGATCAGCACGATATTCTTTCCCTCCCACGAGTCGAGGGGAAAGCCGTTGCCGTAAGGGCCCCTGATCCCGATGTACTCACCGGCGCTCAGTCCGTGCAGCCCGGCGGTAGCCACTCCGGCCTTCATGATTCCGAACTCCATGGTTTCCCGGGTGGGGGAAGAGCTGATGGCCAGCATCACCTCCCCGACTCCCGGCAGTGAGAGCATGGCGCACTGTCCCGGTCGATAATCGAAGCACTTTTCTATCTTCAACCGCTTGATCGGCCGCGGGCCGCCAACCTCGGTCTTTATTTCCAGGAGTTTGACCGAGTTGGGCAGGTAGGGGTTGTCTTCCTGAACGGGATTTGCTTGCTTAGCTTGCAACACTTTTCTTCCTCTCAAACGCAGCGAGAATCTTTCGGATATCGATGTTTACAGGGCAGGAGCTCACACAGCGACCGCAGCCGATGCAGAGCAACATTCCGTATCGGTCGTTGAAGTACTTGAACTTGTGATAAAGCCGCTGTTTCAGTCTCTGCACCCGGTCCGGCCGGGGGTTGAAACCGCTGGCCTCCAGGGAGTAGTCCTGGAACTGGCAGGTATCCCAGGTCCTGATCGCTTTCCCCTTTTTCTTAGATCCGCTGTGCTCGATGGTGAAACAGTGACAGGTAGGACAGAGAAACGAACAGATACCGCAGCCGATGCAGTATTCGGCTTCCCGGGCCCATACGGGAGCGTCAAACTCCAGCTCGACTTCGGCTAGATTCCGCGCCGGAGCCATGTCCCGGATCGCCTTCTCCTGCACACGCCTGGCTTCGGCTGCTTCCTCCTCAGAGGCCTCCCGCCAGGATTTGCTGTTTTTCAGAGAGGAGGAATCGAACAGGGCCGCACCTTGATCGCTGATCTCTTCGATCACCAATCCACCCCCCACCTCGGTCGCCCGCAGGTCCATGCCTTCCGAGCCCGCGGGGCTCAATCCGACTTCGGTACAGAAACAATTCGGCCCCACCGCACCGGGACAGACCAGACCTATCATCAGCGTGTTTTCTCTGCGCAGGGCGTAGTAGGGATCCTTGTCATCCTCCAGGAAGACCTTGTCCAGCCGGGTCACAGCGGCACAGTCACAGGGCCGGGCTCCGAAGATCACCTGCCTGGTCTGTTCGGGGATCCGGTTTTCGTATTCCAGGCCCGCTTCGCCGCCGTGATACTGATAGAGGGTCTCGGTCTGCGGAAACAGGTACTCTTTAGGGGAACTGACAGTATTGGGATAACCCTCCAGCTGTACTTGCCCATCCCCGTATGGTTCGAAGAACCACCCCTCCGTTCTTTCGCGCGGAACAAGAAGCCTGTATCCCTCGGCTACCTCGTTTAAAAACTGTTTCAAATTCTCTATATACCTTGTCATATTGATTCTCTCATCCTGTCACTCTTCCATGAAGTCTTCTCTGTCTTCAGCGTTGAAGCGAGTCATGATGGGCTTGGCCTCGGGATCCATGCCTGCCTCGTAGTGATAGTCGTCGAACACCTGTTTGGCCAGCGACCTGTACAGCAGCAGCAGAGGAATTCCCATGGGGCAGGCCCGCTCGCATTCACCGCAGCTCACGCAGCGGCCAGCCAGGTGAAGCGCCCGGTTGATGTGGTAGGAGGCATTGTCGGCCGTGTCCGTTTCCTTGCTCAGCCAGAAGGTCTTGCGCACCTTGGCGTCCGCATCCACGGGCTGCTCCGTGTCCTTGGCCAGGCTGCACTCCTGACAGGAACAGGCGGGACAGATGTTCTTGCAGGCGTAGCAGCGGATGCAGCGGGAAAATTGTTCGGACCAGAAGCTCCAGCGTTCCTCGGGCGTCTTCTGCAGGAATTGCTCTACATCGCTGAATTGCTTCTCCGCCTCCACAGGCTCATCGGCAACAGGCTCGCCCACCATGACGTCATAGGAGAGAGGATTGGGGGTGCGGCAGTGATCGTGGCGCTGATCCGAGATTTCCTCATACTTGGCCAGCTGGACTCTCTCACCGTTTTTCAGCTCGAACAGCCCCTGTTCATCGATCACCACGTTGCGTTGATCCCTGTTCTCGGCCCGGGAATGCCACAAGGCCTGAGCTTTGCGCGGATCCACCACACCCCGGCAGGGCAGCCCCACCACAAACAACTCCTCCCGCGGAATCAGCTTCTCCTGCAGCAGTACGTTCAATGCGCGGGAGTGACACCCCCGGACCACCAACGCCGTGGGCTTGTATTGTTCCTCCGGGTCGTGGCGCCGGTTGCGACGCTTGCGCACCTCAATGGTGATGTAGTTGCAGAGATTTTCGACTCCGAGAGGCGAAAAATCCAGCTCCTCGACCTCCTCTGGTGCGGAGGTGATCAGCGGACGGCGGAAAAACGGGTTCGTTCCCCGTCGGTACCCGATCACCGCCCGCAGCTCGCCTTTGCTCAGCTTTTCGGCCAGTAGTTTTTTGATCTCATCCGGTTGCATGTTTACGTCCAGATAGTTGTGTTTGCGGTCCCAGGGCCCGCACTCGCTCGGTAAGCTCGGTCACCAGCCCGGCAAAACGCCCGCCCTCGCTGGCCGAAACCCAACTCATCAAAAAGCGATCGCGCTCGATCCCGAGAAAATCGAACACCCCGGCAAGCAGCGCGTAGCGGCGGCGGGCATAGAGGTTGCCCTGGATGTAGTGACAATCTCCGGGATGACAGCCGGCCACCATCACCCCGTCCGCACCGTCTTGAAAGGCGCGGATCACAAACGAGGGGTTCATCCGTCCGGAGCACATCACCCGAATGACCCGTACGGTGGATGGATACTGCAGCCGGCTCACTCCGGCCAGGTCGGCCCCGGCGTAGGAGCACCAGTTGCAGAGAAAGGCGATGATCTTGGGTTGCCACTGATGCTCGTCGACCTTTGTGCTGATAGCCTGAGGGTCTGTCACCTGTATTCCTCCAATAATGCTGAATCAATCATGTCCAGGATCTCCCGATCGTCGAAACCCTTCTGCTGGATAGCCCCCATTCGGCAGGCGGCTGTACAGGATCCGCAGCACTTGCAGAGGGCGGGATTGACTTTCGCCTTGCCGCTTTCCTCATCGAGGCTGACGGCGCTGTAAGGACAAATCTCCACGCAGGTGCCGCAACCGATGCACAGCAGCTCGTTGACCTCCGAAACCGTAGCCTCGCCGCGATAGTGATCTTTGCTGATCACCGTGGCCGCGCGGGCGGCGGCGGCCCGTCCCTGCACGATTGCCTCTTCGATCGTCTTGGGATTGTGCGCCATGCCGGCGAGGTACACCCCTTCGGTGGCAAAATCCACGGGACGGAGTTTGACGTGCGCCTCGAGGAAGAAGCCGTCCTGATTCAGAGGCACCTTGAACAGCTGGGAGACTGCCTCATTGCCCGGTTCGGCATCGATCCTCGCGGCCAGCACCAGTGCATCGGGATCGGCTATCTGAATCATCTCCCCGCTTTGGATATCCTTCACGGAGACGAGGAGCTTGCCGCCCTTGTTCTCGACAACGGGCTTGGCCTCCGGATCGTAGCGAAGGAAGCTCACCCCGGCCTCACGGGCCTGCTGATAGTAGCTCTCGGAAAAACCGTAGCTGCGGATATCCCGGAAGAGGATATAGACTTCCGCATCGGGCTTCCTCTTCTTCAGCGTCAGGGCGTTCTTGATGCTCTCCCGGCAGCAAACTCGGCTGCAGTACATATGCTCCTCTTCCCGGGAGCCGACGCACTGAATGAACACCACGCGTCCGGGCAGCTGCTCCGGCGCTGTGCTGTGCAGAAGCTTCTCGAACTCCTGGCCGGTCACCACACGTTTGTCCTGGCCGTAGAGGTATTCGGTGGGTTTGGACTCCCGCGCGCCGGTAGCGATGATCGCCACACCATGCTCGATCACCCGGCTGCCCCTTCCGTTTCCGTTGATTGTTGTCTTGAACTGCCCCACAAAACCTTCCACCGTCTCCAGCGTGCTTTCCAGGTGCACGCTGATTTTGTCGTTGGCTTCGATGCGGCTGCGCATGTCGTTCAACAGAGGCTGAGTGTCCCGTCCCTCCACCGTCGAAAGGACGCTGTTCAGGTTCCCTCCCAGCCTGTCCGACTTCTCGACCAGATCCACTGTGAATCCCTGGGCCGCCAGGCTCAGAGACGCCGACATTCCGGCGGGACCTCCGCCCAGCACCAGAGCGCTCTGCGTGACGTCGAGCGTAATCGTCGGCAGGGGCTCGGCCAATCGTACCTTGGCTACAGCCATGCGCATCAGGTCCTTGGCCTTCTCGGTGGCCTCGTCGGAAAGCCCCATGTGCACCCAGGAGCACTGATCCCGGATATTGGCCATCTCGAACAGATGCCTGTTCAACCCGGCCTCGCGGATCGTCTCCTGGAACAAGGGTTCGTGCGTGCGGGGCGTACAGGAAGCGACCACGACCCGGTTCAGACGGTGCTCTTCGATCATGTCGCGAATATGTGCCTGAGTATCCTGGGAACAGGTATAGAGATTCGCCTCTGCGTAGGCTACAAAGGGCAGAGTTTTCGCGTACTCCACTACCTCGGGCACCTTCACGGTGGCGGCGATGTTGATGCCGCAGTGACAGATAAACACACCGACGCGAAGCGGCTGGCCCCGAACGTTCTTCTCCTCTGGGTAGGTCTTTTCGACTATCTCAGTCCAACGGTTGGCCGCCAGGATCTCTCCAGCCGCTGCGGCCCCAGCGGAGGCCTGCATCACCGTCTCGGGGATGTCTTTAGGTTCCTGTGCCGGCCCGCAGACATAGATGCCCGGGACCTTGGTCTCCACGGTATTGAAGGGATTGGTGGCGATGAATCCGTAGCGATTCAGGGGCAAGCCCAGCTGGCTGCCTATCCTGCGGACGCTTTCGCCGCCCTGAAAGCCGATCGAAAGCACGACCAGGTCGAACTCCTCATGGACAACCGGACCGCCCTCGGCTTCGTATTCCAGGATAAGCTTTCCGGTGGCCTCATCACGGACGACCCCGGAAGGTCGGGCGCGGGTGAACTTGATCCCGTATTCGTTCCTGGCCCTCTCGAAGTAACGATCGAAGTCCTTGCCGTGGGCCCGGATGTCCATGTAGAAGATCGTGGGCTCGATTTCGTGCTCATGCTCTTTGGCGATGACCGCTTCTTTGATGGCGTACATGCAGCACACCGAGGAGCAGTGCTCGTTCCCGGCCACGGGGTCCCGGGAACCCACGCACTGAATGAATGCCACTTTTTTCGGCAACATCCCATCGGAGGGGCGTTGAATGTGCCCCTCGAACGGACCGGAGGCGGAAAGGATGCGTTCGAACTGAATGCTGGTTACCACGTCGGGATACTTCCCGTAGCCGAGGTGGTACATGGGTTTGGGATCGTATTTCTCGCAGCCCGAAGCAACCAGGATGGCGCCGACGCGAAGCTCCACTTCCCGATCCTTTTGGGCGTGATCGATGGCATCGGCCTCGCAGTGCTCCTCGCACTGCAGGCACTCGCAGCACCCGCCGCAGTTCAGACAGCGGCTCGCCTCTTCCATGGCCTGCTGTTCAGTTAAACCCAGCTCCACTTCTGAGAAGCTGCCGACCCGCTCGGCTGCAGCGAGCATCGGGATGGGGGTCCGGGCCTTTTTCTCGTGATACTCCTGGGGCATGGAGGCGGTCAGGACCGGTTCGGCCGCGCGTCCCTCGCGCAGGTCCTTCTTGTTCAGGTAGCGATCGATGGACTGCGCCGCGGCGTGGCCGTGGGCGATGGCATGCACTACGTATCCGCCGGCGCCGGCCACGTCTCCCCCGGCAAACACGCCGGGTATGCTGGTCTCCAGGGTTACCGGGTCCGCTTTGACCAGACCCTTCACCATGTCGATCTTTCCCCCTTCAGAGTCGATGAAGGCGGTATCCACCTCCTGACCGAGAGCCGAGATGATCACATCCGCGGGAATGCTCTCGGTCTGACCCGAGATGGGTATCGGACGGCGTCGGTCCGAAGCGTCCGGTGGTCCCAGGCGCATTTTGGAACAGAGCAGCTCGCTCACCTTTCCGCTCTTGCCCCGGATCTCCCGGGGAGCGAGCAGGAAGTGCAGCTTGATTCCCTCTTCCTCGGCGGCCTCCACCTCCTCCGCCTGGGCCGGCATTTCCGCCCGCGTACGCCGGTAGATCAGCAGCGCCTCTTTGGCCCCGAGCCTGCGGGCCGTGCGCACGGAGTCGATGGCGGTGTTGCCGCCTCCGATTACCGCAACGACTTTGCCCTTAACCGCCGCGGAGGACTTTCCGTTTCGCGCGTAGCGCAGGAACTCGAGGGCGGGCAGCACTCCCTCCAGCTGTTCCCCATCAACGGCCAGCTTCCTGCTTTTCTGGGTGCCGGCGGCGATAAACACGGCTTTGAAACCCTGCGCGCGCAGGCTTTGAATCGTCGTCTTGCCGCCGAAGGGCGCGTTGGTCCTGATTTCGACCCCCGCTTTCTCGATGACCCCCACTTCGTAATCCAGAACATCGTCGGGCAGCCGGTACTGGGGGATCCCGTAGCGCAGCATTCCTCCGGTTTTCGGCAGGGCTTCGAAGACAACCGGCTGGTATCCGAGCTTGGCCAGATCGTAGGCCGCGGTCAGCCCCGCCGGTCCGGCTCCGATGATGGCGAGTTTGGCCTTCTTCTTTCCCTTGGGCTTGGCCGCTTCCAGATACTCGGCGACTTCCTCCTGGTGACTCATCTCCCAATCCGAGGCAAAGCGCTTGAGAGCCCGGATCTCGACGGCCTGGTCGAGATTGGCGCGGTTACAGGCATCTTCGCACAAACCGCAGACCCGTCCGCATACCGCGGGCAGGGGGATGCGCTTGCGAATCAGCTCGACGGCGTCTTTGAACCTGCCTTCCCTGATGAGGGAAACGTAGCCATGAGCGTTGCACTCCGCCGGGCAGGCCGCGCTGCAGGGACTCTTGCCCCTCTTTTCGATGGCGAACACATTGGGGGCGGCTTGGGGAAAGGGACGGTAGATCGCCCGGCGGGTCCCCAGCTTTTCATCGAACTCGCTTGCCATGGGAACCGGGCAGTGCTTCTCGCATTCACCGCAGCCGGTGCACTTGGCTTCGTCCACATAGCGTGCCTTGCGCAGCACCTTGACGTTGAAGTTCCCGGGCTCGCCGCTCACCGACTCGACCTCGGAGAGGGTCATCAGGTTGATGTTCAAGTGGCGGGCGCAATCGACCAGTTTGGGGCTCATGATGCACATCGAGCAATCATTGGTGGGAAAGGTCTTGTCCAGCTGGGCCATGACGCCGCCGATCGCGGGGGAGGATTCCACCAAGTCGACACGAAATCCAGTCTCCGCGAGGTCGAGGGAAGCCTGGATACCGGCGATTCCTCCTCCGACCACCAGTACCGAACCGCTGCCGTTTTGACTCATGACTGCTGCATCTCCTTCAGGCCACGTGTTAGTTTGCTCTTGACTGTTTTCTCGATCTCCACCGGGTCGTTGCTTTTCACGTTCGCCCAGAGCGCCTCGGCAAGCCCGTGGCGGATCTCCTGGGCCAGCACATCTACACGTTTGATTCTCTCCCGCATATCCTGGGGCACATAACCCTGTTCAACCGCCATGTCCCTTAAGACCGCCATGACGTCGGTGAAACGCACGTCCTGGGGACAGCGGGCGAAACAGGTGTAGCACTGGGTGCAGTACCACAGCAGCTCCGAGGACAGCAGCTTCTCCTTTTCTCCCAGAAGCGCCTGGCGTATGAACAGGCGCGGATTGAAGCGTTCGTCGATCTCGGAAACCGGGCAGGAAGCGGTGCAGGTGCCGCAGGAAAAGCAGCGTTTAAAAAAGCTCGCTCCCGGCCGGGATGCCACCTCGTATTTGAAATCTTTGTCCAGCTCGGTCATGACGATGTCAGCCACCGTGTTCCTCCAAAAGGTTTGATTTTCTCATGCAGCCTGCGGTCTGGGGAGCAGTCCGGCATCCTGCACGATGCCCCGGACCGTTTTTTCCGCTTCGATGGCCATGATGTGGATACCGGCTACACCTTCCATCTGGCGGAATTGTTCGATCTGCTCGAGGGCGAACCGCTTGCCCTCTTCCTTGACATCCTCGGTTTTTTCGAAGCGCTCGATCAGCGAGTCGGGAATGGTAATTCCCGCCACGCTTGATTTCATGTAGCGCAGCATGCCGAGGGAACGGATCGGAGTGATTCCGGCCAGGATCTTGACCCTTTTGTGCAGATCCCGGGCTACCACATCCTCCATCCAGCGGCGGAAGCAGTCCATGTCGTACACGCACTGGGTTTGCACGAAGTCGACGCCGGCGGCCGCTTTCTTTTCCAGGCGGCTGACCCGCCACTCCACGGGATCCGCAAAGGGATTGGCCGCCGCACCGATGAAGAATCGGGGCTCATGGATCTCCGCCTTCTTGTTGTTGCGGATCTCTTCCCCGCACTGAAAGGTCTTCTCGTCCCGCATCTGCTTGACCATCCAGATCAGCTGCATCGAGTCGATGTCGTAGACCTGCTTGGCCTGGGGATGGTTGCCGAAGCTCTGATGATCTCCGGTCAAACACAGCAGGTTGCGCGCCCCGTTGAGGTAGGCACCCAGCAGATCCGCCTGAATGGCCAGGCGGTTGCGGTCCCTGCAGGTCATCTGCACCACCGGCTCCAGACCTTTGGCCATAATGTAGAAGGCGGTTCCGATCGAGGAGATGCGCACGATCGCCGTCTGATTGTCGGTGATGTTCACCGCGTCTACCGCGCCGCGTAAGGCGCTGACCTTTTCTTCCAGCACGTTCATGTCCACACTCTTGGGGGGACCGAGCTCTCCGGTAACCACGAACTCGCCCCTGGCCAGCAGTTTTTCGAGCTTGCTATCGGATTTGAGTTCGCTCACAGTCTGACATCCTCCCTGATGAGTCTTCTCGGTCCGCCGTCGTGGGATTTCGACCAGTCCTGGGGAGGCTGGATCGCCATCAGCGTGTCCAGGCGGTTCAGGCTTTTCAAGCGCTGGTAGATCAGGTTCCAGCCGCAGTCCAGGTTTTCCGGATCCACCTCGCATTTGCCGTTTTCGCTTCCTCCGCAGGGCCCGTTCATCAACCCTTTCGAGCACCGGGTTCGGGGGCAGATGCCGGCGGTCAGATCAAGGACGCAGTCCCCGCAGCCCAGGCAACGCTCCATCCAATATCCTGCACCCTCGTTGGAACCCATAAACAGGGTGTTCAGAGCGGGAAGCACCGGTTTGTCGGGGAAGAAATCCGACATCATCTGCACCCCCGCCCCGCAGGCCATCGACAGGACAATGTCGCTCTGAGCCACCTGTTCACGGATCTCTTCGATGAATTCCCCGTCGCACTGCCGCTCGATGGAGGTGCCCTTGATCTCCGCGAATTCTTTCTTGGCCATGCGCAGGGCTGCGGCCAGGACCTTGACCTCTTTCTCACCCCCGGCCAGGCAGACCGTCACGCAGGTGTCACAGCCTACGATCAGCACCCGCTTATGTTCCGGAAGCATGTCCAGTATCTCAGAAATGGGTTTTTGTTCAGCAACGATCATTTCGATTTACCTTCCGTCTGCTGTTGTTGAGCGAATCCAAGCAGGATATCATGAAGCCTCTTGCCCTCATCCGGGGCGGTAAACACCATCTCAACAAACTTCCCCTCTGCTCCCGCCTCGGACAGCAGCCGCTTCACCCGGGCTACCTTGCGCTCGGCTTTGAGGTTTCCGTCCAGATGTTTGCAGTTTTCCTTGCGGCAACCGAGCACAACCACTCCATTTGCGCCGTTCTGCAGATTTTCCATAAGCAGGACTTCGTTTACGCTTCCCGTACAGGGCAGTTCGAAGGTCTTGAACTGCGGCGGGAGCCTGTGCCCCTCCTCGGTCATGCGGGCCAATGCTTTCTTGGCCCCCTCCGCACAGTGCAAGATCAGAATTGAATCAGACAATTCCAGACTCCTTCAATGTTCTCTATAGAGCTGTCTCTATAGTGCCTGCATCGCAGCCAGGACGCTGTCCTGACTGAGATTGCGCAGGGTAATCGCCTCCGCCGGGCACTCAGCGGCACAGATCCCACAGCCCTGGCAGGCGGTCGTGATCGGCTGGGCGACTCTCTCCTCGACATTTTTCCCCATGGCATGATAGGGACATACCCGAACACAGGTCAGGCAATAGGCGCACTTGTCCGCATCCACCGAGGCGATATGTTCCACCGGTGTAATGCCCTCACGATTCATCCGCGCTTTGAGGGCTTGCACCATGGAAGCCGCATCCGCGGCCACCCCGTCGCCGTCCATGTTCCCCCGAGCGCTGCCGCACACCAGCACGCCGGGATGATTCGATTCATTTGCCAACCGCCAGAGTGAGTAGGGTTGGGTGTACTGGCCGCCCAGCAGGCGGAGCCCGAGGGTTTCGGCGGCCTTCAACGCCGAAGCGGAGAGCCCGCCAGCTCCCGGGATAATCACCCGGTCCGGGTTGCTGATCCTGAAAGACGCTCCGGTTTGCGGATCCTCACCCGCGATGTCGAAATCTCCAAACTCGTTATGGAGACGAAGATTCTGGTATTTGACGAAGATCACCCCCATCTCTCGGGTCAAGTCGTACAGCTCCTGCAGTCCCGGCAGGGCGACACGTATCTGTTTGAGCAGTATCCAGACCTCCGCGTGGGACCGTTCCTTGATCACTCTGGCGGCGGTCAGAATATCCTGGATGACCTCCGGCGGCATTTCCGAGCGGCGGTCCAGAACGAATACGATCCTGCCTTTGATCGGCTGGTGCTCCTGGATCCGTTTGTACAGCTGGCTCAGGTTCCAGGCGCCGATCTCTTCTGCGGGCGCTTCACGGCGCTCCGGTGCGAAAATCACCGTACCGTACTCTCTCGGCTCGCCTCCGCCGAAGCTGACCGTGAATCCCTTTTCGACGTTCCGGATCGGACCCATCTGCCGGTGGGGAAATACGGCAACATGTTCGCCTGCCCGGACCCTCTCGGTTAGTTCTTCTATCAGTCCGGGGGAGCCGAGTCCTTCGGTCAGGCATCCCGGAGCCAGGGGCGGGTCTTCGGTTTCTACCACGTCCACGCTGAGCTTTTCTCCGGAGAGTTCCAGGGCGGCTTTCAGGCCGGAGTACCCGCTGCCGAAGATCAGCACGTTTCGTTTGAGCTTGACCGGCTGATCCTTTACTGCGGTACTGTCGGCCAGCAGGCGGCCTAAAGATTCCAGCCTGCCGACCAGCTTTTCTTCGATTGCTTCGGGACTGTCGTAGAGGTCGAGGATGCTCGATTTCACGTCCGTAACCAGCATTTCGCCGGGACCCAACCCGAGTTTTTCCGCCGCCAATGAATAAAACCCGCTCTCCTCGAGATAGGGACAGCCGCCGAACAGGATCTTCTGCCCCGCTACGTTTTTCAACTTCTTTTCCGGATCTTGACAGGCTTTATCCAGGATAATGAGCTTGCCGACCGTGGAACTCTTGGCGAGCCGCTTCGTCAGGTTTGCGGCCTGCAGGGGACCCCTGGAGCTGCATTGTTGGTCGCAGAGAACCGCAACGATCGAATCGCTCATGGTTGTACTCCTAGGTTTTTCATCACCCTGCGGGAAACCGTAGCTGCATCCTCAACGCAGTCGTCGATGCGCATCGGTCGTTTGCAGGTTCCCGCCGTGAACACGCGGTTGCCGGCGGCGGAGCTTCCGTTGCCCGTCGGTCTGATAAAACCGGCCGCATCGAGATCGAGGTTGAACAGATCCGCCAGGCTTTCTGATTCTGCGGCCGGGGTGATCCCGTTGGACAGCACCACCACATCGTAGGATTGTTCCCGGCAGGCCAACTCGGGCAGAGATTCATAGCGTACGACGG
>CAZPQC010000010.1:0-47633 GCA_964588525.1 uncultured Spirochaetaceae bacterium
GGCTGCCCGCAGCCCGGCGGGTTCCGGCCGTACCGGATCGCTGGCGGCCGAGCGCGGGACGCAACCTGCAAACCCCGGGCAGCTGAAAAAACGGGCTCGAACCTTCGTAGAGGCGAGTTTTCTCCACTATCATCCCGGATGGATCAATCAGGCCTGGATGGAGCTCGGTGCGCTGGTTTGCCTGCCGAAGCCTCGCTGCGGCCAATGTCCGCTTCGCTACACCTGCCGGGCGTATCGGGAAAACAGGATCGCTGAGTTTCCGCCCCGGCCCTCCTCCCGGCCGCTCCCGGTCCGCGCCGAGAGCCTGCTTCTGCTGCTTCCGGCGGCTGTACCGGCCCGACTGCGCCGGGATTTGCAGACCGGGTTCGACGGAAGCGCTGATAAAACACCCTGTCTGAGCTTCGGGGCACTGCTAAAGCGTCACGATCTGCCCCTTCTCCTGGTCCGGCGAGCCGACAGGGGCCTTCTCGGCGGCCTGTGGGAGCTGCCGAACTATCCGCAGCGGAGCGCGGAACTGAAGGAGCGACTGGCGCGGCTGTCCATAGAGATCTTACTGGACACCAGAAATGAGGTGAGGCACCGCTATTCCCATTTCCAGATCCGCTTTCGATTGTTCGTGGCTGTGTTTGCCGAGCAGCGAAAGCTCGACCCCTGGGCGGAGCAGCGTTGGGTCCTGCCGGCGGAGCTGGACAACTATCCTCGGCCGAAGGTCCACATCGAAGCAATGCGGCGCTTCGGCCTCCTCGGGCGCTGATCAGGTATTGATCGGGCGCCGGTGAGAGTGCGGAGAGCGGCGCCGCACTCTCCCGAACCTCCTGTCCGTTCCTATTCCCGGATCGGCTCGATATCGAGAACCTCCGCCAGCTCCGCCGGCTCCAGGCGGAACGGAGAGCCCTTGCCCTCGTAGAATCCGTGGGATCCGACCATGTGGATGTGCATGTCAGTGAAAGTGACTTCCCGATCGAGTTTCGTGTTGCGCACCACCGTGTTCGTTTTCGGGAAAATGCCGGGATCGCCGAAGGGACAGGGGAGCTTGCCCCGAACGCTGATCACCCGAATCTCGTAGTGGGGTTCCACATTGATGAACTCGCCCAAACCGCGCATCCCCGCGTCCCTCAAACCGATCATACGGTCGGCGATTTGCCGATGGGTCAGGTCCATCCGCTTGACCGCCTCGTCGTCCTCGATCAGGATGTCGATCAGTTTTCGCCGGTCCGTACCCAAAAAGCCGTCCCGGGTATATACACCGGGCTGCATCTTCTCCTGAATCCGATCCATCTGTACGGTCTGTTTCATTCCACGCCTCTCTTCCCTGTCATGCAAACTTGTCGTAGAAGATCAGCTCCTCCTGCAATCCCTTCTTGGTGAGCACCTCTACGCTGGCATCGATCATCCCGGGGCTGCCGCACAGATAAGCTTCCAGATGGTTTCCGTCTTTCAAATGCCTGTCGAGCACCTCGGTGATGAGTCCCGATTCCCCGCTCCATTTGTCCTCTTCTGCAGGAGCGGACAGGGCGGGAACGAAGCTGAAGCGGGGAAGCCGCTTCTCCAACTCTCTCATCTCATCCAAAAGAAACAGGTCCCGGGTGGTCCGGGCGCCGAAGAAGTAGGTGGCCTTCCGGTCGATCCCCTTCTCCGCCATGTCCAGGAGAATCGATTTGATCGGCGCCATCCCCGATCCCCCGGCGATGAACACGATCTCGGCATCCGTATCGCGGAGGAAGAACTCGCCGTAGGGACCGTTGATGGTGACCTCATCCCCCTCCTTTATATGCTCGAACACGTAGGTCGTGCAGATCCCGTTGGGGACGAGGCGGATCTCCAGCTCTACGATATCCTTGCGAGAAGGCACGGAGGAGCAGGAATAGGCCCGGTACACGCTTTCGGAGGACAGCTCGTACTCGGGAGTCTGAAACTGGATGTACTGACCGGCCCGGAACTTGATCTCCGACGGATCGATCAACTTGAGGGTCACTTCCTTGATGTCGTAGGTCAGATCGCGAATCCGCTCGACCCGGGTCCTGTACTCTTTGACGTTGAACAGCTCCTCGGGGATCCGGATGGCCAGGTCCTTCTTGACCTTGATCTGACAGGAGAGGCGGATATTCTCCTTCTTCTCATCCTCGGTGATCCAGGGCAGCTCGGTTGCCACGTAGTCACCGATATCGGAGACGACCTTGACCTTGCAGAACCCGCAGGAGCCCCGCCCGCCGCAAGCCGAGGGGATAAACAGCTTCTCCCCCATCAGGGTCGACAAGAGAGGCTTGCCGCCCTCTACCGTCATTTCCGTCTCGTCATTGATGGTGATCTTCACCTCCCCGTAGTTGCCGACTGTCAGGTCGGCGATCACCATGAGCAACGCCAGGAAGGTGGCCAATCCGCACATCGCGATAACCGCTATCAAGAATGAGCTCAGCATGAAAACCCCTCTTCAGGTTCTAGGTGATGGTGATCATCCCGGCGAAGCCCATGAAGGCCAGGGCCATGATGCCGGCGATGATCAGCGTAATCCCGGCCCCTGTCAGCCCGAAGGGGACCTTGGACCGGACGTTCAGTTTGGCTCGGATCCCCGCCATGGCGATGATCGCGACGGCCCAGCCGATGCCGCTGCCCGCTCCGAAGGCCAGCCCGGAGAGAAAGGTGTATTCCCGGATCACCATGAACAGGCTGGCGCCGAGGATCGCACAGTTCACCGTGATCAGAGGAAGAAAGATGCCGAGGGCTGCGTACAGGGCATCGGAGAGACGCTCGATCACCATCTCTACCAGCTGAACGAAGGCGGCGATGACGATGATGAAGGCGATGAAGCGCAGGTACACGATGTCGTAGGGTACCAGAACGTAGTAGTAGATCAACCAGTTGATCACGCTTGTGCAGGTCATCACGAAGACGACCGCCATTCCCAGGCCGAAGGAGGTCTTGAGCTCCTTGGAGACGGCCAGGAACGAGCACATCCCCAGGTAGTTGGTCAAAAGGATATTGTTGGTGAAGATCGCGGCGAAGAACACGCCGAAGGCGAACAACCCTTCCGTCATGACTTACCTCCCGCCGATGCGGGTTGAGGCGAACCCGCAGATACGGCCTGGGGCGAAGCCGAGGCGGTTTGCTTCTCCTTCATGAAGTTGCCCTTCACCACCCAGATGAACAGCGCGAGCATGAAGAAGGCTCCGGGGGCCATGATCATGATGTTCCAGTTGGTCCACCAGTCCCCCAGCACGCGAAACCCCCAGATCGCACCTGAGCCGAGCAGCTCCCTGAGGAAGGCGATGATCAGCAGCACGTAGCTGTATCCCAATCCGGAGCTCAGCCCGTCCACCAGGGACAGTGTCGGTGGATTGGAAAGGGCGAAGGCCTCGGCCCTGCCCATGATGATGCAGTTGGTGATGATCAGGCCGACGTACGGTCCTAACTGCCGTGAGATATCGGGGATGAAGGCCTTCAGCACCACATCCACGATGATCACGTAGGCGGCGATGATCAACGTTTCCACCATCATGCGGATGCGACCGGGAATGTACTTGCGCAGAATGCTGACCGTCAGGTTGGACAGCCCGGTCACGAATACGAGCCCCGCGCACATGACCACGGTGTTCTTCAACACGTTGGTGACTGCCAGCGTGGAGCAGATCCCCAATATCTGAACGAATACGGGATTGTTGATCCCGACATTCTCCTTGAAAACCTGTCTGAACTTATAGGACTTCATAACCTCTCCTACTGGGACGCCTGGATGGCCTGTTCGGCCCTGGCTAGACGGTTGTTCAGAATATCCCTGATTCCGTTGGTGGTATTGGTGGCACCGGTGATGGCCTGGAACTCCTGATCACCGGCCGGATCCCCTTCCGGGACCACCGACAGGGGCCAGCGTTTGCCCCGAAACTGTTCCTTGAACCAGCTCTCGGTGATCCGTCCGCCCAGACCCGGGGTCTCGTTCTGTTTGATGAACTCGATTCCGGTGAGGGTCTTCAGATCCTTTTCCACGCCCACCACCGATCCGATCTCACCCCAGAGCCCGGCCCCCAGGACCGGTACGACGTAGCTTTGCACCGCTCCACCGGGGGAATCGAGGATCTCATAATAGAGAACGCTTCCCCCCTGGTCCTTCACCTCCTTCACGCGTTCCTGGTACAGGGCATCCGCTTCAATACCGGTCTGGGGCACTTCCAGGCCGGCAACGTACAGCACCGCCCGCTTCAGAACCAGGGACTCGTTGAGTCGAATCGTGTCCCGGGTCAGGACGTAGATCAGGGAGAGCGCGGCGATAAAAACAAGGGTTACGGCGAACATGAAAAAGATCGTGAACAGGCTGCGCCGCAGTTTGTTCGGTTTTTTGGCCTCGCTCATGCTGCCACTCTCTTCTGCTTGCGCTGTTTCATCCAGTAGTCCAGAAGGGGCGCGAACATATTTGCCAGCAGGGTGGCGAACATCACAGCAGCCGGCCAGGCGCTGAAGGTCCGGATCACGACCACCATGATCCCGAAGAAGATGCCGTAGATCCAGCGCCCCGGATTCGTTGTCTGGGAGGCGGACACCGGTTCGGTGATCACGAAAAACACCCCGAAGATGAAGCTGCCGGCAAACAGGGCGTACAGCGGGTTACCCGCCGCGGACAGCCCGGTCAGCCAGAAGGCGGTCTGGGTGACCAGAAATCCGGTAAAACCGCCGACCACGATCTGCCAGGCCGCCGCCTTCTTCCAGACGATGTACAGCCCACCGAGGATCAGAAGGATCGCGCTGGTCTCCCCCAGGCTTCCGGGTACATTACCCAGAAACAGGTTCAGCCAGGCCGTTTTGAGGCCCTCACCCAAGTGCACCAGGGGTGTGGCCTGGCCGATGATGTCGGCGGCCGCCGCCTGGTAGCGGGCAAATCCCCCCGGAATTCCGAAGAAGGGGTTGGCCCAGGAGGCTGTCAGCTGTCCGCCGAAGCTGATGTAGAGAAAGGCCCGGCCCACCATGGCGGGATTGAACACGTTCCTCCCGAAGCCGCCGAAGGCCATCTTGCCGAAGAGTATTCCCACCAGGGCTCCCAGCGCAGCCATCCAGTAGGGGATGGTCGGGGGCAGGGACAGGGCCAGGATGAAGCAGCTGACGAATACCGCGGAGGTAACCGGCTCTTTGCGGTGTCTCAAGAAGATGAACTCGGTGAGAAATCCGACCACATTGACGATCGCCAGGATGACCAGAGCCCTCCAGCCGAAGAAATATATAGAAGCGATGACGGCGGGGATCAGAGCATAGAGGACCCGCTTCATGGGAAGCTGCCACTGTATCAGCTTCTGTTTCTTAGCTTCCGCCATTCGTGAAAACCTCCACAATTTGGTTCGCCCCATTATTATTAATTATCTCAACCTTGGCAAGGGGAACGGGATCTGCTATACAGGGGAGGAATCATGATAGGCTTTCGTCTGCAACTGAAGCATCGTCCCGACGGCCGCCTGGTGTTCACGATCCCGGTTGGGTACAAACTCCTGCTCCTCGTCATCGGGCTGCTGATCCTCATCTCCCTCCTGGTGACCCGGGAGGAGGGCGGGGGGAGCATCTTCATCCGGGAGAACACCATCCCCCTGATCATCTGTCTGATCTCGCTTCTGGGCGCCGCCTACCACGAGTGCTGGATCTTCGACAAGGCAGAGGGCCGGGTGATACACGAAAACGGCCTGATCGCGATCCACGGCAGCAAGGTGTACGGATTTGAAGATCTGGACAGGATCGAAGTCTCCCGGTTTGTAAAGGGAAAGGCCGGATCGACGCAACAAGTCGGCAGAAGTCTCGCCTTCCGCCCGATCATTACCCTTTCCCTGGAGACCAGGGATGGCAGGAACTTACGGTTGGAGAACTACAGGTTCTCTCACCGCACGAAAGTCGAAACTACAGCCCGGGCAATCGCAGAGTACAGCGGGATTTCGTACGTGAATCAAATCATGGGCGGCGATGAGCTGTAGCCGGCCCGGCCTGTCGTTCGCCCCCCCCACAGACAAGGACCGAAGCGCACAGTTAGGGATCGAAGTAGAGAAAACAGGCGACCTGATGGTGCTCCTCCACCTCTCTGAGCTGGGGAATATTGTTCTTGCACTTGTCCGGCATGGCGTTGGGACAGCGGTCGTAGAAGTAACAGCCGGTACGCTCCCGATCAGGGGAGGGCACATCTCCTTCCAGGATGATCCGCTTGCGCTGCCTCTCCACCGCCGGATCCGGTATCGGCACCGCCGAAAGCAGGGCCTTGGTGTAGGGGTGCATCGGTCTCTTGTACAAGACCTTTGAATCGGCTATCTCCACGATCACCCCCAGATACATCACGGCGACCCGGTTGGATATATGCTCGATAACCGCCAGATCGTGGGCAATGAACAGGTAGGTTAGATTGAACTCTTCCTGAAGGTCGTTGAGGAGGTTGAGGATCTGACTTTGGATCGAGACATCCAGAGCGCTGATCGGTTCATCCGCCAGAATGAGCTTTGGATTCAAAGCCAGCGCCCGGGCCACCCCGATTCTCTGCCTCTGTCCCCCCGAGAACTCGTGGGGGTAGCGGTTGACGAAGTAGCGGGACAGGCCGACCTTTTCCATCAGCTCCTCGACCCGCTTCTGGATGTCCTTCTTGGTGTAGTTCAGGATCCCCCTTTTGGAATAGATCAGCAGAGGCTCACCGATGATCGCCCCGGCGGTCATCCGCGGATTGAGGGAGGCGTAGGGATCCTGAAAGACCATCTGCAGATCCATCCTGGCTTTGAGCATTTCCTGCTTGCGAGCTCTGCAGAGATCCTTTCCCTCGAAGTTCACCTCTCCGCCGGTCGGCTTGTGCAGCTGGGCGATGCAGCGGGCCGTCGTCGATTTACCGCATCCCGACTCACCCACCAGACCCATGGTCTCGCCCCGGCAGATGCTGAAATTAATCCCGTCTACCGCCCTGATAGCCCCGACCTGACGCTTGAACAGCAATCCCTCTTCGATGGGAAAGTGCATCTTGAGGTTCTTGACCTCGAGCAGGATGTTGTTTGTCGACACTTACTTCTCCTCCTTGTACAACCAGCAGCGAACGGCTCTCCCGTCGGTAACAAACTCCGGAGGATACTTCTGCCGGCAGATATCCATGGCGTACTCGCAGCGTGGATAAAAGGTGCAGACATCGGGCAGATCGATCAGATTGGGGGGCTGTCCTTCGATAGAGTACAACCTCTGCTTGCCCGGCTTGTCCAGGCGAGGCACGGACTTGATCAGCCCTTGAGTATAGGGGTGTTTCGGATCCTGGTACAGATCATCCACCTTTGCCTTTTCCACGATCCTGCCCGCGTACATGACGCAGATGTTGTCGCACATCCCCGCCACCACACCCAGATCGTGGGTGATGAGAATCACCGCGGTGCCAAACTCTACGCTGAGATTTTTGATGATCTCGAGGATCTGAGCCTGAATCGTAACATCGAGGGCGGTGCTCGGCTCATCGGCGATCAGCACCTCCGGGTTGCAGCTCAAGGCCATGCCGATCATGACCCTCTGGCGCATGCCCCCGGAAAACTGATGGGGATAGTCGTCGACCCGCTTTCCGGGATTGGGGATGCCGACCAGTCGCAGCATATCGATGGCCTTGTCCTTGGCCTGCATCTTGTCCGTACCCTGATGCAGCTGAATCGTTTCGATCATCTGGGTGGAAATGCGCAAAAAAGGATTGAGGGAGGTCATCGGATCCTGAAAGATCATCGAAATCTTTCCGCCGCGGATCTGCCTAATCCTGTCGGCAGACAAATCAAAGATGTTCTTTCCCCGAAGCAGGGCCTGACCGGACATGATCCGTCCCGGCGGCGAGGGAATTAGCTTCATCACCGAGAGACAGGAGACGGACTTTCCGCATCCCGATTCACCCACCAGGCCGAGGGTCTCCCCCGTACGCAGTGCGAAGGATACACCATCGACCGCCTTCACCACGCCATCGTCGGTGTTGAAGTACGTGCGCAGATCCGTCACCTGCAGTACCAGATCATTGTTCATGGTTTGCACCTTCACTCCTTTGGCTGTTATAACTTGTTCTTGCTCTTAGGATCGAGGGCGTCCCGCAACCCGTCTCCCAGGAAGTTCATGGCGAAGAGGAAAACGACCATGACGATCGCCGGAAAGAACAGCCGCCAGGGGTAGAGATTCATCCCCTCCACCCCGTCGCTGACCAGGGATCCCCAGGAGGCGAAGGGGGCTTGAACGCCCAACCCTAGAAAGGAGAGAAACGATTCGAGCATAATGAAGGACGGGATGCTGAGGGTTGAGAAGACCACGATCACCCCCAGGGTATTCGGCACGAGGTGTCGGAATACGATCCTGCCCGTGCTGGAACCTATGCTTCGAGCCGCCTCGACAAACTCCGAATTTTTCAGAGATATGATCTGCCCCCGCACGACCCGGGCCACGGTCAGCCAGCTGACAATGGCCAGGGCGAAGAAGAGATTGAGGATATTCCTGCCGAACAGAGCCATCAGGATAATGACCAGCATCATATAGGGTAGACCGTACATCACGTCGATGATGCGGGTGATGATGTAGTCCACCCTGCCTCCGAGATATCCCGCCAAGGCTCCGATGATGATGCCGATGAACACGGAGGTGATGGTGCCGATGACACCGATGGCAATCGAAACCTGACCACCGTAGATGATCCGGGCCAGCAGGTCCCGACCCAGAGAGTCGGTTCCAAGGATATAGCGCCTGTCATGGACCTTCACGACCTTGCCGCTGATTTTCCTGGTCTCCGTAGCAGTTCTCGCTTTGAGCTCAGACAATTTTTCCCGCTCCTGATCATTGAGCTCGTTGCGGCCCATCTTTTCGGCCATGGCGAGCAAAAGCGTCTCCTCCCTTTCGATCATCAGCTCTCCGGCTTTTTTTGTCAGGGAAGGAGGCAGATACTGATGTTCGATCACCTGATACTTGTAGGAATAAATCGGAAGGATCGGCGCTGTAATTGAAAGGATTGCATAGATGATGACCACGACCAGCCCGAACATGGCCATCTTGTTCTTTTTCAGGCGCCGCCAGGCGTCCTTCCAGAGACTCACACCCTTGATCGGCTGGTTGAGCTCGCTGAGGTAGGTATCTTTACTTTCTTTGATTGCCGTATCCACTTCCTTCACCTCTAGCTGTAGGAAATCCGGGGATCCAGGAATCCGTATATAATGTCGACGAAAAAATTCATGATGATGAGAATCACCGAATAGACGATTACCGTACCCATGAGCAGGGTGTAGTCCCGATTGAAGGCAGCCTGAACGAAGAACTGTCCCAAGCCGGGTACTCTGAAAATCCTTTCGACGACGACCGAGCCGGTGATAATACCGGCGAAGGCGGGTCCCAGGTAGCTGACAACGGGAAGCAGGGCTCCTTTCAGGACGTGCTTGAACATGATCACAATCTCCCGCAATCCCTTGGCTCGAGCGGTGCGCACATAGTCGGAACGAAGGACCTCGAGAATACTGGCCCTCGACAACCTGGCATTGTAGGCGAAGTAGGGGAAGGAAAGGGTTATGACCGGCATGATGATCGTCACCCACCCGTGCTGGCCGGTAATCCACCCCGAAGTGGGCAGCCAATCCAGCTTCAAGGCGAAAAAAAACATCAGCACGGGCCCGACAACGAACAGAGGCACCGTAATGCCGATCACCGCGAAGGACATTGCAGTGTAGTCCACCCAGGTATTTTGCCGCACAGAAGAAATCATCCCCACGCCCACCCCGATGACGACCGCTATCCCCAGGGCGATGCTTCCCAGGATCATTGATTTGGGGAGACTGTTGAAGATGAAGAAATTTACATCATGATCCGGATAGGCAAAGGAAGGCCCAAGATCTCCACGAAGAATATCGAGCAAATATCGTCCGTACTGCTTCAGCAATGGTTCGTCAAGGTGATACTTCTTTTCGATGTTTCGAAGTATCTCCGGTGGAAGCCTCTTTTCCCTGTCGAAGGGTCCCCCGGGAGCGATTCTCACGATGAAAAAGCTCATGGTAATAATGACGAACAGCGTCGGGAACAGTCCGATGAAGCGGCGGATGATGAATTTTGTCACTATTATCTCCTGCAGTTCACAAGGCGGGATTCATTATAAAATCGATGGTGATTCGTGGCAAGACAAAAAGAGGGAGCCGTTGTTACACGGCTCCCCCGGCGTTCGATCTAGACAGCAATTACTACTTCTTGTAGATAAATTTGGGCGGCTGCCAGTCCAGGATGGTAGGATTCCAGCCACCCCAGACGCTGGTGTCGATCAGGTCCATGTTGGTGTAGAAGTAAATCGGGATGATGCCCTGATCCTGGGAAATGAAGATCTCTTCGGCTTTGGCGAGCTTGGCCATACGCTCCGGTCCTGGAGACATTCGGGCCGCTTCCTGGATCAGCTTGTCGAATTCGGGGTTGGAGTACTTGCCGTAGTTCTGTCCGGCATCGGTCTGGAATAGCTCGAGGAAGGTGTTGGGGTCGATGTAGTCACCGATCCAGCCCATGCGCAGTACCTGGAAGTCCTGTTCCTTGCCGCGGGCCAGAACCGTCTTCCATTCGGCGTTCTCGATGGACATCGAGATGCCCAGGTTTTCCTCCCACTGCTGCTGGACGTACTCGGCGATCTTCTTGTGACCTTCCGAAGTGTTGTAGAGAATCGTCACGTTGGGGAATCCCTTACCGCCCGGATAGCCTGCCTCAGCCAGAAGCTGTCGGGCCATCTCGACATTGTAGCCATTGCCTTTGGGGCTGGTGTAGTTGGCCATGTTGGGGACAACCACATCGGCGGGAACCTGACCGCCTTTGGAAACCCGGTCCACCAGGGTCTGCTTGTCGATGGCCATGGCCAATGCTTTGCGCAGCTTGACATTGTTGAAGGGCGGCTTGGTGTGGTTGAATTCATAGAAGTAGGTGGCCAGTGAAGGCACGACGTGAAAGTCATCCCGGGTCTTCAGAGAATCGATCTGGTCCGTCGGAATCCCGTCGTCCATGAAGTCGACCTCTCCGGCCAGGTACATGTTCAGACGGGTGTTGTTGTCGTCGCTGGGATAGTACTCTATGCGGTCGAGTTTTACTTTGTCCGCATCGTAGTACTTGGGATTGCGCACCACGGTCAGGATTTCCTGGGGTTTCCAGGTTTCCAGCACGAATGGTCCGTTGGAGACCATGTTGCCCGGCAGAATCCAGTCCTGGCCGTGCTTCTCGATCACATGCATCGGCAGGACCGCGAATACAGTGTGGGGCAGCATGCTGGTCACATAAGGAAGAGGACCGACCATGGTGACCTCGAAGGTGTAGTCATCAACGGCGCGGATCTTCACGGCCTCAGGACCGGCTTCACCGGAGTTGTAGGCATCGGCGCCTTCTACCGCCATGCCCATCAGCCAGGCATAGGGGGAGGCGGTTTCCGGGTTCAGGGTCCGCAGCCAGGAATCGACGAAGGTCTGGGCTGTAATTTTAACACCGTCGCTCCAGGTGGCCTTGCGGAGTTTGAAGGTGTAGACCGTCTGGTCGGAGCTGACCGTCCAGCTCTCGGCCATGCCGGGAATCCCGTCGTTGGTCTTGGGATCATGAATCAGGAGACCTTCAAACAATCCCAGCAGGATCGTGTGTGAAGTTGTGTCCTCGCTCAAGGACGGATCCAGGGTAGGTGGTTCGGCGCCACTGGAGACCCGGAACACGACCTCCTCCTTGGCTACTCCCGCCTTCTTACAGCTAACCAGTCCGATAAGGGCAAGGGAAACTGCGAGAACGAAAAGTAATAGAATGAGTTTTTTCATAGATCCTCCTTTAAAAGATCTGTATGAATTTGTAGTCATGCAGCTACGCTGCGTCCAATCATACATAATCAACGGTTTTCCCGAATAAGTCAAGCAAAAATCCGGCAACGCCGGGCTCAACCCCTTGTGTTCCAAGCCGATCTCTTCGTGTATATTCATTGACAGACCGAGCATGAAACGGTATTTCCTCTACGTTCTGCCTATGATTTTCCTGTTTTTTTTTCTCTTCCGTGTGCCCGTATTTGTCCCCGCGGTGGTTCTCCCCCACACGGTGATTATACCCTACGATGACAACCTGGATTCCCGATCCGTGTTTTCCTATCTCCACAAGTACCGGCGGGTCCGTCTTCTCGTCGGCGGCGTGATGCGAAGCTTGCGCAAACAGGATTTTCCGACGCCGGACAGGCTGGTCGAATACCTGGACGAATATCGGGGAGAGGAGTCTGTACTCCTGGAAAATTACACCGACTCCATTGTCAAGAGCACACCGGCGCTCAAAAAAGTTAGGCTCGTTTTCAGCGTTCCTCCTGATTCAAGGGATATTGCCGCGGCCAACCGGCTTCAGAGCGAATATGGACTGCCGGTTGAAATCGATGTGATCTCCCGGTCCGAGGATCCTCTGCTCCTCGCCTACGCCTACACCTTTGGATCCCGGGAAATTGACCTGGACTTCGACCTGCTGTTCTCGACGGCCATACAGGGCTATGAGGCGATCGAGGTGCACAGGAACGATAAGCTGCTCAGCCGGATCGAGCCCGGGGTATTGGCCGAAGGCCGGCACTACATCACCTCCCTGCCCGCCGAGGGCGACACGATTCTGGAGGTGGAAATCAGAGGCCGGGGCACAGTTCTGCGAAGGCAGCTACAAATCCTCTCTCGAAGCGACGAGGATCCACAGCTGCTGATGGTCAGCCACAGGGGAGGAAATGTCTCTTTTCTCGAGGGCCTGTACTCGGTAAAGAAAATTCCCCTCTCCCAAACCATGCATGAAAACCTCTTGGAATATCCGCTTTTGGTTTTTGACGGTATTCCCCTTCAGAGCATCGATCCCCAGCTGAGCGGCATTCTGCGAAGCATCTATGAGGACAGGTCGACCTCCCTGCTGTTTGTCAGCGATTCCCCCTCCTTCGGCAGCAGGGGGGATAATCCCGAGATCGAAGAAATTCTCCCTGTCGAGCTGGCGCCGCGATCCCTGAAGTACCTGCCGGACATGGGAATTCTGATCGTCCTGGACATCTCGGCCAGCATGAGCGGGAAAAAACTGTCTCTGGCAAAGGTCTCGACCCTGGAGCTGATAAAGAATCTCAAAGATACGGATCGCATCAGCATTCTAACCTTCTGGGACCAGTTCCGTTTTCTTCACGATTTCGAAGAACGGAAAAATCTCGACTCCGAAGTACAGCTGGCCCCTCTGGTCGCTCAAGGCGGAACCGATCTGTTTGCCGCCTTGGAGGAAGGACTGAACCGACTTGTGGATTTGCCTATGCCTCAGCGGCATGTCATCATCCTTACCGACGGGAAGACCAAGGAGGGAGATTTCGATTCGCTGATCGATCAGGCCCAGCTTGAAGATATCACCATATCCACCCTGGCCGTCGGCGAAGAGATAAATGCCGGCCTGCTGACCAGATTGGCGCTAAAGAGCGGCGGCAACTTCTATAGAGTCAACGATCTGGCGGAGATCCCCTCTCTTATCTTCCAAGATCGTCGCGAGATAGCCCGCGCGAGCTTCGGCGAGGACCTCTTCCCCGTCTCCGATTTCACGGATACCGTGATCAGCCAGGTAACGGGAATGAGCCTGTACACTCCCAAACCGCAGCGCATCCTTCTCTATAAAAACCAGTACGACGACCCGCTGCTGATCATGGAAAAGAGGGATCGCCAGCTGGTGATGATGCTGCTTTCCGACCTGTACGGTTACTATACGGAAGATTTCCTCTCCAACATCGCGGTGGTCCGAACGCTGCAGAGAGCCTTTGATTCGATTCTACAGAAGAACAGGATCAGCATTCGCGTGGCAGAGTCCCACAGAAATATCTCTCTGACGGTGAACGGAGAACAGCTGGTCGATCCGGTATTGTCCCTCTATGCAGACAATCGACTGCTGGGAGAGCACGCGCTCGAGCCGGGGAGTTTGTTAACGTACAGCACCAGCGTGCCTCTCTCTCGGCCCGGTCGGTATACGGCGATACTCCTCAGTCGGGGTGCGCCCTTCGTCCGCTTCCCGCTGTACTTCAACGGGAACATGGAAGGAGAAACCACCGATTCACGGATCGCACTGCAGGCGTATAAAACTCTTTTTTTCAGAGCTTTGCCTGCAGGCAGGCTCTATCTGATCATTTTTTTCCTCACCTCGATTGTGGTAACGCTGCTCTCCAGGCAGTCCGTCAGGAAGCCGGGAGGGGGAGGAGGATGAAAGCAGTGCTCGCCGTCCTGCTGCTGTTGGTCGGCTCCACCGCTGTCGAATCCCAGTCGGTGTTCCTTAACTCAGAACTGCAGCCCTTCCGCATCAACAAGATGATGGTCACTGACCTCCCGGAGTTTGGAAACACCCGGGTAACGATCACGGGAAGAACCCTGTATGGAGAGGAAGTACCGCTGTTCAGCGCCGAGGATATAAACCTACCGCATGTGCTCGACTGCTTCCTCTATTTCGACGATTCGATCCAAAATGTGCAGGTAGAGGTAGCCTCTGCGGCCACGGATCCGGTGTTGTTTGACTATGCTACAAATTTCAACCCGTACCGCGTCACCGTTTTCCCGGGCGTTGGACGGATTCTGCCGCCGCTGCCCGGCTACCGCACCACCACCACCGCCGAACATCTAAGAGCGGGAGATATTCTTGTTCTTCAAGCTGCGCCGGATTTTGTAATTCATGGCAGGGATGTCGGAGAGCTTCTGGAACGGGGGATTCACGTAATCACGGCCAGGGCGTCGTTGGGGGTGGATCAACTTCCCGCCCCGGAAAAGCCGGATCCTCTGCGCGCATCACTTCTGCTTCTCGATTCCCTGGACCCGGCTTCCCTTGTGGAGACCCTGCAAAGGCAAAGAGAGAGTTTCGCGAGCTTTAAAAAGCGCTACTACGATCTGATCGCCGGGAGCGATTTCTACGGCATTCCCGCAGCCCGGAATCAAACCCTCCGCTTCGAGGATGCGAGGATCGAGGATATTGCGGCTTCTTTGGAGCGGCGGTATATCCTCGACAGAGTCACCCCATTCTACAGGCTGGTGCTCCTCGGCTTCTACCTGCCCGCGCTGATCCTGGTCGCATTGTTCAAACGATCAACCGCGCTCCTGTTGCCGCTTGCGGTTCTTTTCGCCGGTTTTGTTGGCCTGTCCTGCTTTGCCCCCATTCCGGACAAATCACTTCAGCTGCAGCTCAACCCGACTCATCTGGAGGGAGGCAGGATCGAAATTGTTCGAAAAGCGACGGATGAGAAAGGGACAACGCCGATTGCCGGCCTGCTGCCCCCTTCGATCGTAGAGCTGCGATTCGTTCCAACCGACTTCGATCCGGCAATGTGGCGCCTGACCTATGGATTGATCCGCTCGAACGCGAAACAAGTCCCTCTGACGTTTTTCACGGACCCGTCTTCCGTCAAATTCAATCAGCTCCCGAAAATCGAGAGGCGGGCGGACGGGTATGTCGTGAGATACGTCAATCCGCTGCGATACTGGAGTCTTCATGAGCCGGACTAAACGGATTTTGGCGATCCTGCCTGCAGTGGTGCTGCTGATTTTTGTCGCACCGAACTGGTGGTCATCGCCTCGAGACTACGGCCCGACCCCTGTGATCCTTTTGGTTCTCCTGGCCCTGCTTCTGCTGTGCTATCTGTTGCCGTTCACCGCCCTCGAGCTCCTGGCTGTATTGATCCTCACCATCCCCGCCCTGTTCGTAGCGCTCTACTCGCTCTGCGGATTGACCGTGGGGGAAGCGTACCTGCTGATCCTGCGCGGCGCCCTGGCGGTATTCTTCTATTTCCTGATATCTTTGGTGATCGAAACCTACAGATCCAGAGCGGCAGCATCAATCCCGCGTCTCCTGACGGCGTTGGCCGTGGCCCTCCTCTGGGCAGTCTTTTTGCTGGGGCAGAACATCCTCTTTTTCCTGTCCCTGTCGATCCTGGCAGGGTTGCTCCTATGGTACCGCAGGAGCCTCAAGAAGAATGGATAAACCGGTGCTCGATTCCGTACTGAGCTACTTCCTGAAACGACACCTGCGAACCCGGCTGATCAATAGCACCGTCGCCTATATTTCGGTCAATCTTACGATCTATTTTCTCCTGCTTGCGGTGGTGATTCTTACCAATTCATCCCTGTTTATCTTTCATCTGCTGCTGTTTTTCAGTCTGTCCCTGCTGCCCCTGTTCCTGTTTCTGGGGATGGAACGAACCACCCTCCGCCGGCTGGTCCGTTCCATAGATGATCGCTGTTTGGTCGAGTCGTACCTGCACACCCCGTCGACCGAACACCGCACCTTCATGCGGCAGCGGGTAGAAGCGCATCTGGAACGAAAAAAGAACGAGCGGGTTTTGCCCTTCCGTTTGTTTCGGGGGAATTTGTACCTGCTGGGTCTGTGCGGGTTCGCATTCTTGTTGCTGCAGGGGATCTCTGTCATCACCCTTCGTGATTTCACAACGACCTTTTCCGCTCGGGAAATCAAAAACAGACTGATAGAGCGAGAAACTCTGGAACAAGCGGTTGCCGAGCTGCCCGTCGACGATGCCGGTGCATACGGTTCCTCCGAAGCCGAGGAGCTTCGGCCGACTCCGGGTGGTGAAACCGGGGAACAAAGAACCGGCAGGACGCCGGAAGAGGAAACGCTGGAGGAGTTGCTCGAGGATGGGCCGATGGCAGCCAAGGACAGGATAGACCGCCTGAGCCCCGAAGATCTGATAGAGGAGAGCGACCGGCCTACCGAACAGAGTGAAACAGAGTGGAGGTACCAAATCCCCGGTTCCGAATCGGAGGAAGCCGGGGAGAACATGTCGGGGATCGCCGGGGATGAAGGGCGAGAGACGGGCAGGGAAGGCAGCGGGTCGGAAGCGGGATCCGGCGACGTGGGCCGGACCTTCAGAGAATCACCCCTGCGGGAGTACACGGCGATACCCGAAGAGATTGCGGCCCGGGGAAATGAGGAGCTGTCTCCGGGGGGCATGACTGCCGAAAGCCGCAAACAGACCTATTTGAGCACGATTTTTTCGGATTTTCAGCAATCGGATAATCTGCGGATCACCTTCAATCCCCTGTTCGACGCGATACGGGAACGGTACCTGGAGTTGCTGCGTGAACGTTTCTAGAGCTTCAGAGCACGGATCCGCTATCGTGACGGCGGCCATTGCCCTGCCGCTGGGGGCGGCCCTGTTTTTCCTCCTGCGCCTGGTGGAGGGGATCATCCGGGGCCCCATGGCGTTGAATGCATTGCTCGAAGAGACTGCCAAAGCCACCTTATTTGTCCTTGCCGTGCTCGGCTCCAAATCCAGGATCTGGAGAAACATCCTGTTTCCTCGAGGGACAGATCCCGACTTCGGGCCGCCAACGCCGCTGCTTTTCCCCCTTCTCTGCATCACGGCCTTCGGGCTCACAGAAAATATCCTGTACTATTTCAGCTTTCCGACCAGCTCGATATACAAGAGGCTGCTGTATTCCTATCCGATCCATCTGAATACCGCCTTGCTCTACGCCCTCGGTTTTCTTTCCGGCAAGCCCCTCAGGGTGGCTTCGTCTTTCATCATCTGCGTGCTCTATCACCTCGCTCTGAACTATCTGTCCTTCAGGCTGCCGGAAGTTGTGATTTATCTGTTCGGGGTCGTCAACCTTTTCATTCTCTTTCTCCTGTATCGGAGGGTACTCGTGAAAATCATCGAAAGGAGTATGCAAGCATGCTGGAATCCAAAATGAACGGGCTCCTGCACTTCTACAGCGACTTTTCCGGCTTCTTGAACAACAGGATCGTGGGCTGCGGGGAAATCGTGAAGAGACTCTTCATATCCCTGATGATCGGCGGCAACATCCTGCTGGAAGGCCCGCCGGGGGTAGGGAAGACTAGCATGGTCAAGTCTTTCGCCGAACTGCTGGACTTGAGGTACTCCCGTATCCAGTTCACTCCGGATCTGATGCCTCTGGATATAATCGGCTCGAACATATTGCAGCAGTCGGAGGCGGGAGGGCGTTCGTTCGAGTTCTTCAAGGGTCCGATTTTCGCCAATATCGTGCTGGGTGATGAGATCAACAGGGCCACCCCCAAGACTCAATCCGCCTTCCTCGAGGCCATGGAGGAAAAACGGATCACCTTCCTGGGCACCGAGCATCCCCTGCCCTCCCCCTTCATGGTGATCGCCACTCAGAATCCGATCGAACTGGAGGGCACCTATCCGCTTCCCGAAGCTCAGATCGACCGTTTCCTCATGAAGCTGTACTTTCACTACCCGGATTTTCTGCAGCTCAAGCAGATCATCAACACCAATGAGTTCCCCGACCGCATCGTTCATCCCGAGAAGAAAGAAACCGCGAAGGTCTGGAAAGAGCTCAAGGAGCTGGAAGATGAGGTCATAGTTATCGATGACATCAAGAACTACATCACCCGGCTGGTGGTCTCCACCCATCCGCTTCATTCCAACATCCCGGCGGTCAAACAATTCGTGCTCTACGGGGCTTCCCCCCGAGCCGGCATCTACCTGCTGCGCGCCGCCAAATGGAAGGCGCTGTTGGAGAACCGCATCAACGTCTCCTTCGAGGACATCGAAGAGCTGGCCTACGACGTGCTGAATCATCGGATAATCCTGAACTTCGACGCCGAAGCTGAAAAGCTTGAGGTGGGAAAGCTCCTGCAGACGGTGGTACTGGATCTGGAGAAGAGGTACAAACCGAGAATATGATTGCCGTCGACAAGGAATGCGAAGCCGTAAGCCGACTGTTCTCCAAGAAGAGCATTCGCTCCAAATACCCCGTGTACGTGAAGAGCGAGAATCCCATCTTCAAGAAGAAGGGGACCTCCTACGATTTGAAAAACTTGAGGGAATATCAGCCCTACGACGATCTTCGCCAGATCGACTGGAAGCTCTACGGACGTACCGACCGCTACTATATAAAAGAGTTCTTCGAAGAGGAGAACGAGCGTTTCTACCTGCTGGTCGATACCTCCGCCTCTTTGAACATCTTCGATCTGGACTACTACAGGAGCTTCATCGCCTCCATCGCCTATATCTTCCTAAAGCTTCATTTCACCATCAATCTTGTCTCTTTTAACCACCGGCTGGTGGAAACCTGTATGAACGTCAAAGATGAGAGGAATATCTCACGGGTTATCGCTTTCCTCGAGCGCCTGGACTTCGCGCAGGAAACCGATCTCGTCTCGGTATTGAAATCCGTGGGCAGCCGCTACAAACCCAGCACGATACTGCTGTTTTCCGATCTGTTTGACAGAAAGCTGCATCCGGACACCCTCTCCCTGTTCCGCAGGTGCTTCGTGCTGCATTTCTACACCGCCATCGAGGAGCTCGATCTGCCTTTCGCTGAACTGGAGATCGAGGACAGGGAGCTGGAAAAGCGCCTTCTGCTGTCCTACAACCCGCTCAATCGCCGCCGCATACTGCACCTGGAGCAGGAGTTTCTCTCTCGTTTCGACAGACGAATCAAGGATTATCACTACTACCGCATTACCGCTTCCGCGGACCGGGTGCCGTTCTATTGGCAGCTGTTGGAGTCTCTGTATGTTTAACTTCTTCAGCTACTTTTTCTTTCTTCTGATTCCGATCCTGCTGATCCTGATCGTTCGCTTGAAACGTCGCCGGCGCGTCATCTACTCCCATACCTTTCTTCGCTCCTTCGAAGACGAAAAACTCCTGGACTTCTTGTTGCGCACCTTTCAGATCTACCACGATGTGCTCTTCGATCTGATCCTGGCCCTGGTCCTTGCTGTGTTTTTGGCTCAGATCGTGAGATTCACGCCCAACCGTTCGGCGATATGCATCGACGGCTCTTACTCGATGCTCCAAGGGGAGGGGCAAACCGGCCTGGAGAAGGCGTTTTCTCTGGCAACGACCGGGGATCTGAGCAGGGAAAGGCACCGGCTGTATCTCCTGGCCTGGGACACACAGCGCGGGAAGACGAAGGTTTTTCGGCTCAGAGAGCCTGAAATTCCTCCGGAGACGGACCAGACCGCCCGGATCGCGACGATTCGGTCTTACGTCGACGAATTGCGGGAGCGTTATACCTTTTTCAACGTCGACCTCTCTGCATTACAGACACTTTTCGCCAGAGGTTTCCAGCGAGTTATATTCATCACCGATCGCTTCAACGGGGGAAATACCAGCGCCGAGGTCATCGAGGTCGGTACCGGGGAAAAGTCCTTCTTCTATCCAACGTCGCTGCACTACGACTTTTCGGCTAAAAGCTTCCAGATTCTGTTGTACAGATTCAACTATGATAAACAGATTGCCGTGCTGCGTTACGAGGAACAGCTGGGGGACTACACCGTGATCCCGGTTGCGGAGCAGCACCTGCCGGGCAGTGATCTTACGTTGATCGAAATAGAAGAGGAGGGACTGTACAGGATTCTGGGACCGGGGCTGGATTACATCTACAACCTCAGCGTTCCCAAGCGGGCAGTCAAGCTCTCCGGTGCATACTCCCAGATCGTTGCAGAGGTCCTGCCCCAGCTCGACGTCGGCGGTTCCGAGATCCTGCTGGCCGATCTGCCTTACGGAGAAGAACCGAAGCGAGCCCTGGCCAGAGAAGTCCGCGGGTTGGGTCGATACCAACACAGGTACGTAACGTTGATTCCTGAGAGCTATACGCCGGCCGCCGCGTTGATCTATCCGCTGGAACGCTCCTTCTCCCAACCATGCTACGCCGAGCTCCCACTACGGTTTGCGGCGCCATCGTATCTGCTCGACGGTTCCACCCGCCTGTTCTTTCAGGACCCGAAGCGGACTCGAGACGGTCAGACGCCGCTGGTCTATCTCAGCTACCTGGAATCCGATCAGCCCATCAAGTTTTCTCATGAGGGCGACCTGGGTTCGAGGGGATGGAAAGTCTCTACGCGCCATTCCGGAATTACTTCCCCCGCCTACATCCGGAAAAACGAAATCCGTCCGATCAACCTCGATGCTCAGGAATTCTTCCCGGTTTCCTCTCAGGCAGATCTTGTATTCGAGAAACGGCAGGTCAATTCTCTTCCCTACTTCCTGATCCTGCTCGCGATCTATCTGGCAAAGATCGTTTTCCTGATGCGTTTCCGGGCGGGATAGCCAAGCCATGGAGGATAGCGTATGACAGGCCCAAAACCGATCGCCGAACTCCCGGTGACGCTCTGCCGGAATCTTAAGGTCTTCTTCTGCGACATCGACGACACCATCACCGCCGGCGGGCTGCTGACCGCCCAGTCCTTCGGCGCCCTCTGGCAGCTTCACGATACGGGAATCGAGGTCGTGCCGGTCACCGGGCGTCCGGCGGGCTGGTGCGACCACATCGCCCGCATGTGGCCGGTGGCGGCGGTGATCGGGGAAAACGGCGCCTTCACCTACAGCTATGATCGGGACCGGCGTAAGATGCGACGGGTGTCGCTAATCCCGGAACAGGAGCGAAAGGAGGGGCGCGAGAAGCTCGAACGGGTACGGGAGCGGGTGCTGCGGGAGGTGCCGGCCAGCCGCATCGCCGCGGATCAGCAGTTTCGCCTCACCGATCTGGCCATCGATTTCTGCGAGGACGTGGTTCCGCCCCTGAGCAGGGAAGAGATCGACAGGATCTGCGCGATCATAGAGGAGGAGGGCGCCACCTACAAGATCTCAAGCATTCACATCAACTGCTGGTACGGCAGCTTCGACAAGGTGAGCGGGGTCAGCCGCTTCCTGGCTGACCGGGGGCGGGTCCTCAGCAGCAAGGCAGTTCAGGACAGCATTGCCTTCATCGGCGACTCTCCGAACGACGAGCCGATGTTCGCAGCTGTGCGGCATTCGATGGCCGTGGCCAACATCAGCACCTTTCTCGATCGCCTGAGCCACCTGCCCGCCTACATTACCGAAAAACGGTCCGCAGAGGGGTTCAGCGAAGCTGTGCAGATTATTTTAAAGCGGAGAGGCGGTTGAGTGGAGGAAACCGATACCCCGCCGGCACCCGTCCCAACGCCTTCGGAAACCTCCCGCCCTACTGTTCCCAGTAGGTGGGATCGAGCCCCATGTCCTGGGTTATGGTCTGGAAGCCCAGTTCCCTGAAGAATCCGGCCAGCTGCAAACCTGTGCCGCTGAGCTCGCTTCTCAGGCGATGGTAGCCCCGGTCCCGGGCCTCCACGATCATGCGCCTCAGCAGCATCGAGCCCAATCCCACACCCTGGTAGCGTTGAACCACGGCCAGCTGCTGCACCCGCAGGATGCGTCCGGGAACGATGGGATCGGTCTGCTCGACGGCCCAGATAAAGCCTGCGAAATCCTCCTCCGGTGTTTCCGCGACGAAAACCAAACTGCCTTCGGACTGGGGATCCGGAAGGGTACCTCTGGATTCACGGAACAGGTCCGTAACCCTATCCGGATCCGCTTCCGGAAATCTCGTCATGAAGGCTCTCTCGTCCAATTCCCTTAGCGCATCCAGGTGGCGGGGCAGCACCGGCAGAATCGCGAAATCGCTTGCCAGAAGGTCCTCCAGGTCGTCCTCCTGCTCCGGCTCTTCCTCCAGCCGCTCCAGACCGGCCAGCTCGCGATGCTCGTTGTACCACTGCCAGACGACCTTCCGCAGCTCCCGCTCTTTGAAGACAAACCAGAGACGCTCGACCTCCGGGCTGGCTTTGAGGATGTCTTTGAACTTTCGAAACACCCCTCGGCCGGAGGCCAGGGCGTCCTTGAGCTGATCCCGCAACAGCGGATTCCTCAGCCTGGCTACGAATTTCTCCATCACGAGAAACCCGTCGACGGGCCGCCACTCGGGAATGGGAACGAAGGGATCTTCCGATTCATCCGGCGTTTCATCCTCTTCGATCTCATCCTCCCGCAGCAGCTCACCGCTCCCACGATGGACGTAATACTCGTTCTGCTGATCCTCCATGGCGAAGATGATCTGCTCCACAAGCTCGCTATTGAGAGTGAACTCCATGGTCTTTACCCTCGGATTTCGCCCGATCCGCCCGGCGGCCGTGCCGACAGATCGTCCACGGCGCGGCTGATCTGATCCAGCGCTACCAGATGAATCGCCCCGCTCCTGCGCTCCTTGAGCTCCACCTTACCCTCCCCAAGGTGTTTGGCGCTCACCACGATCCGCAGGGGAATTCCAATCAAATCGGCATCGTTGAACTTCACTCCCGGTGAATCGCTGCGATCGTCATAGAGGGCCCGATCCCCGAGCTCCTCGTGCAGATCTTCCGCAGTCTTTTTCACGCTCAATGACCTGCCCACGCTCATCAGATACACCTGAAACGGCGCCAGGGAATCGGGCCAGAGGATGCCCCGCTGGTCGTGATTCGAGCGCACCACCGCATCCATCAGGCGCCCGAGGCCGACTCCGTAGCAGCCCATGTGCGGGTATATCGAAGCCCCCCGCTCGTCCTGGTAGGTCAGATTCATCGCCCGGGTATAGTAGTCCCCCAGTTTAAAGATATGACCGACTTCGAGGGCCTGGATTTCCCGCAAAACACCCCCGCACTGAAGACAGATCTTCTCGTCCCGGGTCAGGGCGATGTCCGTAACATCCGGGGTGTCGAAATCCCTTCTGAAATTTCCGTTGATCAAATGGTGGTCCACCTGGTTGGCCCCGAACACCAGGTTGTTGGACCTGGCTACCGCATCGTCCACCACGACCCTGATCCGCTGATCGACCTGGATGGGGGACAGGTACCCCGGTACCAGTCCTGCGGCGGCGAGCTCCTCGTCGGTGGCCGGGCGGTAGGCGGGAACCTTCAGATAGCCGGAGAGCTTTTCCAAACCCAGCTCGTAATCCCCCCGCACCACGGCCATGACCAGCCCGCGGGGTGTATTGTAGACCAGACTCTTGGCGGTTCGTTCCCTGGGCACATTGAGGAACTCCGCCAGGTTGTCGATGGTGGTGCAGCCCGGGGTATGGACCTTCTCCAGGGTCTGTTCCTCCTCCCGAAGGTATCTCTTGCCTCCCACGGCAACCTCTTTGCTGGCACAGTACTGGCACTTGTCGCAGAGAATGATGGCGTGATCCGCCGCCTCTGTGGGCATGAGAAACTCGTAAGATTTCTCTCCGCCGATGTAGCCGACTCCCGCCTCACCGGCAAAGGTTTCGATCCCGCAGCGGTCGAAGACTCGCTTGTAGGCTGTAAAGGTCTTGGGGAAGAAATTGTTGAGATCGTGATAGGAGCGGTGAAACGAGTAGGCGTCGTGCATGTAGATCTCCTTGGTGCGCACCAGCCCGTCTTTGGTCCTCTCCTCGTCCCGGAACTTGATTTGAAACTGGTAGAGAAACAGGGGCATCTCCCGGTAGGAGCTCAACGCCACCCGCACCAGCTCTACGAAGGCCTCCTCGTGGGTGGGTGAAAGCACCAACTCCCTTCCGTGGCGGTCGCGGAAAGGAACGAGCTCGCTGATCCAGGTCAACCGGCCGCTGCGCCGCCAGATGTCGGAGGGCGTGACCACGGGAACGTAGATCTCCTGACCGCCCAAGGCCCCCATCTCCTCGGCAATGATCCGCTGAATGTTCTGCAGCACCCGCATGCCCAGGGGCAAAAACGAGAACAATCCCTGGCCCATCTGCCGCACAAAGCCGCCCCGGTGCAGGAGCGCGTGGCTGGGGGTGCGGATCGACTGGGGAACGTCTCTGAGCGTTTTTCCGAGTATTTTGGTGTAGTACATCCTCGCTTCCCCGCCCGTCCCCTTTATTCTAAGTTTCAGCTACTGCAGGGTCAAGGAACAGTCGTCGTGCGTGCCGGCTCACCGATGCGGCAGCGGCTGTAAAAATAACGCATCCGAATGCGGTGCAACTCCCTTGACTGTGCGGCGGGGCTGCTACCATATTACAGCTATATCCCAATTCCAAGAAACAAGCAGGAGAGATCGATGAGTATTATTGAATGGGTCGAAGCCCGAGAAATCCTCGACTCCCGGGGAAACCCGACGGTTGAAGTCGAAGTCCATCTGGAGAGCGGCTGCTTGGGCAGGGCCGCGGTTCCTTCCGGGGCCTCAACGGGAGAGCATGAAGCCGTAGAGCTGAGAGACGGGGACAAGGGCCGCTATCTCGGCAAGGGTGTTTTGAAGGCGGTCGAGAACGTAAACAATGTGATCGCCGCCGAAATCGTGGGTTTGGATGCCCTGAATCAGGTGGATGTGGACCGCACCATGATCGCCAAGGACGGCACTGAGAACAAGGGAAAGCTGGGCGCCAATGCGATCCTGGGTGTTTCCCTGGCCACGGCCCGGGCCGCCGCCGAATACCTCGATCTGCCCCTGTTCAAGTACCTGGGAACGTACCACGCCTCGGTTCTCCCCGTTCCCATGGCCAATATCATCAACGGCGGTGCCCACGCGGACAACTCCGTGGATTTCCAGGAGTTCATGGTCATGCCCGTTGGCGCTGTCTCGTTCAAAGAGGCGGTCAGGACCCTGGCGGAGATCTTTCACAACCTCAAGGCGGTGCTCAAGGGCAAGGGCTACTCTACGTCAGTGGGAGACGAAGGAGGCTTCGCTCCGAATTTGAAATCCAACGAGGAGGCGATCGAGGTGATTCTCCAGGCAATGGAAAAAGCCGGATACAAGGCGGGGGAGGATGTGCTCATCGCCCTGGACCCGGCGGCATCCGAGTTCTACGACAAGTCGAAGAAGAAGTACGTGTTCAAGAAGTCGGACAAGCGGGAATTGTCCTCCGAACAGATGGTGGATTTCTGGGCCGAGTGGGCGGGCAAATATCCGATTCTGTCCATGGAAGACGCCATGGCCGAGGACGACTGGCAGGGTTGGAAGCTGCTGACCGACCGCCTGGGAGCCAAGATACAGTTGGTGGGGGATGATCTGTTCGTCACCAATACCTCTCGGTTGAAGCGGGGGATCGAACAGGGGGTGGCCAACTCCATTCTCATCAAGGTCAATCAGATCGGAACCCTGACCGAGACCTACGAGGCCGTGGAGATGGCCAAACGAGCCGGCTATACGGCGGTGGTTTCCCACAGAAGCGGAGAGACCGAGGATGCCTTCATCGCGGATCTGGTGGTGGCCCTGGAGACGGGCCAGATCAAGACCGGTTCCCTGTCCCGCTCCGATAGGCTGGCCAAGTACAACCAGCTTCTGCGCATCGAAGAACATCTCGGTTCGATAGCCAGCTACCCGGGAAAGGATGCCTTCTACTCCATTCGCGGCTGATACAGCTGTTTGAAGCCCAGCAGCGACACCTGGCGGAGGCGCCGTCCGTGGGGCGGCGCTTCTTACTTTTGCGCCGTGCACTCGCCCGGGACGATCTCAGTATTCGACGCCGAAAGAACGATAAACCCCCTGAAAGGGGGAATAGCGGCTGTCCACGCGGCGGACGATTGCCCCGGGGGGGCCGTGGTGCAGCCAGCGTTCGAGTTGCTGCAGTTGCTCCTCCGGACCCTCCGCCACCACCTCCACCGTTCCATCCCAGAGATTGCGCACGTACCCGTACAGGCCCAAGCGACGTGCCTGGTGCAGGGCGGAATAGCGGAAACCGACTCCCTGCACCATTCCCTCGATCCTGCAATGGAGGGTTTTGCGGTTACTTTTACTGTCTGGATTCTCAAGCTTAGGCATAACCGACTGCCCGATTCAACCGGTCTCCCTCGACTACCGTTTTAGAAACAGCCGTTTGAACTCTACTCCAGGTCGGTCAGGGCGGTGGAGATCATCTGCTCCAGCTCGGAATAGTCAAAGGGTTTATACAGCACGGGAAAGGTTATTGGAAACTCCGGCTTGAGGAAACCGCTGGTAATGATGATCTTTTTATCGGTACAGTATTCCTTGAGGAAACGGATCCAGTAATCCCCTCCGAGGATATCCATCCGATAATCGGACACGATGACGCCGACCGGATTGTCGAGAAGCTGTTTAATAGCCCCTACTCCGTCAGAGGCCACTACCACCTCGTATCCCTTGTTCTGCAGATAGTCCCGCAGGGTCAAACGGATCGAGTCCTCATCCTCTACGATCAGGACACAACTCTTCTCATTCTGTTGCATGCAGACTTCCCTTTTCGCCTTGTTGTTGCTACCATATATTACTTTTTGCCGCCAGGTCAACGGCAGATGAGTTTCAAGTTAGCCATAGAGGACTTTCGTTACCTGAAAAACCGCAACTATCCCGACAAAGCCGCGCTCAAGCTGGTGAGCGATCATCACCGCCTCAGTGCCATTCAGAGAAACTGCCTGTTTCGAGCGATATTTTCGGCCTCCGACAGCCGGCAACGGAAAGCCAAGCTTGCCGCAGCCGAAGATGTGGATGGGCAACTCCTGGGAGTGGACTGGTACAATGTCCTGATCACCGTGGAAAGCTACTTGAAGGGTTTCCCGGTATTCATCTCTGACGACGGGCTGGTACGCGACTCATCGGGGATTCACGGCAGCTACCGAGCCGGGAAGATAACCGAACGCGGAATTACGGAGATCCTCTCGGTGATCGCCGCCCTGAAGCCCGCACGTATCGAAATCTTTCTCGATTCTCCGATCTCTCACTCCGGAGATATGGCCGAACAGCTGCGGGGCAGACTCTCCCGCTCGGCTTCGATGCCCCACTCGGTATCCGTGTTCCCATCGGCGGATTTTCCTCTCAAATCCTTCAGCGGAATCGTGGCCACCTCCGATTCCAGCATCATCGACAGGCCTCAGGTACAGCAGGTCTTCGATCTGGCAAGATTCGTCATAGAGAGTAGTTTTCAGGCTCGGATTCGCACAGTGGAGATGCTGATGGAAAACAGCCGATGACGGCGTACCTACTCTTCGCTCTTGCCCTCCACTACCCGACGAATTAGGGGAAAGGGAAAACCCCGAGCTCTGAGCTTGCGCCTGAGTTTGGCCGGATCGGTTTCTCCCGAGCGTTTCAATTTTTCCAGTGCCCTGAACGCATTCTCCCGTTCCAGGGCGGGGGTAAGATATCGATTCACCGAACCTTCGGCGATCTCCCGTGGAACCCCCTTGCGCAGAAGACCGGCAATGAGCACGGCCCGTCCCTCCGGTCGCCGTTCGATCCGGCTCCGCAGCCAGTTTTCGGCGTAACGGCGGTCGTCCAGATACTCTTGTCGCTTCAGAAACTGCAGTACCTCCTCTACTGCTCGGGATTCAAAGTTTCGTTTGTGCATTTTCATCCGCAGAGAAAAGGTCGTGTGGGGCGCTCGGGCCAGCAGATCGAGAGCCTTCTCCCGCACCTGTCGAACAAGCGAGCTGTGTTTCAGGCGATCAATCACGGCCCCGGAAAGTTCCAGGCCGGACACCAGGTCCAGAGCGGATATGCCTATATCCTTCAGATCCGAGTCAGTGACAAAAAAACAGGAACCGTCGGAGAACTGGAGCTTGATACGCTCCCCGGCGGTTCCTGTTCTATCGGCCTGTACGAGCTTCAGATTATCGCTTGGAGAACTGAAATCTTCTTCTTGCACCCCTCTGCCCATACTTCTTGCGTTCGACCATGCGGTCGTCGCGGGTCAGAAAACCGTTCGCCCGCAACGCCGGTCGATTGCTCTCATCATAGCTCGCCAAAGCCCTGGCTATGCCGTGCTTGCAGGCATCGGACTGACCGGCCTCGCCGCCCCCGGTCACGGTGATCAACAGATCGAATCGGGAAACATTGTCCGTAACTTCCAAAGGTCTCTTGATGTTCTGGGCCATAAGCTCCGTGAGAAAGTAGTCCTCCGGTACCTTACCGTTTACCGTTATCTTTCCGTTGCCTTCCCGCAAGAATACGCGGGCAATGGCGGTTTTCCGGCGTCCTGTTCCATAGGCTAGATTTTTTACCAAAACTTCAACTCCTAGAATACCAGCGTTTCCGGTTTCTGAGCGTCGTGGGGATGCTCCGGACCGGCATATATCTTCACGTTCTTGAAGATCTTTCGTCCCATTTTTCCCCTGGGCAACATCCCCTTGATTGCGTGCTCCAGGGCAAAAGTCGGTTTCGTGGTCATCAACTTGCCGAGAACTTCCGTCTTCAATCCGCTGGGATAACCGGAATGACGGTGGTAGACCTTCTGCTCTCGCTTGTTGCCGGTGATCTTTACCTTCTCGGCGTTCACTACGACCACATAATCCCCTGTTTCCATGTGGGGCGAGTAGATCGGTTTATGTTTCCCCCTCAGGACCATAGCAATCCTGCTGGCCAGCCGGCCTAAGATTTGGCCCTCCGCATCAACGAGCCACCACTTGCGCTCTACGTCCTTGGGTTTCACAAATATCGTTTTCATCGTTCAACTATCCTTTTAGAGGGGCAATACTTGCACGGTTTGAGGTACTTTGTCAATCCTGCCTCTGCTACTCTTTTTCTCCTTCTTCTTTCTCTTCTTCCTCTTCTTCTTCCTCTTTCTTGCTTTCGATTTTATCTTTGATGTCCGCCACACCAACGAAGAAAGAGATGAGACCGATGAATACTGCTATAAGAGGCACGCCACCCTTGAGAAATTGAATCACATCGGACCACCAATTCAAAGACCAGGAGAAGGGAAGCACCGAGAACACGGCGAACAGGATCAAAAGAATTCCTATCAAGAGCGCAATCATTTCAACCTCCCACAGACAGATAAAGCTAATACAGAAAGATAATAAATTGTCAGATTCTGTCAAGGCTCTGCAGCATATAAAATTGCGGGCCTGCTTCCCGGGCTTGCTTCCTGAGATTGTCGCCTCGGTCTATACCAACTGCACGAACAAAATTTATATCGTGGACTTGAAGTAAGGGGGAGTTTGTATTACCCTTTCGCCGTACAACACCACATATTTAAGGAGTTTCCGATGAAGGTACGGATTGATCCTGATCTGTGCACTGGATGCGGGCTTTGCTCCGACAGTGTTCCCGATGTCTTCAAGATGGGCGATGACATCGCCGAGGTGATTGCCGCGGAGGTGCCCGCCAATCTGGAAAGCGCTGTGCAGGAAGCTGCCGACGATTGCCCGGCGGAGGCCATTCTCGTCGAATAGCTCGAGCATTCGCACAGGAAGACAGCAATAAGCCCGGTTTGTGTTCGCACGGCCGGGTTCTTTTTTTGTCAGCCCTTGGCAGCCGCTGGAGGCAATCACGCAGATGCGAGGGATCCGGCTCATTCTGCTGAGCCGCTAGCCGGTGGAGCAGACGGCGTTCATCCAGACGTCCCATCTTGACAGGGGGCGACTTTTTTAGTTCATTTACTCTGTTGTGCTGTTACTCAAGCACGGCAGCAGCAATATCAGGGCCCATAGCTCAGTTGGTTAGAGCGGCGGACTCATAATCCGTTGGTCCGGGGTTCAAGTCCCTGTGGGCCCAATTTCCTCAACAGTTTGTTATCGCTCGACCCCGCGGCGCGGCTCTGCGCGAGTCCAGGTTTACATCTCCCGAAGAACTGATATATGCTATTCGTCATGACTACCACAGGCAAAAAAGCGTCCATAAGAGGACAGATTCTACCGGTCCTGATCGCGCTCCTGATTCTGGGAAGTGTCGCCTTCGTGTATGCAGTCGACGTCAATGGCGATATCGCCGACGGAACAGCCGGGGCTCTGGACTGCTACTCCACGGGATTGTTTGGACCCCACCCCCCTGACGAGGAGCTGGGGGGACAGCAGCACCTCCTGGCCTTCGCCGGCCGCGAGCAGGGGGGCGTGACCACCTTCGAGTTCAACCGCGTACTGGAAACCGGGGATACCTACGACCAACCCCTGTCGCGGGAGGGGAAGTACAAGATCATCTGGGCTACCGGCGGCTCCGACGGCTACCTGGATCCCCATAACCGCAGGGGGTCCGCTATCATCCTACTTACCGGCGGTCCGGCGGCTAAGGGGAGAAGCGCAGAACGAGTGGATCTATACGGTCTTCTGTACCGGGTGCACGGAGCTTTGATGAGCACAGCCTTCGTTCTGCTCTTCGTGGGGATGTTCTTCCCCCGCTACCTCAAGAAGAAGAAGTGGTGGCTCAAGACCCATCGCCGCATCGGCATCAGCGGGGCGGCGATCGGGGTTGTCGGAATCGGCATCGCTGTGTACATGATCTCCCAGACCACGGGGGTGCACCTCAGGGTGCCTCACTCCTGGATCGGAATTCTCACCGTCATCCTCATAATCTTCACCTCCTTTCTGGGGCATTTCATGCTCAAGATCAGGAAAGCACCGGCCAGGGCGAAAAAGGCCCGGGCCGTGCACCGCTGGATCGGGCGGGTCACCCTGCTGTTCATGGCCGCCACCATCGTTCTAGGCCTGCTGCAGGCCGGTATTCTGTAAGGGCGGTTTTCGAGCACGGTATTGCGGGTGGCAGGGGCAGCGCAGGGGAGAAACCCCAGATTCGCACCGCGAATCAGCGCTCCGGCACGTGGATGATGTCGCGGGGTTTGCTGCCCTGGGCGGGACCGACAATCCCCATACGTTCCATCTCTTCGACCATGCGGGCGGCCCGGTTGTAGCCGACCTTCAATCGCCGCTGGATATAGGAGGCCGAGGCCTTGCCCGCGGCCAGGACGATCTCGATGGCCTTGTCCATCAGGGGATCCTCGCTTCCGGAGCCGTCGTACTCTTCCTCGTCCTCGTCATAGAACATCTCCTCGTCCATATACTCCGGCTCCCCGAGGGTCCGGGCATGGTCGGTGATGGCCTCCACCTCCTCCTCGGACAGATAGGTGCCCTGAATGCGCACCGGGATCGGATCCCAGGCGGGGGTGAAGAGCATATCCCCCTGACCGAGCAGCTTCTCCGCTCCCACCGAGTCGATGATGATCCGGGAGTCGAACTTGCTGGCCACCATGAAGGCGATGCGGGAGGGGATGTTGGCCTTGATCAGCCCGGTGATCACGTCGATCGAGGGTCTCTGGGTGGCCAGCACCAGGTGGAGCCCCACCGCCCGGGACATGGCGGCCAGCCGCGCCAGGACCGCCTCCATCTCCTTGCCCGTGGTTGCCATCAGATCGGCGAACTCATCGATCACGATTACCCAGTAGGGAATATTCTGGATGGTGAGCTTGTGCTTGGCTGCCTTCCTGTTGTACGAGCGGATATCCCGGGCGCCCGTGTTATCCAGCAGCGAGTAGCGACGTTCCATCTCATCGATGCAGTACTGCAGCGCCTGGAAGGCCCTCTTGGGCTCTGTCACCACCGGGGTAAGCAGGTGGGGGATATCGTTGTAGGCCTTGAGCTCCACGATCTTGGGATCGATGAGCAGAAGCCGCACGTCCTCCGGCGCCTTCCCGTAGAGGATCGAACAGATTATCGAGTTGACGCACACCGACTTACCGCTTCCCGTCGCCCCGGCGATGAGAATATGGGGCGTCTGGGTCAGATCGATGAGCTGGGCCTCTCCGGAGATGTCCTTGCCCAGAGCGATGGGAATCTCCATTCGGGTATCCTGGAAATCCTTCAGGCTGACCATCTCTTTGAAGCTGACGATAGCCCGCCTCTTGTTGGGAACCTCGATGCCCACCGCATGCTTGCCCGGGATCGGTGCGACGATCCTCACCCGCGAGGCCGCCAGGCGGAGGGCAATATTGTCGGCCAGATTGACGATCCTGGAGATCTTCACCCCCGGGGAGGGAAGGATCTCGAACATGGTGATCACCGGCCCCTTACGGATTCCGGTGACTTCGGCACGGATCTTGAACTCCTCCAGGGTCGCCATCAGCACTTCGCCGGAACGGCGGGTTTCCGCATCGATCTCCCAGTACTCCCCGTCCGGATAATCCTTGAGCAGCCCCTTGATGGGAAAGGAGTATACCTTGGCCCCTCGTTTCTCGCCGGAGGCACTTGGGGGCCGGGGACTGACCTTCTGCTGGGAGAGCACTCGTCTGGCCTCTTTGGGTTTCAATGCGCTCACTGGAGCACCGTCATCAGCAACCAGCTCCAACTCCGGCACCTCCGCTTCCCGCCCGGCCACTATTTGCTTGGAGCCTCGTTCCCGGCGCGCCGGTCGAGACCGTCGCACCTTGCGGGGCCTGGATCCATCGGCGGGTCCCTGCTCCGTCGATCGATCATCCCCGCTTCGCGCTCTCAATACGCCCCGGATGGCGAAAATCAGAAACAGCTCGAACAGAACGATGAGAAAGAGAAAGACCGCCGACAGGGCGCGACCGAAGGTATCCACCATCAAACCGGGCAGAAAGGACGCCGGGATCTTGCCGTGCAGCACCACTTTGTGAAAAACGCTGGCCGTGATGAAGGGCAGGATAAACAGGTTCAGCACCAGCAGCCCCCGGCCGGAAAAGCGCGGGGAAAGCAGAAACAACGCCAGAACGAACAGGTACACGGGAATGAAGAAGGACGTCCACAAGAAGGTGCCGAAGAGAAACGCCCCCGGCACGGACAGAAACTCGCCCTGCCCTTCGACAACCTGAAGGAGAGAGACCAGGATCCCCGCGGCTGCGATCGTCAGGAGTAAAGCCAGGATGTAGGAAACTGCCGAAATTCTGCGCTTCAACTTTCCCCCTACGTCTGTTATCGGAAAAAAAAGCAGAAGAGTGAAAGGTCCTCGCCGCCGGGATCCGTTGCGCGCCCGCTATTTCAGAGGAGGATGAAGCTGATCACCGCCAACGGTACGAGGTAGATGCTGAACAGGGCCAGCTGGCCGCTGCGCACGATCCTCAGCAGCACGAGCAGGGAGACCAGACCGACCACGAAGGAGGCTGCGAACCCCGCCAGCAGAGCAACCGGATCGACCAGCTCAAGCAGGGCGCCGGCGTCCCGCAGCTGCAGAAGCAGAGCACCGAGGATCGCCGGAACAGCTATCAAAAAAGAAAACTCCCCCGCCCTCTGCCGGTCCAGCCCCAGAAGAAGGGCTACGGAGATGGTGATTCCCGCCCGGGAGATTCCCGGCAGTACGCCGATCCCCTGGGCCAGCCCGACGATCACGGCACCGAGAAATCCTATCTGCAGGTAGTCCCGCCGGCCTCGGCGAATCAGGGTAGAGAGCAGAATCAAGGCGGTCACCAGAAGCAGCAGGGAAACGAGCCGCGGCCGGTTGAAGAACAGATCTTCGAAGCGGGACAGCACAAATCCGACAACTCCGGTCACCGCCGTGGCGATCAGGATGTACAGGGTGAGCCTCAGGTTCTCCCGGTCTTCAGGACCTGATGCAGCCCTTAGGGCTCTCCAGATCGATGAGAAAATCGAACCGATCTGCTTTCGAAATACGATGATGACCACAATCAATGTAGAGACGTGAAGCAGAACGTCGTACAGAAGGGGCACTTCCCCCAAATCCATAAGCTGCCTGAGCAGCACCAGATGGCCGGAGCTGGAAATCGGCAAAAACTCCGCCACCCCCTGGAGTACACCGAGAAGCAGAGACTGGATGCTGGTCATGCATTTTTCTCCTTCAACGATTGCCCGTTCGAATATTGCGCTCTATTGCCCGAGCCCAGGAAAGAACAGCAGCACCGTCTGTTCCAGGCCTCTGTCGTAGTACAGGGCATCGTAGTATACAGCGGAAACGAGGATCTTGCGTATATGGTTGCGAGTCTCCGGATACGGAGCAGCCTCGGCCAGCAGATCCGAGGGCATTCCCGCAAAGCTGCGCTCCCAGCTGCGCAGACGGGACAATCCCGCGTTGTAGGCCATCAGGGCCTTGGGAATATCCTCGAGCCGTGTGAGCAGTCTGGAAAAATGCCGGGCTCCGAGGCGCAGATTGGCTTGAGGATCGCGAAGGTCGTACTCCTCCATCCGCAGCCAGCGGGCGGAATCAGCGGCTGTCTCCGACATCAGCTGGGTAAGACCCACAGCACCGGAACGGGATACGATGCCGGGATCGAAGTAGCTCTCCTCCCGCACCAGGGCGAAGAAAACCGCGGCGGGAAAGTTCTCGTTCCGTGAAATCTCGTCTATCCACTCGCCGAAGGCGCGGGGATACAGAAGCTCGAGATCCTGTCTGTCCACCCCTTCTGCTTTAGTCTGTGCGTAGAGATTCATCAGTCGAATCGACCGAAGATACTCGCCCCGGTCGTTCAGAAGCACAGCGGTCTCGAGAAGAATCTCCGGAGAGACGGATCGCCAGTGAGAACGCAGGAGCTCCGTGCCCGTTTCATACAGACCGAAGTCGAAATAGCCGCGGATCACTTCGATCGGTGGTTCCACGGGTCCCTGATCATCGGCGGAAGCGGTTGTTGCGCGGATGTCCGCCTCCTCCGGGTTCCAGCGAACGGGGAAACCCAGATCGACCAGGGCCGTTTCTGCCAGAAAGCGGTAGTAATACGATGTACCGGCACTGCGGGCTTCCAGGTACAGAGCCTGGGGCGACAGAGGTGTTGCCGAAGCGTCCACCAGGTGCAGGGATACGCTCCTTCCAACCAGGTAGGCCAGTCTGGCCATGGTGTCGGGGGGACCGTATCCTTTGAGCAAACCGTAGAGGGAAAGCAGCCCGGTCCAATCCCGCCGGGCGACCAAGCCTGAGATCGCCGGTTCCAGGAGGTCGCTGAAGTACTGCGGTTCATGCCAGCGCGGTGCGAGCTGTTCGATACTCTCGAGCAGCTGCCCGGAGGATCGATCTGCTGCCATATCCAGAAGGAACCAGATAGCTCGATCCCTCTGCCGTGCATCCTCCGTATCTCGGACTACATCGAGGAGAAGCTGCTCCGCCTTGATGAAATCCCCGCCTCCTCGGTACAACCGGCCGGCCATCTCGAGTGCAGCCAGACGTTCCACGGGGGAAAGATCGACGGGGAGATTCAGCAGTGCTTCGGCACCCTCCCCGTACCGGCCAACGGCAAAATAGGCGGCTCCCAACTCACGGATCAAGATCTCCATGTCCGGGCGGTGGAGCTCGAGAGCCGCCAGCGACTTCTCTATCTGCTCTATGGCTTCGGCGTTCTGCCCCCGGTACAGCAGGTCCTTGCCCTGAAAAAACTGAGAAACCGCCGGGTCAAAGCCGGCAAGCCCGTCCTCCTCCTGCAGGTACGCGTAGGCCCGGGCGTGGAGAACCGAAGTACGCGTGCGGAAAAACAGGTCGATGAACAGCTGCTCCCACCCGGTCTTTCGAAGCCTGTGACTCGAAACGGCTCGGAACAGATCCAGCTCATCATCCCAGAGTGAATGCTCTCTTTTTCGCTCCTCCAGACCGGCCAGCACCGCCTCATCCTTCTCCTGCCAGTAGAGGGCCTCCAGCAAATCCCGTTTCGCCTGGAATTCGATCCTTGCATCGCGCACACGGCGTAACAGCTGCCTGGCCAGCGATTCGGCTTCCTCAAACCGGTCGGTCTCCAGGTACCGACGGATCAAACGAAGCGCCGCCTCCTCCCGCCACGGCGAATCCCCCCGCCGCCACTGAAGGTCGAGCAGCTGCTCCGCGGTCTGGTCAAGCGCGCCCGGCTGAGGTGCGCCTTGTCCCAGCGAGAAGAAAATCTCGGAAAGGTAGAAGGGTGCTCCCGGGCCGAGGCGAAACGCTTCGGCCAGATGACGCTCCTCGATTCGGAGCTCCTGCAAAAATCCCCACTCCCCCTCTATCAGCCGCTGCCGGAACTGAGGACCGGATACACCCCAGACCGTATCCGCCGCACACTGGGTCAGTGAGAGGAGTAGAAAAACGAGGGTTATAAGGATGCTAATTTTCTGGAATGAAGAGTCGTGTACCTGCAAAAATTAGGTCCGGATTGGTTATGCGGTTCGCCTTGGCTATTTTCGGATACAGCCATGGATTGCGGTAGTAGGTGGCGGCGATATCCCACAGAGTATCACCCCACTTGATCTCATACCAAAGACCTCCGGCCGTGCCTACTGCTTCACCTGCGCTCACCGCCGTGGTCTGTTCTGCCGCTTCGCTGACAGCCGTGGCTTGCTCAGCCGGCGGCTCGGCAGTCGGCTCTTCCCTTTGTGCCTCTTCGACAGATTGGGCTTGCTCAGCGGGCGGGGTTTCCTGTTTTCCGGCAAATAGAGGAGGTATCGGTGTTCCGCCGATGGCTTTGAACACGACAAACGCGATGGCCGCGATGAGGATCAAACTGAGAATGACAAAACCGACGAGAAGGAGAGGATTCCTCCGTTTCTTATGAAGGTGCTCCTTGCGACGATCCGAGGCGGATATCGGATAGGTTTCTCCGGTAAGGAGCGATTCCTCGAAATCATCTCTCTCAGCTCCCTCACGTTCCACCTCGAACTGCGGGTACTCCGCCGGGCCCTGGGATAGAGACTGGAGACTGACGGAGAGACTCTGGCTCTCCCCGGTCAGCGCATCGCTGGCGGTCGCCTCGAGATTGCCCTGTTCGTCCACCCCGAGAACTACTTCGACCTCCGGTTCCTTCATCGGAGCGGGCCGGATATTCTCGATCATCAACGTCCCGATATAGTCGGTTTCTTCGGCGACTTCAGCCTCGCCCCTGTACAGGTCGATTTGTACGGTTTCCTGGTTATCTCGAGCCGTGGTAAGGACCAGCTTCTTCCTGATCCGATCGTCCTCAGACAGCACGGGATAAAAACTGCCGTCGGCCAGCTTGATTCCTATCTGTTGTCCGTTCAACGCTCCTCCTCATCCCTCTTTCAAGCTAAATCGTAGCTCCCAGCACCCGCTTTGTCAACGTACGGCGCTCAACAGGCGCACGGTGCGTATCGCGTACGGCGCCCATTACCCCGCAGCGCCGGCTACTGTACCCTCTCTAGAACGTCGGCCGCCTAGACCGTTAAACTTGACAACCCGAATATTCTCCGTGACAATATTCACAAATTAATGGATGTGCTTTTCTACGTGCTGATCGGTATAGCTGCAGTCGGGCTGCTCATCATAGCCTCCGTCCTGGTGTTCAACAGGGACCGCGCCAAGCAAAGCCGGGGGCTAGCCCGCCGCCGCGACAGAGCGCTGGTCGTTCGCGAGGCGACCCGGCGACTGGCCCAGGATCCTCGCGATGTTCCGGCTTTACAGGATCTGGCCGAAATCGCCTTCGAGGAACAGGATTTTGCCACTGCGTACAAGCACTACCGATCCCTGGTCTCCCTGTGCGGAGCGAATCCGGAGATAGACGAGTTCGAGGTCAACCTGCGGCTCGGCCAATCGGCTCTCAAGGTAAAAAAAGGCGAGGAAGCGTACAAACGCCTCATGGTCGCCCGAAGCTTGAGACCGGATGAGTTCGAGGTCAACTTCAATCTCGGCCTCATCGAGTTCACGCGGAAAAACCATAATAAGGCATCCGAGTACTTTCGCATCGCCCGCAGTCAGCGGCCCGACGATGTCGCCACCAACCGCTATCTGGGCTACAGCCTGTACAGCCAACGGGCGTACGGTGACGGGATCGAGGTTCTGCAGCGGGTGCTCGACTTCGAGCCGGAAGACAAGAAAGTGCAGTTTCTGCTCGCCAAGTCGTACTACGCCGTGAAACAAAACGATCTGGCCCTGAAGATATTCACCCGCCTTCGCACCGATCCCGACATCGGGGCAATTTCGGCGCTGCACGCCGGAACCCTCGATACAAATGCCAAGAAGTTCGATACGGCCCTCGAGGATTTCGATATCGGGCTCCGGCACAAAAATATCAATCAGGCGGTCCTTCTGGAGTTGAAATACAGACTGGCCGAGGTGTATCTCAAAACCGGCGAGCTGTCGGGAGCACTGAGAACGTGGAAGGAGATCAACACGCTCCAGCCGAACTACAAGGACGTGGCGGAGAAGATCGGCCAATTCCAGGAAGTGAACACCAACAGGTTTCTGCAGATCTTCCTTATGGGGGCGAGCTCCGAGTTTGCCACTCTTTGCCGGCGTATCGCCACCCGCTACTATGCCAACTCCAATACCAAGTTGGCAAACATCTCCCTCAAAAAGGGGCAGTACGCCGATATCCTGGCGCATGTGCGGACCCCTCAGTGGGAAGATCAGGTGCTTTTCCGCTTCGTCCGCTCTCAGGGCGCTATCGGTGAGCTGCTGTTGCGGGATCTGTATGTCCACGCCAAGGATATTCACGCCCCCCGGGCCGTGTGCGTGAGTGCCGGAACGTTCACCGAGCAGGCTCAGGGATTTGCAGAAGCCAGAATGATCGACCTGGTTGAAAAAGACAATCTTCTCAAGATGCTGAAGAAGCTTTAGGAACGACGACCAGATGCCTCTCTTCGGCTAAAAAGGGCACCCGGACAGCGACGATCCTCAAGCGCTGCAGATCGAGGCCCGAGGCCGCCAGTTCCTCCAGAACTCGCGACCGTTTTCCCTTGTAGGCAATAACCGCCCCGTTCGGTTCCAGAATGCGCTGCAGGTCGGGAAGCACCCTGGGTAACGGCGAAAAAGCCCTGAACACGACCAGGTCGAAGCGCCGCCTGACCTCCTGCAGGCGGATCTCGGCAACCTCGACGTTCTCCAGGTTGGCGAGGATCGCCGCGTTCCGTAGAAACGCCGCTTTTTTTGCCGAAGGCTCCAACAGTGTGAAGCGGGAATCCGGCAGAAACACGGCCAGCGGGATTCCGGGGAAACCGGCGCCGCTTCCCACGTCGGCGACCTGCCTTCTCTGATCAAGCGCTTTGACTGTCGCCCAGGCCGCAAGCGAATCCAGTACGTGCCGTACGATCAGCTGCCGTCGGTCGAGCTGCCGGTCCTTCGCATCGCGGCGGCCTACGAGACCGTACCGCCGATTCCAGCGTTCCAGCTCCTCGAGGAATATCTGAACCTTGATGATTTGCTCTGCGCTGAAGGGTATCTCCAGCTGCTCCAGGCCTTCCCTAAATTCGGGGCACATTCTCCCCGGCATCAGCCGAGCTCCCGCCGGCCGCCGCCCAGATAGACCAGAAGCACCGCGATATCCGAGGAGCGCACTCCGGAAATCCTGGAGGCCTGTCCGATCGACAGGGGACGGATCTCTTTGAACTTCAGCCGGCTTTCGGTCGACAGGCCGGTGGCGGCCTCATAATCGAAATCCCGGGGGATCTTCAGATCCTCCATCTTGCGGAACCGCTCTACCTGCTTCTCCTGGCGCCGGATATAGCCTTCGTACTTCACATCCAGCTCGCTGAGACGGAGCCAGGCAGGATTCGTTTGCTCCACCTGCGCCGGGCCGAGCGCTCCGATCAGCAGTTGCTCGATGTGGACCTCCGGATCTTTGAGCGCCTGCTCCAGGGGACGGCCGAGGTGTTTTCGCAGATGCGGCAGGTTCTCGCAGTCGGACTCCTGCAGGCTGCGCCGGCGCAGCAGTTCGCGAATCTCCTCGATCCCCCGGCGTTTCGCCTCCAGGACTTGCACGGCCGCCTCACTCTGCAATCCCCTCTGGTACCCCTTCTCCAGCAGCCTCAGGTCCGCCGTATCGTGACGCAGGGACAGGCGGTATTCGGCCCGGGAGGTGAACAGACGGTAGGGCTCCTCGGTTCCCAGAGTAACGAGATCGTCGATCAGCACTCCTATGTACGCTTCGGCCCGAGACAGAACCAGGGGAGAGGTGCCCCGCAGATAGGCGGATGCATTGATTCCGGCCATCAACCCCTGAGCTGCGGCTTCTTCGTAGCCGGAGGTCCCGTTGGTCTGACCGGCCACGAACAGGCCCCGCAGCCGTTTGCTCTCCAGAGAGGGATACAGCTGGGTAGGATTGATGAAATCGTACTCCACGGCATACCCGGGCCGGAGAATCTCGAGCTTTTCCAGGCCGGGCACGGTACGCAAGAATTGTTCCTGAACCTCCTCGGGGAGGGAGGAGGAGATGCCGTTCAGATAGACCTCCTCCGTGCTCAAACCCTCCGGCTCGATGAAGATCTGGTGGCGATCCCGATCGGGGAAACGGACAACCTTGTCCTCGATAGACGGACAGTAGCGCGGCCCGATTCCTTTGATCTTTCCTCCGTACAGGGGAGAACGGTGCATATTCTCCCGAATGATGCGGTGGGTCTCCGGTGTGGTGTAGGTTACGTAACAGGAGACCGAGGGCCGGTCCAGGATCGCTTCTTGAGCGGCAAAGCTGAAAGGCAGCATCTGGTCGTCACCTCTCTGTTCCTCCATCCGCTCCAGAATCAGGGAGGAGCTCAAGCCCCGCGCAGGTGTACCGGTCTTCAGCCGCCCCACGGTGAACCCCATCTCCCGCAGACGGATTCCCAGGCCGCAGGCCGGAGGTTCTCCCAGCCTGCCCGCCGGGGCGACGTACTCGCCGATGAAAATCTTGGCTTCCAGAAAGGTTCCTGTTGTCAGAACCACGGTCCGGGAGCGAATCCGCCTTCCTCTTTCAGTGATCACTCCCTGAATCGTCGCCTGGCCGCTCGGCGTCTCTCCCCCCGCCGCTTCGGCGCCCCTCTGCCTTTGCCCCATGGTATCGGAAGTCAGAAAATCGACAACCGTATCCTGGAAAAGGGTGAGGTTGGGCAGCTGTTCCAGGGTCTGTTTGGCCAGCAGGCTGTAGTGAGCCTTGTCCGCCTGGGCTCGGGGCGCCTGAACCGCCGGCCCTTTGCTGCGGTTTAGAATCCGGAATTGGATCATGGTCCGGTCTATGAGCCGGCCCATGAGACCGCCCAGCGCGTCGATCTCCCGCACCAGATTGCCCTTGGACAGCCCGCCTATGGCGGGATTGCAGGACAATTTCCCGATACAGTCGAGATTCTGGGTGATCAGAATGGTTTTGTTCCCCAACGCGGCCAGGGCTCCGGCGGCCTCGATTCCCGCATGACCGCCGCCGATCACTATGGCATCGAAATCCATGGTCACTTACCCACGCAGAATTGGGAGAAGATCTGGTTGAGGATATCCCGGGAGGTGACCTCTCCGGTGATCTCCCCAAGGGCATCGATCACTTCCTTGAGATCCACCGCCAGCACGTCGAGGGGCTGGCTCTCCCCCAGGCCCCTGCGAAAATCCTCGATACCCTGGCGGGCACATTCGAGCAATCGCTTCTGCCGCAGGGAATCGATGATCGGCTCCCCCGCGTCCACCGCAGCCATCCCTTTGAGAACCGTTTCAATGATCCTCCGGCTCAAGGCTTCCAGGCCCTTCCCCTCTCTGGCGCTGGCCGCCACGAATCCCAGAGGACAGCCGGTTTCTTCGGCACCCCGGGCGTCGATCTTGTTCCATACCGGGATCGTCCGCCCGGCCTGGGCTCGTGCGTTGAGGAACTCCTCATCCTGTACGACCAAGCCCTCTCCGGCATCCACCAGATAGAGGACCAGATCGGCGTTGGCAACGATGCTGTCGGTGCGGCGCATCCCCTCAGCCTCGATGCTATCAGCCCGGTCTCTGTACCCGGCGGTGTCGTAGAGTTTTATAGGGACCCCATCGATAGTCACAACCGCCTCCAGATAGTCCCGGGTCGTTCCATGCACCTCCGAGACTATGGCTCGATCTTCCCGCAGCATCCTGTTGAACAGCGTCGATTTGCCCGAGTTGGTTCTGCCGGCCAACACCACGGAGATCCCCTCCTGGTAGAGCTTTCCGATCCGGTAGGTGGATAAAAGCCGCTCCAGTTCCTCCTGGCAGAGGGCGGCCTCCTCCTCCCTGGCGATCGGGTTGTTCTCCTCGATCTCATCCTCCGGGTAGTCCAGACCCAGCTCAACGGCAGCGGAAAGCCGCACGACGGCCTGCTTTATCTGGGTGATCTTCTGCTCGATCGCCCCGGACAAGCGGTTCAGGGCGATGGCTCTTGCCCGATCCGATTTGGCCCGAACCACCTCGTTTACTGCCTCCGCCTGGGTCAGGTCGAGCTTTCGGTTGAGAAACGCCCGCAGGGTGAACTCCCCCGGTCCGGCGAAGCGAAACCCCGCCGCGGTCAGTAATTCCAACAGCCGCCGGATGATCACCGGACTCCCGTGACAAAAAATCTCCGCTCCATCCTCACCGGTAAAGCTCTTCGGGCCGCGATATACCGCTACCAGCACCTCATCGATGATCTCCGGCTCTTCCTCCCCGTCGCCAACGACGATCGCGCCGCGATGCACCGTATGTCCTTGGACAGCTGCCAGAGTCCCCACCGCGGCCGAGGCGGAGCGGAACAGGGAATCCAGAAGCCTGAGGCTGTCCGCTCCGGATACCCGAATCACCGCCAGCGCGCTTTCCCCCCACGGCGTGGCCAGGGCGGCAATCGAATCCCGGGGATAGAACGAATTGTTCTCCATCAGGGACAAGATACGGCTTTTCCTGAAGCCGTTCAATAAGCAGGCTTCCAGGTGGTGCAAAGGGCTCAAAACCGCTTTTTCGCTTAACAACCCGGAAGATTGGAGGTATCTTCTGTAGTGCCGGCGGGAGAAAACCATGAGAGACACGGATATAGATTTTCTGGACTTCGAGTCCGCTCGAGAGTACGTACTGGCTTTCATTATCTCGTTGAAAAAGGCCCAGAAACAACGAGCCGTGGCCGAAGAAGAGCTGGAACACTGGAGCAGGCGGGTCAAGCTGGCCGAGAGCCGGGGGGAACCGGTGTTGAAGCGTGGCGCGGAACAGCGGGTGGCGGAGCTCGAAGTCCGCTGCCAACAACTCCATCAGGAAGAGCTGGAACTGAAGCGCAAGGTGGATGTGTTGAAGGAGAAGCTCAAAGCCACCAAGATACGCTCCTCCCTACAGGTCGACGCCGACGCCCTGCTGGCCCAGATGCAGATGCTGGTGGGAGAACCGGACAAGTTGAAGGAGAACCTGCGCAACACCGAGGCGGATCAGGCACTGCAAGCGTTGAAAAAAAAGATGGGTCAGGGTGAAGACCGCTAATCCCCGATCCCCTTTCACGACCGATTGCGACTCTCCCGCCTCGGAGGTGATGCTGTTCGGGCACCGCGGCTATTCCCATCTAGCCCCAGAAAACACCCTGGCCGCCTTTTCCCTGCTCCTGGAACACGGCATTCCGGGGGTGGAGCTGGACGTGCGTTTGAGCCGGGACGGAAAGGTCGTGGTCATCCACGACGAAAATGTAAAGCGCGTCACCGGCGTGGATGCGCTGGTACAGGACTGCCCGGCTTCGAAGCTGAGGCGCCTGGACGCAGGCAGCTGGTTCGGCGGTACCTTCCGGGACGAGGGCATCCCCCTCCTGGATGAAGTTTTCGAGCTCAGCGGGGACCGTCTCTACTACGATATCGAGCTCAAATGGGGACAGAGGCGAAGCAACGGCCTGGAGGAGACGGTGGTCGAACGGATCCGCAGCCACGGGATGACCGATCGCTGTTTGATTTCCTCCTTCAACCCGTACTGCATCCGCCGGGTTCAGGCTGTCGCACCCGAGATCCCGACGGCCCACATCTACGCGAGACATCGCGATGTTCCCCTGCTTCTGCGTCGGGGACAGGCGGGGATGGTTATCCCGACCCCCTACATGAAACCCCGTTCGTCTCAGGTTACCAGGATCAGCTCCTTCTTGCTGCGGAGGATGCTGCGCAGCCGGATCCTCGCCTGGACAGTGGATGACCCCGCGGAAGCTACCCGTCTGATACATCTCGGGGTTCGCGGAATCATTTCGAACCATCCCAGCAAGATCAAAGCCGCGCTTCTGGCCTGACCATCGCCTCGATAGCCGCCGTTATGCCGCTGGCAATCATGTTCATGAGTTCTTCCCTCCAAAGCTTTACTCGATGAGAAAGCCTTACTATATTGGGAGGGAACCATCATGACCCTGTACCTGATTCGGCACGCCCAATCCGCCAACAACGCACTCTACGAGCGAACCGATTCCAGCATCGGCAGGGTCGAGGACCCGGAGCTCACCCCCCTCGGCGTCCAGCAGGCGAAGGTCCTGTCCGATTATCTGGCGGAGCGCGGCGTTTCCGGCGGCGAGTTTCGCTTCACCCACCTCTACAGTTCTCTGATGCTTCGCGCCGTGGCTACGGCTACAGCTGTTTCCCGAACCTGCAACCTGCCGGTGATTGCCTGGCCGGAGGTCCATGAGCAGTTGGGGATCTTCCTTGCGGATGAACAAACCGGAGAGCTGATCGGCCGTCCCGGAAAGAGCCGCTCCTACTTCCAGGAGCATTACCCTGATCTCCTGCTACCCCAACACTTGAACGATCACGGCTGGTGGAACCGGCCGGTGGAGACCGAAGCGCAGTGGAAGCAGCGCGCCAAGGACTTTCTGGTCGAACTACGCAGGCGGCATGGAACCGGGGAGGACCGGGTGGCGGTGGTAACCCACGGGGGCTTTTATCACGTGGTAATTCTGGCCTTGACCGGCGGAGCAGGCACGGACGGCCTGTGGTTCACGATGCACAACACCGGGATCACCCGTATCGATTTCCACCCGACCCAAACTTCGGTGGTCTATCACAACAGATTGGAACATCTGCCTCCGGAGCTGGTCAGCTGACCTGAGAGTACGCACGGATCAGGGACTCGGCTACAAAACCAACAGCCCAACACAGCTTTACTCTGTCTCCAAGCCGTTATTATATTTATGACATGAACAGTAAGATAAAGATCTTGGGCTTATTTTTCTTTTTTACAACAGCCGCGATTCTGTTTTCTCAATCCGCGGGAAAAGGGCGCGGTTCGGATTGGGCATCCCTCAAGATTCTCCCGAAGGATACCAAGATCGACTACCCCATCGCCCTGAGCGAGCGGCAATGGAAACAGCGCCTCGGTGAGTTCGAATACTACGTACTGCGGGAGAAGGGTACCGAAAGGGCATTCACGGGCAAGTTGGATAAGGTGTACCAGGAGGGTACCTACTACTCCGCCGCCACCGGCCAGCCGCTTTTCAGCTCGGAGAGCAAGTTCAACTCCGGTACCGGATGGCCGAGCTTCTACGAGCCGATCGATCCGGATGCGGTGATTCTGATCGAGGACAACGAGCTCTTCATGCGGCGGGTAGAGGTGGTGGACAGCTCCAGCGGTTCTCACCTGGGGCATGTGTTCCCGGACGGTCCTGATCCGACCGGGCTTCGCTACTGCATAAACTCGGCCAGCCTTATCTTCGTACCCAAGGGCGCCGAACCTCCCCAGATCGTGAAGGACTACCTGGAGACCTACGGGGACTAGGCCGCTTCACTGCAGCTGGTTAATAATCGCCTCGCCGATGTCCTCGCCCAGCTTCTTGAAGGCCGTAGACAAAGCTGCCGAAGCGTTGGTACCCTGGGCGCGCTTGGTCTTGTTCACCGTGAGCAGTGTTTTCCCGGAAGCCAGTTCCACGACGGTCACGGTCCCGGTGACCTGGATGATCACGGTCTCCTTATCCTGGGAGTGATCGGAGATCTTGGCCGTGCCGAATATCGCCCGCTCCACCTGTCCGCTGAAGTTGTTGTTGAGGAAAACAGCTACCTGGGAGGTGGGGCGTCCCGCGACGTTGGTAACGGCCACAGGCAGATTTTTGACCTGGAAGCCGGCCTGCCCCAGCTTTTCCAGCAATCCCGCCGAGGTTTCGGTCAAGGCGATGGGGTTTCCCGAAGCATCGAGATCGAACACGGCAACCCCCGTGCTGATCCGCGACGCCATGGACAGGGATTCGAAGGAAAAGGTGATTTTCTTGTTCGAGACCAGCTGCTCGAATCCCTCAACCTGGCTGTACAATTCATCCGGAACATCGAGCAGCGACTCCATGGCATCGCTCATGTCGAGGGACATGGTGAGCTGTTCCTTACCCACGAAGTTCGGCGCCGGAGCCTGAAAGGAAACGATGCCATCGGCATCGGTTTTCACGGTTTCCGTGCGTACCGCCGGCCTACCGCTGCTCCTCATAACTTTGTACACCACCCGCACCGAGGCGCCTTCGACTCCCGGGTCACCGGCGGTAGATCCGTTTACCACTTTCGCCCGGAAGGGCTCCTCGAACTCCCGTCCCATAAACGTGCTCAGGTTGTCGTTCAACTTGACTATGCCTATGCTTCGAACCGCGTTGCTCGCCTGGTTGATATTCCGCTCGAATTTGATTTCCACATTTTCCAGATCCGACTTGAAGGCTGCCGAGGCGGCGTCCAGATAGCGAATTGCAGCCTGGTAGAGCTGGCCTCGGGATTCGAGCTCCTGGGCTTCCAGCTCCGGTCCGGAGACAGCCTCGATCTTCTCCTGGAATACCTCTTCCAGACGGCGTTTTTCCTTGGCCAGGTCAGTCTTGTTGTAGCGAGCCAGCAGGTAGAGGGTCAGACCGCCGGCTTGCTGGACCTGCCACTTCTCGGCGATCTCCAACCCCGCCACTCTTCCGGAAGATCTCGAGGTGAGTTGCTGCACCACGTCCGTCTGGAAATCATCCACGGACGCCCGGGCCGTGGCTGTGGTTTCGGAGGTGATCCGGACACCGAGGTAGCGCATGATCTCATCCAGCACCGCGCCCCGGGCCGCTTCTTCGGCTTCCGCCAGGCTGCCGCTGCTGGAAGTGCCTGAGCCGGTGAAATACACATATTGATCGTCGCTCTCCGGAGGCTTTAACACCCAGTCGGGGGGAGTCTCCACGACCTGTCCCTGAGCGGTATCGGGTCCGGATGTGCAGCTCGTATAGAGCATCAAAAGCGCCCCGATGAACAATATTGCGATTACACTGGCCCTTTTCATGAACTTCTCCTCTTCGCACTCGCGTCTAACCCGGGTCGGATGCTTTTGTCGGCTCACCCGACCCGAGAGACGGTCATATCTTTTTTATTAGACGCGGGGACGTATCGTCCCCGCGTCGGTTTCCAACAATTCGCTTCGACAGCCTTGAATAATTACAGACCTTCGGAGAACAGCTCTTTTACCCTGTCGCGCGCGGTCTGCTCCTCCTCGGTCTTGGGCTTATCCTTGTTGTTCTGGGCGTCCAGGGATCTCTGGATGGCCGCGTCGATCTGCTCCTGCGGCACCGTGTAGAGCATGTAGTAGGTATACTCCTTCTTGGTCGGCTTCCCGTTGTCATCGTAGAACTGCCTGTAAATCCAGAAATCGTCCTTCTTACGCGCCCCGGCATACTCCGCCACGGCCAGGATCTTGGCCACCTCTTCCATGTAGGTCTCCACCATGTCCTTGTCGC